>CAUJGS010000018.1 GCA_963170185.1 Bdellovibrionota bacterium
GCCAAAAAAAGACGGGCAGAACGTAAAGAAAAAAGAGGATCTGGAGAACTGGAATCTCGCCATGCAATTAGCCATCAAAATGGCGCAAAACAAACGCGACCTTACGAAAGAAGACCTCGCTCACTTCGCCGTCGTCCTTCAGGGGTACACGCAAAACCCATCGGCAACGCCGCAATACCCTTACGGCCATTTGGCTAGATACCTCGTACATGATGATTTGAACTTCATGTACACCAAAACTCCAAGCGGGCGCCGCACGCTCGACCCCTTAAACACATTCATCTCGGGAACCGACAAATACGCGGCCCTTGAGTTCTTCATCGGATGGCTTCGCAAGAGCCGAACGACTATGCACCCGGTGATCGCAGCCGCTCGCGCTAGACAGTTCATCGTCTCGGTTCATCCGCTGTGGGATTCCAATGGCCGCCTCGCACGAATCGTTGCCAACTACGTCTTGATGCGTGCTGGCTACCCGCCGGCTTATATTCCCAGAGGAACGGAAACCGAAAATGTCTCTGTCGCGCTCTTCCCCCTTCGTGACTTTAAGGATCAGATCTCCCCGGAAGAATCGATACAAATCATGCTCGAGGGCGTCCTACGTTCGCAGCGCGCCCTCCTAGAGTAACTCCACCTAGGGAAACAGTGTCTCAAGCAGCTTCAGAGTATTCTCAATAAGGCCGGCCTTCTTTTCGACTTCGGCCTGATAAACCGGAATCGAGGTCACGATCTCCTCACGTTCCGCGTGCGACGTGTGAGGATAGGCACCGGCCGTCCTCATGAAACTCTGCTTTAACTCATCCCAGAGATGCATGCGGCGACTTACCTCGACCCGCGCCCCGCGAATATTGCCCAAGGCGTACGTGCGACCGGCCGCCACTCGCTTTTCCTGATAGTAGGGGGTGGCGGGCTTGATCCGCGCAAGCAGCATGGATTCGATAATCACTTCCTCCGCCACAAACCAGTGAACGCGCTGAACTTCGATATCGAGATCCGCCATCAGCGTGTCGAGGAGATTCTCTCGCTTGTAGACATCCGAGGACTCAAAATAACGAAGTCCGTACTCAAACTGCAACGCGAGACTTCGACTGGCTCTGTACGCCTTTTCCTGTAGCAGGTACTTGTCAGCGCGAGTGCGCGGGAGCTCGGTCGAGTAAAACAAGAAGTGAGTGAACTCGTGCAAAAGGGTGTAGGAGTTCGCCGATTCTGCCAAGACGATGAAGGTGCCGTACTTCCCGAGATCGGAATCTTCTTTTGGAATAAACATGCCGAGATCGGCGATTGTCGAACCGCCTCCACTGTCTTCGAAGAAGTGACGAAGCATAGCCTCGTTGCGAAGTTCCGTCGATATCATCGTTCCCTTCGCGAAGTCTGGATTGCGCTTGGCTCGAGAGGGATAGAGGTAAACCTTCAACCCCTGGCTTTCGATGTAAGGGATCAGCTCCGTCGGAGAGACTCGCAAAGCTTCGTCCAACAAACTCGAATCAAGGTTTCGTCCCAAGACAAATGTCTCGCGCGAGGAAGCCTGCGCCTCACCCGTTAGACCGAGCACCATCATAAGAGAAACTGTCAGGCTCCATAAGAGCGAACGTGGAAATAACATTCTGTAACCCCCTAGCGAATTTTCGAACCGCTATAGGGACATACAGTGTTCGTGCCGAACCTCTCGTAAGACGAATCCGCTTCTCAAACTAGCTGGACACGTTTTCAACTTCTGACGCGTGACTTCGTCTGAACTCCGTTCACACGAAGCACCGACGAAATACTCGGCAAAAAAGACCGAACGCTGAAGGAAGCTTCCGCCCAAATTTTACTTACGCCCAACCTCTCAACATAACCTGCCAATAAAGGTGAGGCAGAATATCTTTTTTAAGATGCCACATCATCTTGCGAGGAACCGCGGGATCCAGCGGGAAGGTCGGCATCAGCTTTCCGTCATATCCAAACTCGGCCAGCATGACCTTTCCGATCTCGGTGATTAGCGGACAAGAAGAATAGCCGTTGTAACTTGCGGTTGGTTTTTTCCCGGACATCACCGCTAAAAGATTTTCGGCCACCACTGGGTACTGCGACCGAACAGCCGCGCCTGTCTTGGAATTTGGAACGCCAGTGACATCGCCGATACCGAAGATCTCGGGATACTTCAGATGCTGAAGCGTGTGTTTGTCGACTTCAAGCCAGCCCTTTTGATCGCCCGCCTCAAACGCCAGACCAGACTCCGCCACATAGCTATGCGCTGTCATGGGCGGCACGACATGCAAGAGATCAAATTTTAACGATTGCTTCGTGACCTTGCCGTCGGCATCGGTGACGTCGAAGATCGCTTCTTTTTTCTCGGCATCAACACCCGATATCTTGTGCATGTACTTGGGCTCGATGCCTTTTTCTTTTACGATCTCCGCGAGAGCGTTTGAGAATGTCGGAATCCCGAACATCGCCTTTCCCGCGGTCGCAAATATGACCTTGCTCTTGTGCCTCACGCCGTTTAGCCGAAACACATTTTCTGCGAGATACATGATTTTCTGAGGAGCGCCAGCGCACTTAATCGGAACCGGCGGCATAACAAAGATCGCCGTCCCGCCTTGAAAACGCTGAATCTGCTGAGCTGTATAATCGACCTGATTGTAGTCGTACACGGTGCAGATGCCGTTCTTCCCGAGATTCCCTTCAAGTCCCTCGATCTTCTCCCAAGCCAGCCGCAATCCCGTTGCGACGACCAAGTAGTCGTACTCGATAGACAGATCATGACTGAGTTTTACCTTCTTGTTTCCGGGATCGACGGAAATGACGGTTTCGCGAAGCCATGTCACGCCATGAGGAATCAAAGTGCTTTGCTTTTTCCGAGTCGTTTCTTTGGGGACCAAGCCGGCTCCAGCAATGGTCCACATTGGCTGGTAGAAATGGCTTTCCGCTGGATCGACAATCGCGATCTGATCGGGAGAAACACTGCGCGCAAGTCGAGCCGCCAAAGATATGCCGCCGGCTCCGCCTCCGAGAATGAGAATTCGATACTTGGATTTTTCCATTGCTCCCTCTTTTCAAAATTAAATCAGGCTGGAATTAAATCAGGTGGTTTATCTGATCGAACAAAATGAAGGCTCCCATCACTAGAACGAAATATCCAAAGCCTTTTTTTAACGTCGCCTCGGAAACTTTCTTCGAAAGACTCATTCCAAGAAACAGGCCCACGATCGCGATTCCAGCGACAGTCAACATGAGCGTCCAGTCGATCATGTCGCCACGGCTTTGAAGGTCACCCGTGAAGCCGATCAGGGACTTGGCCGCGATGATGAATAACGAGGTACCGACCGCGATTTTCATCGGCATGCCAACAAGGACCACGAGTGCCGGAATAATCAAAAACCCTCCGCCAGCACCGACAAATCCCGTGACGGTGCCGACGACTAAACCCTCTAGTGAAATCAGCCCGAATTTCGCCGCCGGTGAGAGCTCTTTTCGCGGCTCACCGCCAGACTTCTTCTTTCGAATCATCGAAATCGAGGCGGCGACCATTAAGACTGCGAATACAAGCATCACCAATAACGCCTTGCTGATGGCAGTGCTTCCGACCGAGAACACGGGGTCCGGCAGATGGGGAACGACAAATGCTCTGGTGAAGTACACGCCGACGAAACTCGGAACGGCAAATATGAACCCCGTCTTAAGGTCCACTTCGCCTTTTTTAAGATAGCCAAAGCCACCCACGAGGGCCGTAAGACCCACAATGAAAAGCGAATAGGCTGTCGCGAGAATCGGGTCGATCTTAAACAAGTAGACGAGAATCGGAACCGTCAAAATACTTCCGCCACCACCTATCATGCCAAGAGACAGACCCATGAAGATCGAAGCGAAATACCCTAGCAGTTCCATATGGCTCTCATTTCTGAATTTTTAGTTTCGCATCAACCAATTTGAAGAGATACATCCCGACAATCATACTCACGACGAACACGGCCGGGCGGCTGTCGAGGCTCGCAAGCGACGTCATCGCTGGCCCCGGGCAAAACCCGCCAAGTCCCCAACCGACACCAAACAAAAGAGACCCCGCTACAAGCGCAGGCGTGATTCGTTTATTGGTCGGAACATGCCACTCCGGCGAAAGCAATGGCGAAGCCCTACGACGAATCAGTCGATACGTAACTAGGTGAACGAGGATCGCTCCGACCATCACAAAAATCAGCGATGGGTCCCAACTTCCAAACACATCCAAAAACCCGACGACTTTCGACGGTTGAGTCATTCCCGAGATCCCAAGCCCGAGAGCAAACACGAACCCCACTGCCAACGCTACTAGCGCATTTTTCATTTTGGCATTTCCCATAGTTTCCTCAGTTTAAAATTCCAAATTGACGAAACAACGCCACAGCGCCGACACCGGCCGCTATGAACACCATCGTCGCGACCAGGGAGCGAACAGACATTCGGCTGATTCCGCACACGCCGTGTCCACTCGTGCATCCACTTCCTAAAATCGTTCCGAACCCGACCAAGAGTCCCGCTGCAATGGTCGTCCAACTTTCGGTCCCCAAGTCGCCCTTAAACACATCGGGGCTCAGGGCCCGCATGGCGAATCCGCCAAGCACAAGACCTACTATAAAGAGCACTCTCCAAAGCGTGTCGCCCTTCACCGGGCTCAGTGCTCCGTTCAAAATTCCGCTGATCCCTGTCACACGGCCGTTAAACATCAGCATCATGGAAACTGCGATCCCGATAAGAACCCCGCCCAAAAGGGCGTTGACCCATTCCACTGGCATGATCACTTCCTCTCCACTTCAAATTTCTTTTCATTCCAACGAATCATTCCGCCGACCATGTTGATGGTCTTTTTGTAGCCAAGCTGAATGCTCTCGGCTGTCGCGGAACCAGAGCGTCCGCCGCTACGACACAAAAAGACGATCTCTTGGTCGCGGTCCGAGTTTTTTAAAAACTCCGTCAACTCGGGCCCCAGTGTCACCAAACGAGCACCGGGAACATGACCAAGCTCATTGTTAAACTCGTCGGGGCGACGGACGTCGATCAGCTGAATCCTGCCGGCCTTCGCATCGGACAGATGCCTTAGCAGATCCTCACAACTGATTTCTGGAATCCCATCCACGATCTGCGGGTGCAGCACGCGGTTATCGCGAGTTTGCCCGCACGCGAGATTCGCAGGCACAGCCTCTTGAATCTTCTTCGGGTGTGCGAGTTTGAGTTCCGACATGATTCGCTTAAAATCTTCACGCGAGTTTTTAACACCAAGCCGAGGATTGAACGCTTTCTCCAGGCCAATTGTCGACGAGGTTAGTCCTCGGTAGTCGTGTCCTGGATAAACCACGGTGTCATCCGGCAGCGTGAAGAGTTTCTCGCGCACACTCTCAAACAAGGTATCAGACGAACCTTGCTGAAAGTCGGTTCGCCCACAGCCGCGAATCAAAAGCGCATCGCCCGTAAATACCATTCCCTCGAACGCGAACGTCATGCAGGTGTCCGTATGCCCGGGCGTCGAAATGGCTCGGATGGTTTTGGTTCCTAGCTTAAGCTCTTGCCCATCTTCGAGGCCGGTGTCCACGCAACTCACGCCAGCCAATTTACTGACGGCGGTCTTTGCGCCAGTTCGTTTCCGAATTTCCGATGCACCCGTGATATGGTCCGCATGAATGTGCGTGTCCAACACGTAAACGAGATTCAAACCCAGCTCTTCTATCAACTTGAGATCGCGATCCACGGTTTCAATGACAGGGTCGATAATGGCGGCTTCCTTGGAAGCTCGGTCCGCTATGATATACGTGTAGGTCGAAGACTCCGCCTCAAACAGCTGATGGAAGATCGTGCCGTTCTCCAGCAAAACTCTTGAAGCTGATCCAGATGTCTTTTCATCGCTTGTTCGATTCACCATGCTTTTCTCCCGCCGCTTGAATTCCAATAATGTCGTCTTCAGCCCATCACCCGCAACTGGGTGATTCATCTCCAGCCACTGATGGCAATGGCTCATGAGGACCACATTCTCGCGGTCGACCACATCCTCCGCCACCGCTTCCGTTTCCAAAGAAACAATCACCGCCAATTTTTCGCCTAAACGATCTAGCTCGCCGGACAACTCTTGGGGTGAAACCGAAATCGCCCCAGGAATATGCGCGGCCAAAAACATCTCTTTGGGCCGAATATCGAGCACCGCTATCAGATGAGGATCGGTACACCACACCTTGTACACTTGCTCGCAGCTTAAGTAGGTCGCAGTTTTCCGCATCCGTTCCATGTCACAAAGATCCCACGGCTTTAGGTCACGTGATTATGTGCTGGGACATGATTTTGAGACTTTTTGCCGCATCTCGCGCCACATCTTACAACGAGAGGTTAGATCGCATCGTTTTCAACCAGGGCCAAAAGCCCGTCGCGATCCAAAAGGCGTACCGAGCGCCCCTCTTGCTCAATCAGGCCCATCTCTTCTAATTTCGCCATGCCTTTGATGACCGTGGAAACCGTGCTCGCGCAAAAGTTGGCGATCTCTTGCCGTGTCCAGTTGTGATCCGGGTGAATGTCCTTCAGGTAAACCAGACTTTGCGCGATTCGCCCCAGAATCTGGTTTTCCAAAATCATCACTTGATGAGTTTCGCAGCGACGAAGCTCTTTCGATAAGACCTGAATGACCTCGCGATAAAGCTCCGGATGTTTACTTAGCGCATTCAAGATCACGTCGCGAGGAACGAATCGAATATCAGTGGCCTCAAGAGCGATCGTGCTCCCGTGGTAGCCTTCCTCCGAAAACAAAGCCCTATGACCAAAGAACTGCCCTTCCCGAAAAAAACGCAGCAGATGCTCTTTGCCTGATTGAGCGGCCACGATAACAAGCCCCACCAAGCCTCGTTTGACGAAGTACATTCCACTTGGCGAGTCGCCCTGTCGATAGATTGCGTCACCACGCTTAAACGTCAGAGACTGCGCCTGAGATTCAAAACTCCAACGCACGTCACTGGGCAGTTCCGACCAAAGTTCTTTGCCAAATATGCTCACCGACTCTCGACCTTCCCAATTTGGGTCAAAATACCCCAAGCGTTTTGTGTGCTGGAACATCTATCCTTAGCCCATCTCAATTTATATTAAAACTATAAGAAAGGGGTCGAAAATGAAATCTACCTTGAAACCCATTGTTAAAGAATTCTTCGATAAAGCCACTTGGACTCTGACATACGTCGTCTACGACGAGAAAACCAACGACGCCATCATCATCGATCCGGTTTGGGATTACGATCCGGCCGCATCCAAAATGTCGACAACATCCGCCGAGGCGGTACTTGGCTTCGTGGAGTTGCATGATCTCAATGTGCGTTACATTCTTGAGACCCATGCCCATGCGGACCATGTGTCGGGCTCACAGGTTCTTAAGCAGAAACTGCCAAATGCGAAAGTCGGCATCGGCGCGAAGATCACCGACGTTCAAAATGTTTTTAAAGGCGTTTTCCATCTCGATCCCGAATTTAAGACCGACGGCAGCCAGTTCGATCTCTTGCTGACGGAAGGCCAAGCGCTTCAAGCGGGCTCTCTCACCATCGAGACTCTCTACACACCAGGCCACACGCCCGCCTGCGCGAGCTATGTCATTGGCGATACGGTTTTCACGGGGGACGCGCTTTTTATGCCGGACTATGGAACTGGGCGCTGTGACTTCCCGGCCGGCAGCGCAGACGATCTCTACACCTCGATTCAAAAGCTCTATAAACTGCCCGATGCAACCAGAGTTTTTGTCGGACACGACTATCTCCCAAACGGTCGCACCCTAGCCTTTGAATCGACAATCGGTGAAGAGAAACGAAACAACATTCAGGTCAATGCCGAGACGTCGCGCTCGGAGTTCGTCCACTTTCGCACGAACCGCGACAAGACATTGGCGGCGCCGCGGCTTTTGCTTCCAAGCGTTCAGGTCAACATTGCCGCCGGTTGCTTGCCAAAGGCTGAGAAAAATGGGGTAAGCTACCTCAAAATTCCAGTTCGCAAATAAGGATTAGGAGACTTTATGCCACGATTTGCCATTCTTGCGCTGTTTCTTATGGCTGTACTGATTCCCGGCATTTCTGTGGCGAAAACTTCGGGGGCGAAAACTTCGGAGTCAAAAGCGGCGGACGTCGTGATTCTCGACGTCCGCACACCACAAGAGTTTCGTGATCAAGCTGTCGAGGGAGCGGTGAATATCGATGTCACCGATTCACGCTTCATCGCGCGCGTGAATGAACTCGATAAAACAAAAACCTACAAACTCTACTGTCGCAGTGGAAATCGGTCGTCGATGGCAGAAAGCCTGATGAAAGCCGAGGGCTTCAAACATCTGGAAAACCTCGGTTCAACCAAAGAGGCGGCCAAAAAGCTTGGCCGCAAATGTCTTCCGAAAAACTGTTAACTTGCTTGCGCCTTCAAACGAAGCTGAAAGGCTTCCAGCATCAGCGCGCGAATCTCGTCCGAGCTTCCAACGAAGTGAGCCGCTCCAAGGTTGATCGCCTCGCGCGGCATGCCAAAGACTATGCAGTCTTGCTGGCTTTGCGCGATACAAAAGTCTCCTCGCGAATGTAGCGACTTCAGGCCAACAGCGCCGTCACGGCCCATGCCCGTCAGCAAAATCGCCATGACACTGGCATGAGTCTGAGCAACCGATTTGAAAAGATAATCCACGCTCGGGCGGTGACGATTGATCGCCGCCTCGTCGGAAACCTTGAGCACAAATTTGCCGCGCACGGGCTCCTGAATGCCGATGTGATAGTCATCCAGCGCCGTGTACAAATGCCCTGGCTTCAAAGCTTCGCCCTCTTGAATCTTGCCCATCTGCAGACTCGAAACCGTCTCTAGCCGCTCGGCAAAGGCTGTCGCGAACTTCGCCGAAATATGCTGAGTGACAAGAATCGGCGGACAATCCGGCGGCATCCGAGACAAGAGGCGCGCCAAGGTTTGCGGCCCCCCTGTGCTGGCGCCGATCACGACAAGGTCCGGTCGGAACGACGGTTTTTCACGCAGATTTTCGACGGAGCGCCCACCGCTTTCGCCTTGGCTGACACGCAAAAGCTCCTGAAAAGTGTCGCGAATCTCGTTAGCTCGATGCAAGAGATCCGACTTTTCGATGTACTCTTGCGCGGATCTACCCAAAAGGCTGACGAGGCTCTGCGCGTCTTCACGACGAACATCACTTACGATCACCACAGGCAGCTTGAGGCCCTTGGTGCGTTCACCATGAAGCCATGCACCGCCTTCCATTCCCGGCATCTGAAGATCCAACGTGATCAAGTCATACTTGCCGGTCTTCAGTGCCTGAGTCGCTTCGTCCGTGGTTTCCACGGCATCGCATTCAAACCCGAGGTCCTGAAATACTTTGCTCAGCAATTGCCGCGATGCCCGCGTGTCGTCGACCGCAAGAATTCGCGGCTTGCTTGTCGCAGGCCGCGCGGCGCCCTGAGGCGGGCTCGCGGCAAGCGTTGAGATACGAAACATACCTGTTTTGGGTGGCTGATTTTCCGAGCTTTCAAAATGATTCAGCGGAAGCACCGCCGACGACGCCGGTCTCGCTTTCATGTAAACCGAGTGCCCTCGCGAAGTTACTCCAAAGTCGGGGCCGATTACCGACTCACTGTGCCCGAGCATCAGATGCCCGTCCGGCTTCAAGTTTTGCAGAATGTTTTCGACCACTCGCTTCACGCCGTCGGCAGAAAAATAGATCAGAACGTTTCGACAGATGACGACATCAAACGGTCCGCCGGGATGACGAAGCTGGCTTCGCAGATCGTGCACGCGGAACTGACATCGCGAGCGCACATCCTTGGAGAGAGTGAATAGGTCCTCTGTCTTACCCGAGCCATAAAGCAAGTGATGCTTGTAGCGGTCGAGATTGAAATTGATCGTGCGCTGATTGTAGATCGCGGTCTCCGCGACTTCGATCGAAATCGGATCCACATCCGAACCATATATCCGATAGTCAAATACGGGATGGATTTTGCGAAACTCCTCCATCACAAGCGCAAACGAATACACCTCTTCACCGGTCGAACATGCCGCGCACCAAACCTGAAACGGCTCACGACGCCCCGACTCCATCCGTCCAAGCGCCTGCAGCAGCAACTCCTGAAACATGACAAAGTGCGGCCCCTCGCGAAACCACGCCGTCGTGTGAATCGTCAGCGCCGAGATCAGATTCTTTTTCTCCTCGGGATCCGACTTCACTCGCTCGTAGTACTCATCCCATGTGTCGCATTCACAGTCCCGCATGCGACGCTCGACATTCGAAAGAATCGAGCCAGAGCGATTGTCGCCCGTTTGCGAAGCGCCCGTCAGCTCTTCGGCAAGTTTTAAGACTGCGAGTTTTTCTGGTTCGCTGAGCATCTAGTTACCGGCCTTTTTGAAAGACGGATCATCCGCAGAAATCGCACGCGTTGGACGCTGCCCCCCAACAGAGATCACTTTCTCGGCCTCTCCGGCCTCCACCTTCTGGAACTTTCGTTTGTCGGAAAGCTTCGTGGTTTTGCGTTCGATAGTTACGACTTTGTTTAAAATCTCGCTGCCAGCGGCGGCGGTTCCCGATCCGCTTCGACCAATAGCCCCATCACGTCGATCTTCTCGAACGAATCGCCGGATTCCCGTGGTCACTTCACGGATCTTCGCGCTCAACTCAAAAACCAAGTCCGCGATTTGGTGAACCTCATCCGAACCACGTTTGTTTTCGATGGCCCCGAGATTCACCTGCTCCATCGCACGCGCCGTCTGCTCAATGCCGCCGGCCTGTTCCGTGGTCGCGTGAGCGACTTGATCCACTTTCGAAGAAATCACTCCAAGCTTCGTCGCAAGGTCACTGAACTTGGAAAGCGCATCTTGACTGACGTCTTTTCCATCCCGAACTTTTTCGTTCACCGAACCGACGATCCGCGAAACACGCTCGGCGCTCTGCCCAAGCAGTTGGTCGATTTCACGAGCGGCATCACCGCTCATCATCGCAAGCTTTCCGACCTCTTCCGCAACGACCGAGAAACCGCGGCCGTACTGCCCGGCGCGAGCTGCCTCGATCGACGCATTGAAGGAAAGAAGCTGGGTTTTAAAGACGATATCGTTGATAACTTGAGTTTTGCCTTGGATCTGACCCAAGATCTCCTCGAAGCTCTCGATCTGGCGATTGGTTTCTTCAATCGTTTGCATCGAACGCTCAAGCTTTTGCATGATCTCACGACCGCTGCTTGCCTCGACATCCATTTCCGATGTCAGCACCTGCACTTCACGAACGCGCTTTTCTGTTTCCGCGAGCATCGATCGAATCTGGGTGATCGACGACGACGTCTGTTGGATCGCGGCGGATTGTTGACTTGATGCCGTCGACATCAGTTCAGACGCCGTTCTCAAGCGCTCCGAACTCTTCTCGTTTTGCTCGGAAAGCGAATAGAGACTGTGGATATACCCGATGAGATCGCGATTGATGCGTCTCGCCGCAGCCCAAAAGACAGAAATCGGAATCACCAGAAGCGCGATGATGATCGGAACAAACAAAAG
Organism: Bdellovibrionota bacterium; assembly: GCA_963170185.1. Classification (GTDB taxonomy): domain Bacteria; phylum Bdellovibrionota; class Bdellovibrionia; order Bdellovibrionales; family JAMPXM01. The sequence continues at coordinate 11,488 of CAUJGS010000018.1, forward strand.
CGCAAGCCCCTGCAAACGATGCAGAAGCTCACGCTCGGACTGCGCCAAAACACGGCTACGAATTTCGCCGTAGCCCTTGCTGTGCTCTTGGAACTCGGCCGTGAAGCTTGAGATCGCTTCACCTGCGTGTTTCACTTTGCCGGCGACGTGCATCTCGGCGTGCGCGCGTGCGCGCGTCTCTGACTCTTGAAGCTTGTCACGGAATAGGCCGATCTCAGCGGCGACTCCCGCCCGATTGAGCTTTCGCTGCTGGTTGTACATGGTCTCAAGGTTCTTAGAAACCCGCCCCGAGAGTTCTACGATCTCTTCCAAGTACGTTTTCGCCTTGTCCGTTTTGTCGATGTACAAGAGACGATAGTTCGCATCGATCCGCTCGAGAAGCACACGTGTTTCATATAGCGCTTCGCGATTGACGTTGTATTCTTGAATGCTCGTACCCAATGGATCCTTCGCATCAAAGATCACGTAAAACCCGATGCCGATGAGAACAAACATCGAAACACCGAGCAGCAACAATGTTTTAACAATTTGCGCTCGAATAGAACCCTTTGCCTGCATGATCGGACCTTTCATGGCGTACACACTCATTTCCTAATCGGAATCTGTTAGAGGTTTTGTGAGACACCGACGCTGAAACTCGACCCTCTCAACCTGGTCTTTAGCCCCACTCCCTCGGGCTTCGACGCGGTTATGAAAACCTGAAAAATTTCGTTTGAGTCCGCGCCCTAGAGGAAACACTCTATGCTTGAGCCCGACCAACTTGGGGAGCCCCGACCAACTTGAGGAGTTTTGACGTGCGTCTTTCAAAGATTTTCATCGCGTATTTGATCGCATTTCCCATCACGCTTTTTGCGGCGAGCCAGACCTTGGCTCAGGCCTCAACCGAAGGAATCAATCTCGACCAAGTCAATCTGACGGATCTTCTCGATATTCAAATCGAGTCCGCGTCGAAGCAGGCCGAGCCGCTTTCCGAAGCGCCGGTGCCGATGACCGTCATCACGGCCGACATGATCAAACAAAGCGGCGTGCGCACTTTAAAGGACGCGCTTATTCTTTTTGTTCCCGGCTACACGGAGAGCGAAGACCGCAACGAGGTCGTATTCTCAACTCGCGGGATCTACGCGACGTCGCAACAAAAAGTTCTGGTGATGGTCAACGGTCACCGCTTGAACTCTCGGTCCTACCTCACAGCGGTACCGGGATTTGGCATCGCTCTTCACAACATCGATCGCATCGAAATTCTTCGCGGCCCCGGTTCCTCTCTCTATGGAAACGTCGCACTCTCCGGCGTCGTGAATCTCATCACCAAAAAAGGTAAAGACTTTAACGCGAACTCCATCGAGTACGGCGCCGGCAACAATGGACAAAATCGTCTACGCATGATGACCGGTTCCGGGGGACAAGACTGGGACGTCCTTGCTTGGGGCCAATACTACAATGCCACTGGCCAAATCCACACTCTCAACGGCTCGGAACCTTACAACCCTGGGAAAACCGGCGAAATCCGCATCGATGGCGCCAACAACCGTAGCTCGCACGACTTCGGTTTCACCTACAGAAAAGACAAATGGACCTTCTTCGGCGCCTCTCGCCAAGGTTACGATATCGAACCTTATGGCGGAGCCGGCGCGACTTACGACTACAACCGCTTCCGTACCTTTCTCGGAGCCGGCCCCGGACTCGGACTTGCTCAACAGCATCTCGGGGTGAAGTTCGAAGACGGCAACGGCGCGAGCGGCTGGAGCTACAGCTTCAACCCATACTTCGATCGCACGGAAGTGGCTGGCATTCTCGCAGGCGCTGGCAACAACGGAACTATCATCTCTTGGCAGGATCAGAACATCGGGTTCGTCGCTCAAGCAGGTCGCGACTATCAGAGTGCGTGGGGAACTGGGCACGTTTTGTTTGGCGCACAGGCCGATGTTTTTGATCTCACGGAAAGCGCGATGATCGCGATCACCGCTGGTGAAATCGGCGCACCTGCCGACACGACGGCCAATCGTCTCCTGCGACTCGGTGGCGAAGGCATCTACTCGCTCTTCATTCAGGACAAACACAAGTTCAATTCTCAGTGGATCCTCAACGGCGGTGGTCGCTACGACTACAAAACTCGCCTCAAAGGAGACAAACAGGAAAAGTTCAGCCCTCGCCTTGCTCTGATCCACTTGCCCAACGACACCTGGGAGTACAAGGCCTCTTACTCGCAATCTTTCGTCGACGGGCCTTACTGGTATCGCTACAACCAAGGCCTTCCCGCGTTTGGCGGTTCAGAAAATCTTCAGCCAGAAATTCTCGAAGCCTTCCAGCTTCAAACAGTGTGGAAGTCGTCCGACAAGCGCATCCGAAACGCCACGACGCTCTACTACCAAATCGGAACCAACCTAGTTGTAAACAAGGCGACCGCCGCGGGGACTCCGGCAGATCCGAAGTATATCAACTCAGGAAAAATCGAGTCCGCCGGTTTGGAAAACGAGTTCCAATGGAACGACAACCACTATCAACTGGTATGGACGCTCCAATATGCAAATGCGATCGCGACAGCTGACTACCAACGCTTCGACGGCAAGTTTGCACACGTTCCACAACTCACGTCGACATTCGTCTTCAACTACCTCTTCTCGAAAACTCTGACGGCCAACCTGTCGGTGGTTCATATCGGCGAACAGGTGTTTAACAAAGGCACACCGGCAGCCCCGAACGCCGAAACAGTTGAAGCCGCGACCTTGATTCACCTTGGCGGGAGAATGGAAAACATCCTAGGCAGCGGTGTCTTCCTCGATGGACGAGTCTACAACGTGCTCGACACGCAGCACTTCCAGGGTGGACAAAGCGCCACACAGATTCCGTTCCGTCAGCCAGGCCGCTGGTTCCTCGCGAGCCTCGGAGCTGAGTTCTAAGACTGCTCTCGAAACGATCTTGGAAAAAAAAGCGCGGGATAAAACCCGCGCTTTTTTTATATTTAGAATTATTGAGCGCCTTTGGATTTCAACAAGTCGATGACCGTGGCATGCCCCTTAAGGCTCGCCATTCCCATGGCCGTCAGGCCATTTGCCGCTTTCAAGTTCAGGTTTGCACCGCGGCTCACAAGCAAGTTCACAACGTCCATATGACCATCCATCGCAGCCATAGCAAGCGCTGTCATACCTTGCTCGGACTGATTGTCGAGCTTGGCATCCGCCTCAAGAAGCAATCGGACGATTTCGATATGTCCTCGTTTGGCAGCCGCCATCAACGATGTCGTGCCAGTGATGTCTTTGGCATTCACATCCACTTTCTTGGATGCCAGCAGAAGCTTCACTACCTCGACGTGCCCTTGCAGCGAAGCCAACATTAAAGAGGTCAACCCCTTCTCTGTCGCCGCATTCAGATTCACGCCGGCATCAGCCAAAGTTCGAACCTGGCCGATATCCCCTTGCATGGAAAACTTAATGAGTTCCTTTTCTCGAGCCTTGGACTCATCCGCCAGAAGCGTCGCTGGAGTTAGAACGACTTGGCCGACAACGACCGCTCCGGACAGTGCGCTAAGAAAGAACCGTTTATAATAAACCAATGTTGTAGGTCTCAACCCTCTGCTCCTGGACGCAATAACTGTCGTCTCCCCGAAGATTAAAGATGAGAGCGCCTTTCGGCAATCTCTCATGCGGAGTTCCGACGCGATTCTCTCTTAATATGCTTTACTGATCCGGAATTACCCTGGATAGCCGTCTTAATTTCCTTGAAGCCGACCTCACCATTTAACAATACGTCTAGGCTCTGAATAGTCGTGGCGAGACTTCTCGACTGGTCCTGAAGCGAGTCCGAAAGCTTTTGGATGTTGTGAGCCATCATATCCGTCTGGTTCGACGAGTCCTTCATTTCCGACATCGCCCGGCTAACCTGCTGAATTCCGGCTTCCTGTTCGGCCGCCGCACTCGTGATCGAATCCACCATCGTACGCGCTTCGCCAGTACGATGCGTGATGCTTTCAAACACGCTCGCACACTTCAACGACATCTGGTTGGCCGAATCGACCTTGTACTTGGTCGATTCCACGATTTGGGCCACCTTGCGAGTACTCTGATCAAGGAGCTTCCCGATCTCGTGAGCCGCCACGCCACTGACTTCCGCAAGCTTCCCGACCTCCGCAGCGACAACCGAGAACCCTCGACCGTGCTGCCCCGCCCGCGCCGCTTCGATCGAAGCGTTGAACGAAAGGAGCTGTGTCTTAAACACGATATCGTTAATGACGTTTGTTTTATTACGGATCATCGAAACGACCCGATTCACTTCTTCCAGCTCCCCATACGCGCGATCGATATCCAACATCGCGACACGGAGCTCATCGATAACCTTTTGCCCACTGGAAGCTTCGTTATAACTCTCTTCCGACGATCGCAGAGCGGCTGACGAGTTCTCGACCGTGTGACCAAGCATGCTCTTGATTTCATCCATGCTGCTAACCGTCTCGGTGACGGCGGCCGCCTGTTCGGTCGATGCCGATGCCAACCGCGACGAAGAGTCCGATGCCGCCGACGAAATGTCCAAAACCTGGGTCATCGCAAGGTTGAGTTTCGTGGAAACCTCTTTCAGGCGATAAATCACCCGACGCATCATCGCGAAAAACATGCCGACAAACGGAATGCCCAACAAGATCATAACAAAACCGGCCATCACAAGACTCTCGCCGCCTTTATTGACGACTAGAACCGAATTACCCAATTGCTCGTGCTTTTTGACTTTTAATGCGGCCGACTCGTCTGACACTTTCGCAAGTTCCGTCAGGTTCTTCTGCAACTTGGTTTGCACGGACGTCGCACTCTCAAGACCGGCGACCACGCTGCTTAGCGACTCAAACATCACGCCATAGGCCGCGCTGTAACGTTTCTTCGCTTCGGCGATTTGCACACTCTCCGCCTCAGTTAAAGTCGGAGAGGCTTCGACCCCTGCGAATGCCGCCTGCACATTTTTGTTGGCACTTTCAAGATCGGAGATTCCTTCCATACCTGCGGAGATCCCGTTATGCGCCCCAACTTCCTGCACTCGAGCAATGGCCAACGTTAACTTTTCGATACTCGCAATGACAGGTATCTGATTCTCCACGATGTTGAGCATCGTTTTTTCGTTCTGTCTCGATATCATGAGAATGACGGCGAAGTAGATCAGGAATCCGAAAAAGCCGATACCCAGCATGGAATACAGCTGCTTATCGACACTCAATTTCGCAAAGATTCGTCTCACGTTAGACTCCCGGAATCAGATGATAGCTCTAAGAAAATATTAGAGTTTCCTAGAAACATTTCGGCTGATTCTGAGACTGACTTAACGGCTTAGACCCCGAAGTCGACTTCTATGACGAAGGTCCCGAGGGGAGTCACCATCGGCATCAACGTGATATTGCTCGACGTCGATCGCTTGATCTGACCAAAGCCTGGCTTACGAATGACTTTGGGAATCGCTCCCGGCAGACGAAACTCTTCTTCGTCGTTAAGGGCCGATTTGGCTTGGGTATAAATCATGTTGAGAAGCTCGGATGCCATACTCTCGCGCATCTCATCATCCACGTCGACGTCCTTGCCGAGCATCGTCTGCGCAAAGCGATCCAGGACCTTAAACGAGGACAAAAGACGAAAATCCGCCTTAAGAAACTCGTTGTTCGCCGAAATCACGCAGATCAAATCGACCTTGTCGTAAGGAATCTGCTCGACTTTCGTCAGGTAGTTTTCGTCACATGAAACGGTGGAATGCAGCGTGACCTCAACCGACTTATGCGCCGCCTGAACGAGATGTTTGAACAACATCTTTTTCATGGTCCCTTGAGTCATCCACTTCTTTTTGGGATTCGCCTTTTCTTCTTCCTGCAGGCGATTGAATGTCGACTCCAGTCGAAGCTGTTCGATCGCATTGTTCACGGCATCCGGAACATTGATCGAAAGCATCTTCATGTTTCTTAGCTTCAACAAGACTTCGAAACCCTGAATGGCACGAAACAAATCTTCCGACGCCTTTTCCAGACGGCCGAAGTCTAAGATATGCACCTGGACTTCCATCTTTGCCCATTCGCGAAAATCTTCTATCAGCTTTGGGATCGCACCATCCGTCACCTCTGTGGGGAACTTGATGTAGTGCACACCCTGAACCGTCTTACTGCCTATGACGTTCAAATCAGTGTCCATATTCCCCGTCACTGTGGAGTTTCTACGTTAAGTGCGGAACAGATCTTCGACTTCACGTTTTCGTCGTTGAATGGCTTAAGGATATAATCCGCAACGCCAAACTCGAGAGACTTAATGATCGAGTTTTTCTCGGCTTCTGCCGTGATGAAGATCACTGGAATAGTCGAATACGACGGGTTCTCACGAATCTTTTGGATAAGCTCGATACCGGAAATATTCGGCATGTTCCAGTCCGACAAGATCAGATCCGGCTTCGCCTGCTCGAGAATCTCAAGTGCCTGAGCGCCATCCACAGCTTCGCTTATATTTTTGATGCCAAGGTCGGTGCAAATCTTGCGAAGTTTCATGCGTGTCATACGCATGTCATCAACAATAAGAACGGACTTCGATTGGATAGACATGGTGTTCCTTGGCTGAGCTACATGGTCGAAATACTGATTTCTAACTATTCTAACTGGAAAAAAAACCCAGTGTAAACGTCGCACTTAGGCTCGCTCTTGGTCGAGCTTCCCATACATCCTCTCTCAAGACCTAGCGCCCTCGACCCATTTTGATAAACTACCAACGTGGCAAACAATATGATCGATGCTGAAACACTAGGCGTCTTTATTGAAGACGCTTTTGATGTTCTCGGCCAATGGGAAAAATTTTGTTTCGATTTGAAGCCGACGGACAACGCCGATGCGTTTGTCGTCTTGATGAGATGCGCTCACAACCTTAAAGGTAGTGCCGGACTCGCGGGCTTCGACAACCTTCACAACCGCATGCATGTCATCGAAGACTACCTTCTTCGCATCAAAGACAGCTATGGCTCGACGGAGGTTTCGTTCAACGAAGTTGTTACGACTTTGTTAGAAGTCGAGCGCGAGATCCGCAGATGGATTCTCAAACTCAAAGACGACCCTATCACAGAAAAAGACATCTCATCGGAGTCGATCGAAACGGCCCTAAAAGTCCTGGTCGGCGACCTACCTGCGGATCTCCTCACCTCAAGCTCGGAAGAACGTCCGGTGCATGAGCACAACAAAGAAAAAGCCCAGCGAGACCCACACTTTGCTCCATCCGGAGACAACGCGCGACGCGAACCCGCCAAGGCCGATGACACCTTGCGCGTGAGTGCCAGTAAAATCGACCGCCTTATCCAACTCGTGGGCGAAATCTCACTCAATCAGTCGATCCTCGCTCGGGCCGCCGTCGAAAACACGCTCGAGTCTCGCACCAGTCGCACGATCATCGATCTCAATTCCAAACTCGTGCAGGATCTTCAGGATGCGACGTTGGCCGTTCGCATGATTCCGGTCGAAGGACTCTTTCAGAAAATCGAACGCATGGTTCGCGACACCGCGATGAAGCTAGGCAAACAAGTGAGTGTCGAACGCCACGGCCAAGAGGTCACACTCGACAAGCTGATCGTCGAAAGCATGGTCGAGCCACTGATCCACATCGCGAGAAACGCCATCGATCACGGCATCGAGGAAATCGAAGTCAGACGCTCTAGCGGGAAAAATGCCACTGGGCTTATCAAACTCACCGCGGAAAACACGAGTACCGGCGTCAGTATCATTTTCGAAGATGACGGCAAAGGCATCGACGGCGATCGCGTTTATCGCAAAGCCGTTGAAAAGGGACTCGTCGACTCCGGCCAAGAACTTACCAACAACGGAAAGCTTCAGCTGATATTCCTCCCCGGTCTTTCGACTGCGGAAAAAGTGACCGAACTCAGCGGACGAGGCGTCGGCATGGACGTCGTCGCCGCCGAAGTCCAGCGCCTTGCTGGCCAAATTGAAATTCAAAGCGTTGTGGGCAAAGGCACCCGCATGCATATCTCACTTCCCACCAATCTCTCGATCATCGACGCGATCGTCGTTCGCTCCGTCGGAGGCCTGTACGCGGTTCCGAATCGAGACATTGTCGAGGTCATCGACCTTCGTGACTTTCCGCCGAATTCCGTCGACGGCGATCATGAGCAAGTTTTTGATTTGCGTGGACGAATCATCCCGCTTGCGGAAGTGGACTCATTTCTGAAAGCGCCGGTTACTCCACAACCGCAAACACCACGAGAGTTTCGAGTCAACGATGCGCCGCTGATCGAAAAACCAAGACCTTGTCTCATAGTGCGCCATCACGACGATCTTCTGGGCCTTTCGTTTGATGCCGTGGTGGGACAGCAGCAAGTTTTCGTTCGGCCCTTGCTTGGCCACCTAAGTCCTGTGACATTCTATAGCGGAACCACAATTCTCTCGGATGGTGAGCCTTGCATCATTCTCAATCTTTCCGAGATGGCGCGAAGATACTTCACGTCGAACTAAGGAGTTTAACCAATGGCAAACCCCAACAACCCTGACGACTCATCAGACAAGTACATCGTTTTCCAAATGGGGGCCGAACTTTTCGCGGCCTCGCTCCTTGAAGTCCGTGAAGTGATCGAAACGCAAACGCCGAAGCCAATTCCAAACATGGCTCCGTATTTTAAAGGCGTGATCAATATCCGCGGAGAAATCATCGGCGTCATCGACCTTCGCGAACGACTCGGCATCAACGACAAATCACCGTCGCTTTGCCAGCTCGTATTTGAGACTGCATCAGGACCGCTTGCGGCGATCGTCGACAAAGTTCTCTCCGTCATCGTCATGGATATTTCGACTCTCGAACGACGTCCGAATATTTCTCAAGGCTCGGACCGCGCCTATTTTATCGGCGTCGGAAAAGTGGGCGAACGCATCGTCACCTTCATCAATCTTCCCAAAATCGTCTCAGGTGAATCGATGACCGTCTCGCCATGAGACAAATCGAGTGAAGATTCGCGTTTCTCGCCCCGCCCTAGCCCAAAAGCTGCGAAAATTATCGAATGTTTCGTCAGCTCTCGCAAACATGGGCCAACCATCCGGTTAACCACCCGCTGTCTCGCGCGATCCTCCTGGTCCTGCTGGGAGTCATGGGAGTCGTTTGGCATTTGCTGACGAGCCCCAAAGACTTCCAACGCAGCTCATGGATCCAAGAAGTAAATTCCGAACGCAAAGATCTCGCTCTCAAAATTCACGAGGCGATTCTAAGTTCCTCTCACCAATTCGAATCCGGAAAACCGGATGCTCCTTGGGTGGAGGCCTCAAAGGTTGACCTCCAACTGGCCAACGACATGAGACACACAAAAAATCGACTCCTGGCGCTCATCTCGGAAGCCGAACGCCAACTCTGGTTTGCCCAAACGGGAAACCTTCCGCCTGAAAAACTTCCCGATGCCGAGCTCCTTCAAGATCTTCGAGAGCTCACGCGACTGCTTACCTTGAGCGAACGGGTGCACCGCTTGCGAGCCGCCCTGCTTGAAGCCGACCGACGCTCACATGTCGCCATTCACGCCATTCACAATGCAAGCGATGACGAGCTCTCATTGTTTTGGAACCAAGAACTACCATGGCTGGAAACCGAGCTTCGTCACATCAAAGATCTCGGCGACTCCAAACAAAAGGAAAACGAGAACGCCGACTTAAAAACTCGAGCCTTTGCTCGCGCACTCAACATCGACGTCGAGCGCCTCACGCAAACCGCTTTGGATATTGAAATTCACCGAGTCGATGTGTGGATGGACTGGGCCGCCGCCCAACCTTCTCGCCATCTCGAAGAGCTCAAAGTTCAAGCCTCACACCAGGTCGCTCGCCTCGAATCACTCTCGTTGATGACAAAAGCCATGCGCTCCAAACCAGATCCTCGCCTCCAGTCTCTGCAAAAGAGCCTGCGCCGCATGGCATCGGTCTCCAATCTCGACAACTGGTAACTTCGCTCGTTAGATTTTTCTCATGAGCAATTCGCAAGCGACTATTTTCAGCAAGATCATCGCCAAAGAAATCCCGGCCAAAATCGTTCACGAAGACGAGCACTGCCTGGCGTTTCACGACATCCAGCCGCAAGCTCCCGTGCACGTGCTCCTTATTCCCAAAAAACCGATTCGTTCGATGGCCGAAGTTCAACCTGAAGACGCTTCGCTGATGGGCCATCTCATGGTCGCCGCGGGCAAAATCGCCAAGGACCTCGGGCTTGCGGAAAATGGATACCGCGTTGTCGCCAACACCAACGATCACGGCGGCCAAACCGTCTACCACTTGCACTTTCACATCTTGGGCGGTCGCCCAATGAGCTGGCCACCAGGCTGATCGAACTTCGGCTGTGCCTTAAGGCGCCAAGCGCTGCACATGCCAAGCGCCATTGGCGAATCGACACTCTTTGCGCTCATGCAAGCGATGCGGACGTTCTTCCCAAAACTCGATCCGCTCGGGAACAAGACGCCACCCGCCCCAAAACTGCGGACAAGGTATCAAGCCGCTAGCAAACTTCGCCTGATTCGCACGCACCAAGGACTCAAGTTCCTCGCGCGACCCAATTGGTTTTGATTGTGGCGATGACCACGCGCCGATCTGGCTTTCGCGGGCACGACTTTGAAAATACTGATTGGACTCTTCCGGAGTCACTTTTTCAACCCGGCCTTCAATACGAACCTGCCGACGCATCGTCGTCCAATGAAAAACCAATGCCGCCTGAGGGTTGTCCTCTAGCTGTTTGGACTTTCGACTCTCATAATTCGTGTAAAATTCAAGCCCACGTCTTTCCATGGACGAGCCCGAAAGCCCTTTGAACAAAACAATTCTCGCACTGGGAAACCCATCCCGAGTCGCCGTCGCAAGCGTCATGGCCGTCGGTTCGGGAAGACCTGCCACTTTCGCCTCGTCCAACCAGGCAAGAAGCGTTTCCAAAGGGTCTCCTGCAACCACCAGTTCACCTTCGCGCATTTTCAACATTTTTTTGCCCTCACGATTCAAGCGCTATCGTCTTCGATCTAACCCATCTAACAGTTGACGTCCACCCAAGAGACCGATGAACTGAACTCCGTCGTGGATATTCAATTCGAAAAATCTCTGGTGAAAAGACTTAAAGCATGGTGCCAGCCCACGCTGCGTCCAACTTCGATGATCGGCATCGGCGACGACGCAGGAGCCATTTACACATCGGGACGTCCTGTCACAATTTGCTCGGACCTCATGATCGAAGGCACACATTTCGATACGCTGTTCTTTGATCAACAATCTGGCTGGAAAGATGTCGGGCATAAAGGCCTCGCCCGTGTTCTCAGTGATCTGGCGGCCATGGCCTCCTTGCCGCTCGCCTGCACGGTCTCTTTGGCGCTTCCAAAAAATTGGAGCGAAACCGAAATCGAAAACAATCTCGAGGCTCTCTTTGCCGGCATTACCGAGCTAGCGTCGCGGCACGATTGCACGGTCATCGGCGGCGATCTTTCGCGCACGCGAGGCGCGTTCGTAGCGGACTTTGCGGCAATCGGCGAAGTTCGCCCAGCAAGCTCGCTTTGGCGACGCGACGAAGTTCGGCCTGGCGACCAGATCTACGTGACCGGCCCGCTCGGCGGAGCCGCCATGGCACTAGAAAACCTGCAAGCCGGTAAACGCGCCGAAACGCCTCTCGAAAACCTCAAGCGACACTGGCGACCAGAACCACGATTTGACGTCGCCTCACGACTCGCCTCGGCCCCGGTTTCCGGAGCCATCGACATCAGCGATGGGCTTGTTAACGATCTCACCCGCGTCTGCCAAGCTTCGCACTTAAGCTTTGAACTCGACGAGGCGTCGGTTCCGCTAGCTGAAGGAGCTTCGCTTCAACACGCCCTTCATGGCGGCGACGACTACGAGCTCTTACTTTTCTTGCCGGACTCCTGGCACGGCTGCGACTTCGCTCAGAGCGAACTCAAGGCGGTAGGTGCCTCACGCATCGGCCGCGTCCTTTCGCGGACATAGCCGCCTCTTCCAACACCCGCCCTACCAAACCATGAGTTTTTCGTTTCAAACCGAGACGAGACCTCAAACTCGCGCCCAGAAACACCGACTAGAAAGGGTCATGTCGCAAGCCTCACGCACCCGCCAAGCCGAATCAAACTCGCCTCACGCAGCGACGCTCGAACTAGCGCCTCGCGTACCACGCTATGAACTCGTCGCCTCCGACGACGGCCGCGTCCGCCTGGCGGAAGGCCGAATTGACGACGGGCCAATCCTACAAGGGCACATGCAAAACCTCTCGGCCTCAGGTGCCTTGATCGAAATCCAAACCTCCACCGCGAGACTTCGATTTCTAGATGAAGGGGAAATGATCAAAGTCGAACTCGCAATTCCTGACCGTGGTCGCTTCGCTTTTTTTGCAACGGTCGTGCGCCTAGATCCCTCGCCCAAGAGCGATGACCTATGGGAACTTGGCCTGGCTTTTCGAAACTTGCCAAAGTCACTCTCCGAAGCTCTCGATCGCGCCGTCACAACACGCTCCCGCGATTATTCGCATCCCCACAACTTCGACTTCGCCGCCAGTCGTGGCTTCCGTCATGCCGGCTACCGCCTGACGCCGACACGCCTCATGGCGCTTTTGCAATCGACAGCCAATCAGCCGCTCTGGTGGATGGCCCTGCTCTCGTTTACGGCGATGACAGTACTTCCGCTTTTGCTAGCGAAAATCGTTCAGCTTCTTTAGATAAAACCGACAGATGTTCAAACGGATGTTCAATCAGTGAAGAATGCGGCCGGTCGGTGTGCCTTCGTCCTCATCCAGGCCTGAGTCGCCATCATCGGGCGCCGTTGCGGCCGGTTCGACTTTGAGAACTTTGAGATCGATTTCGATATCAACGCCCGCCAAGGGATGGTTGCCATCCACCGTGGCTTCGTTTTCCAGAACTTCCACCACTCGCACGGCAATCTCTTCGCCATTTGGGCCACGAGTCGTGAATTTCATCCCGACCTGGACGGCATCTGGATCAGGAAATGTCGAAAGCGGAACCGTCGCCACCAGCTGATCGTCAAATTCGCCGTAGGCCTCTTTCGCAGCGATCCCAAGCGAAGCTTCAAACCCTTCGGTCTTTCCGCGAATCACATTCTCAATAGCGGGCAGAGTCGCGCCTGTCCCGAATTCAAAGACGAACGGCACTTCGGGTGTCCGGACTTCTAGGACATCTCCACGTTCAGTTTGGAGGCGATACGCGAGAGTGACACGGGTCCCCTCGCCCACTCGTAACGACATACCCCACGCTCCCATCGCTTTTGCGCAAGTTCAAGTCGCATCAAGTAATCTTCACGTGAAATCAAAACTCCGCCAAAGTTCGCCACCACAGGCGTCACCATCTGGACGTCAAGAAATCCAAGACCCGCGCTCTTCATCTCTTCGATCAAATAGGCCAACGCCACTTTGCCAGCATCGGTTTCACGATGAAACATACTCTCGCCGCTGAACACGCCCTTGATGAAAACGCCGTACAGACCGCCGGCAAGCTTACCGTCCAAAAAAACTTCGACCGAGTGAGCAAACCCCAAACGATGCATCTCGATATATGCGGCTTCCATTTCATCAAGAATCCATGTGCCATCTTGCCCTTTTCGGCTGGCCTCTTTGCAGGAACGAATCACCTCGGCAAAACACGTGTTCGTCGCGATTTCCAATCGCCCCAGACGTATCCACTTGCGAAATTCGCGAGAAAACCGCGACGGCCATTCGATGCTCTTTTCCAAATCGATGATCCCGCGCTGAACCGGAGAAAACCACAACAGCGGTAGCCCCTCTTGCGGCCACGGAAAGATTCCCGTTTCGTAAGCCTCGCAAAGCATCTTGACGTCAAGATTCCCACCGACCGCCAAAAGACCATCGGCCTCCGTCATTCGCGGATCCGGAAATCGCCGAGACCGAGGCGCCGCCTGCCCACTAAGTTTTTCCAAACCTTTTTGCCCTGCCACCACCCCATGTTGGCAGAAGAACGCCTTAAACAGCAAGGCCATCGCCCCGTTTCACAATTGGAGCAGAGATAACCTCACCACAAGACCACCATTTGCCTGTGCCCCCAGCCAAACGATAAATTGAGTCCATGAAACACACCCTCAAGCTTGTATCTCTAAGCCTCAGCCTTTTTCTACTTCTGCCGGTAAGCGCTTTGCTTATTGCCAATCTCAAGGACGAGGCTCTCGACCAACGCACCCAAAACCTCCTCGAGAAAGCGGCAACAACGCCTCATCAGTCGGAGGCTTTCCGTGCGCCTTATTCTGTCCTCATCGGACTTTTCGCGACAAACGGTCAAGACCCAGAGGCGACCGGCCGAGCCCACCTCGACGCCCACACCAATCTGAAGTTCTGGCAGGTGAGAAGTTGTCGCGATCAAGAAACCCCAGAGCGCGACCGTTGCGTACCCAAACTGCCAAACGCCTCTTCTCCTGCACACCACCCTCCGGCTGAGTGCCGATCTCTCGCGTTCTGCAAAGAGCTGACGCCAGAGGCTCTTTCTTTTGAAGCGGCAACAGCTCACATCACGCTACGCCTTCGCGCACTTCTCAATTTCGATTCAATCGGAGGCGCTTCGCTTCCGATCCCCTCCGGTGTTGCGGCGATGTCTCTGCACAAAGCCTGGGAGATTCAACGCATCTCCTGGTCAATCCGACTCGCCAAGGCCTCACAGCAAAGTCCGGAAGCTCTTCAAGAAACGGTTGCCAGCATTCTGCGCGACTGGATCCGCTTTCAAAGCGTCTTCTCCCGTTCGCTCAGCGAGCCTCGCCCAGCTATCGAAACCTCGGTTCTGACTATGCTCCTCGAGCAAAATCGAAAATTTCTTCAGCTGGTGGCAGAGCAATATCCGACTCACGTTAAAGCCGTGCGCACGGCGGCCGACGCTTCCACTCTCGCACTGGATGCCGAGACCATCCTCGAAAGCATGAAAGTCTATGAACTCCAGGCCCTTCAAACCATCGTGGGCGGACTCGCAAATTCGCCCGAAGCCAGGCAGCGCTTCTCTATGGGCCTTTCAAAAATCGACGACGATCCAACTCAAGAAATCAAAGCCGGTCCGTTCGAACGTTTCCTTGTGAGCTGCTGCCTCTTGCCAAACGCCACCTTAAACGAGGCGGTTCGCGCCATGAACGCTCCGCCAACAGAAGAGGCAAGCACAGGCTTCCGCCTCGTCAACCCCGTTGGCTCTCGATTAGTTGGCTTCCTTTCCCAATTGCAAAGCACGGCGAACCGAGTCAGCGAGAAGATTCGCTCACTCAATCAACCGCTTGATCTCGACTAGCGGCTTCGTTTTGAGGAAGTGAACTCATTTTTTAGAATGGCAGACATCGCAAACGCCGCAGCGACGGCCCGCGACGTCTTCGCCAAAACTTGCTGCGACCATCGCCAGTCGACAGGGACTATCGGCTTCAACAGGCGACTCAAAGAATTGCACGAGGCGATAGAGCTTTTCTTCGCGATGCTTAAGGCTTCGCTTGTAGCGATCTTGATCGAGATACTCTTCCGGAATTTCGCCAACGGCCTTCCATTCGCGCGGCTCGCGGCCCTCTAGGGCGCCCCATCGCTCGAGAAGCGCCACGCTGGTTTCGACTCGGAAGTCGCGGCGGTTGTAGAAGTTCATCTGGCTTCTTAAGTAGTCAAAGCCCTCTTGCCGTGCGCGCATCTCGTTTCTCGCGATCAGGTTCAACACACTCTGAATAAACCCAGGGTCCGGTGTCGACCATTTCACGAAGTCCGATTGAATCGAAACATCGTCTCGGTCGTAGAGCACAACACAGTTTGAAGCAGCGCCGTCTCGTCCCGCGCGTCCGATCTCCTGGTAGTACGCCTCCATCGACCCCGGAAGTTCCACGTGCATAAGAAGCCTGACATCCGGCTTGTCGATCCCAAGGCCAAACGCCGGTGTCGCAAGCATCAAATCGGTTTGGCCACTTAAGAACTCCTCTTGCTCGCGCTTGCGGTTTTTATCCGCGAGCTGACCGTGATACACCGAATGCACAAATCCCAAACGCGCGATCTCATCGCTGAACTTCTTCAAGGTCTGAATCAACGAGAAGTAAACGATCGCCGGCCCGGGATGTAGATGGCGATTCATCACAAAGGCTTGGATCTTTTCGTCGATCCCTGAGGTCTCCAAAACTTCGATCGCTAGGTTCGGACGCCAAATGCTGGAAACTATCGTCTCGCCATTTTCGATACGAAGCTCGCGAAGGATGTCTTCCTGCGTGGGCCTAGTCGCTGTCGCCGTGAGCGCCAGGGTCTGCGGATTCCCGAGACGCGCGCGATGATCCCCGAGGCGCGAATAATCCAAGCGAAAGTCATGACCCCATGTCGAAATACAGTGCGCTTCGTCGACCGTGAGAAGCTTGATCGGATGACCGTTTTGCTCGGCACTCTTGATCGCTTCCCAAAACGTCTCCTGACGAAAGCGCTCCGGTGTCGCGTACAAAATTTGAAGCGGCCCTTGGCTTTGAGCGGACCCACGACCGTCGGCGCGGCTGCTAGCCAGAGCCCCTTCCGCCAACCAGCGGAGTGTACGTTCGCGTTCTTCACGCGGCATCGCCGAGTGAACGGCCGCCGCCCGTAAGCCCTTCTGACGCGCAGAATCGACTTGGTCCTTCATCAGGGCAATCAGTGGGGAAATGACCAAAACAAAACCGGGAATCTTCTCCATCCCCGCTGGCACCTGGTAACAGAGGCTTTTCCCCATCCCAGTCGGCATCACCGCCAGGGCATCGCGGCCCTGAAAGAGGGACTCCAAAACCCGCTCTTGCTCGCCTCTCCAAGCCTCAAAGCCGAAGACTCGCCTGCGGACCTCGGAAGCGGCCTCCATCTTCGTCGTGAAGGCCTGCGCTTCGCTCCCTAAAAGACGATTCGACACGATTCAAGCCTCCTTCAAGCTGCCAAAACTGCCCATTTTTCGGGCTTCAAGCGCTCCCACCCAACCCCGACAAACCAACACCAATATAAGAGGTCCAAGGCCGAAACGACACCCCTAGACGCGTCAATATCTCCATGCTACACCCATCAGCTCAGCATTCATGATCAAGAGGAAATGGAGCACATGGCACAGAACAAGTGGGTTCTAGAAAAGGTCCGGAACTTCGGTATTTCGGCACACATCGATTCAGGTAAAACGACTTTGTCAGAGCGTATCTTGTTCTACACAGGTCGTATTCACGCGATTCACGAAGTCCGCGGTAAAGACGGTGTCGGTGCGACAATGGACTCGATGGATCTCGAACGCGAAAAAGGGATCACGATCCAGTCGGCAGCGACGTTCGGAAACTGGAAAGACATTTCGTTCAACCTGATCGACACCCCCGGGCACGTCGACTTCACAGTTGAAGTTGAACGCTCGCTCCGAGTTCTCGACGGCGCGATCCTCGTTCTTTGCGGTGTTGCTGGCGTTCAATCGCAGTCAATCACCGTCGATCGCCAGATGAAGCGTTACAACGTTCCACGTTTGGCATTCGTTAACAAACTCGATCGTTCGGGTGCCAACCCATTCCGCGTTATGGAAGGTCTTCGCGAGAAGCTTCGCCTCAACGCCGTTATGGTTCAAATCCCAATCGGTCTTGAAGACAAACTCGCGGGTGTCGTTGATCTCGTGGGCATGAGAGCCTACTACAACGAGGGCGAAAGCGGCGAAAACGTTGTCGAAAAAGACATCCCAGCTGATCTCATGGACCAGGCGAAGGAATACCGCAACGAGCTGATCGCGCGTCTTGCTGACGTTGACGAAGGCATCGCGGAAAAGTTCTTGATGGAAGAAGAGCCCACGCAAGAAGAAATCAAAGCCGCGATCCGCAAAGCAACTCTCGCCTTGAAGTTCGTTGCTGTCTTCTGCGGTTCGGCGTTCAAAAACCGCGGTGTTCAAAAGCTTCTTGACGGTGTTTCCGACTACCTTCCGTCACCAGGCGAGCGCGAGAACATCGGTCTCGATCTCGACAAGGGCGAAGAAAAAGTCGTTATGGAAACCGACCCAAGCAAGCCGTTGGTTGCGTACGCGTTCAAACTCGACGACGGCCGTTACGGTCAGCTCACGTACATGCGGATTTACCAAGGTACGATGAAAAAAGGCGACTTCATCATCAACACGACCAACCAGAAGAAGGTGAAAATCCCTCGTATGGTGCGCATGCACTCTAGCGAAATGGTTGATATCGAAGAAGCGTCGGCTGGCGACATCGTCGCTCTGTTTGGTGTTGATTGCGCGTCGGGTGACACATTCACAGATGGAACAACAAACGTTGCGATGTCTTCGATGTTCATCCCTGAAGCGGTGATCTCGCTTGCGGTTGCGCCGAAGTCGAAAGATGCGGCAAGCAACTTCTCGAAAGCGCTTCAAAAGTTCCGCAAAGAAGATCCGACGTTCCGTGTGTCGCGCGACGAAGAGTCAAACGAGACTATCATCGCGGGGATGGGCGAACTTCACTTGGAAATCTACATCGAGCGTATGAAGCGCGAGTTCAACTGCGAAGTCATCGCAGGTAAACCGCAGGTTGCATACCGCGAAACGATCTCTCGCTTGACGGACTTCGACTACACCCACAAAAAACAAACGGGTGGTTCGGGTCAGTACGCGAAAGTTGTTGGAACTATCGAGCCTCTTCAAGTTGAAGAGGGCAAAGATCCCAAGGCTTACGAGTTCGAAGACAAAGTCGTCGGTGGACGTATTCCGAAGGAATTCATCCCAGCTGTTGACGAAGGTTTCCAAGAACAAATGGTCAAAGGGCCTCTCATCGGGTTCCCGATCGTCGGCATGAAAGTCACCCTCAAAGACGGTGCCTACCATGACGTCGACTCGTCGTACTTGGCGTTCAAAATCGCGTCGATGGCGGCTCTGCGTGAGATCTACATGCAGGCGGGTCCAGTAGCGCTTGAGCCGATCATGAAGCTCGAAGCTGTTGCTCCTGAAGAGTACCAAGGTGCGGTCATGGGCGGAATCAACCAACGTCGCGGTATGATCCAAGGTACGCAGACGATGGAAGGTTCGGTCACGATCACGGCCGAAGTTCCGCTCACAGAGATGTTCGGCTACTCGACAGATCTGCGTTCGGCGACTCAAGGTAAAGGTGAGTTCACAATGGAATTCTCGAAGTACGCTCCAGTACCTCGCACGATCCAAGACGAACTTCACAAGAAGTATCTCGAGAAGCGCGCGGCGGAAGCAAAAGGCTAAGTCGCTCGGGGCTGCGTCTCGCGACACGTGCATCGTGCACTCGCGAGACTGGCTCGGGCATCCTGCCCTCGGCTCTCGAAATACGAGAGCTTCCCAGTCTCGAGGTCGCGTGACGCAGACCCGAGCTCTGGTGGCAGCAGTGGGACGCAAAATGAAACCCCGAGGTTTAGGCCTTGGGGTTTTGTTTTTTGGCGGGGGTTTTAGATGTTGTACTTGAGGCAGTCGACGATTTTCATTTTTAGTGCTCGGCGAGCTGCGAAGTATGAGGCGCAGATGGCGGCTAAAACCGTCGCGAACAAGGCCGTGAAGAAGGCGCTCTCGACGTAGAGAATCTTGATCGGAATTGGCTCACTTGCTCCCGGTAAAACAATTGGGATACTCGCCCGATTGATCATGGCCATTGCGATCACCGCCAAGACCACTCCGACCAACGAACCAAGAAACCCCAGTATTCCGCCTTCCATCACAAACAGTCGCAAGACATCTTCGCGCCTTCGCCCAATGGCACGAAGAGTTCCGATTTCGCCTGTGCGCTCGGCCACCGCCATGCTGACGGCACTCATCGTCGAAAGGAAAATCAAACTGAAAATAATGGCGGCGACGACCTTGTTTTGCGAAGCAAAGAAGGCTTCGGTTTGGTTGTACAAACGAGCAAGCTCCTTCCAAACTCTGGCGCGCTCGCCCTCTCCTAAAACAGCGCGCACTTTTGGAACGGCCAAGTCGACCATGCCGTGTTCTTTAAGCTTCACGATCACTCGTTCGGCCGTCGTCGTATCCAAGAGCTTCTGTGCCGTTTCGATCGGGACAAAGACCGTGGTGTCGTCGATTTCTTGAATGACCGTCCGAAAGACCGAGATCACCTCCGTGTCGATGGCATTAATCCCGCCATCGGCGGTCTGCCCGATCAACGTCAATGTCTGTCCAGGCTTCGCGCCGATCGACTTCGCAAGCCCCTCGCCAACCGCCGCGATCATTCGATTTTCAGAATCCGTGTGTTTAAGGAACGACTCGCCTTCGATGATGGTGGTCTCGTTTAAGATTTCCTTTTCGATTTCGGGTTCGTAGCCAACAATTTGCGCAGCGACCGAACGATCACCCGTCGATACCAATCCGTAAAACGATTGGCGCTGCGAAACCGAGCGCACACCTTCTATCGAAGCGATTTTTTTCTTAAGCTCTCCTGGATCCTTTAGCTGTCGTTCAAGAAACGAATCTTCGCTATCTCGGTCCCAAAGCTTTTGATTCCCAATCTGAATGTGGCCGTATTGGCTTTCAACAGCCCCCCAACGAGTCGCTTCTAGAATATTGGCGGCAAAACCATGAAAGATCACAACCGCCGAATACCCTCCGGCCATAATCATCAGGTTCAAAGCCGTTCGCCGTGAATTGCGAAACAGATTTCTCAACGCAAGTTTCAAAGTCATTTTGCACCTCGGCCCGCATCGTCTTGCACTTTCCCATCCGAGAGATGCACGACTCTATCGACCTTTGAAAGTACAAGCGGATCGTGACTAGCCATGATCACCGTCACGTCCATCTCGCGACGGATCGCCTGCAAGAGATCCAGAATCTCTCCCGCCGTCTGTTTGTCCAAAGCGGCCGTTGGTTCGTCCGCAATTATCAAAGATGGTTTGTGAACAATCGCGCGTGCGATGGCCACGCGTTGGCGTTGTCCGCCGGATAGCTCATCAGGGCGGTGATCCGTGCGGTCTCCAAGGCCGACTCTTGCCAGAGCCTGCTTGGCACTTTCGGTGCGTTCACGTGCTCCCATCGAACGGTCGATCAGAGCATACTCCACATTTTCAAGCGCAGTTAAAACCGGAATCAAGTTGAAGTTCTGAAAGATAAATCCAATGCGATCCGCACGCATCTGTGAGAGCGCTTGGTCCGAAGCCCCCGCGGTCGCCACGCCAAAAACTTGAACCATGCCTTCCGACGGTTCATCTAGACACCCCAACAAATTCAAGAGCGTGCTCTTTCCGCTACCCGAAGTCCCAGCAAGCGCGACCACCTCGCCCTTTCGGATTGAAAGACTCACTCCGCGAAGCGCGAACACGTCTTTACGTCCCAGAAGATAGGTCTTTTTCACGTCACGAACTTCGGCCACGATTTCCGAGCCTTTTTTTTCCTCAGCCACTGAACACTCCTTTGATCACCCACATCACGCGACTGGATTTCTTTAAAGAACCAAACTGCGAGTCGCGCTCACCACCAAAGAGCCACGTTTCCCAACCCATTTCAAAATTTCGCCCATAAGGACTCATCGCCGAGGCCTGAAAGAGCCACGAACCATCGGCCCCGGAGAGCGCACCAAAAAACTTGTACCGAGTTCCCGCCTCTGGATCCTTAAAGAGCTGCGCTCCAATTGACCACTCTGTTTCACGTCGCCCGAAAACTTGCGGAATCGAAACTCGGTCATATGAGGCCTGCACGCCCGCTTGCCACCCTTTCAACCGACCGCTATTCCATGGCCAATCAAGACCGAGCACAAATATGTCCTGCTCACCTTCGAGTTCTCCCAATGGATTCAATAAAGAATTCTGCAAGACATTGAACGTTCGATTGATGTTTTTCAGGATTTCACCACGAACGACAAACCGATCACCGGCCCAGGTCATCGTCCCGCCATAGGTTTGCAGCCTCGAACTTTTGGTTCGAATCCGTGCCTGCATTAAACTCGTCGGTGTCACCAGGAAAATCGGCTGGCGGTCCGTTTGCGAAAATCCAAAAAACGCGACGTCAAAAGCTCCCAGCTGCACACGTGCACGCAGTCCCAAATCACCATCGTTGTTCGTCGGATTTTCCGACTGGTCGAAGTCGATCGTCATTCCGCGGAAACGGTCCGCCAGCGCCAGCGGAAAAAAGTCGGACGACGGATACGGTAGCTTATTCGCTCTGTAAAACGGCAAGTACACCGCCTGCAGGGACCACTCGGATTGCGCATAGATCAGGTTCACAGCTTCCACCGGGTCACTCAAATCGCGAATCTCGCCAAACCCCGCCTCACGAAAGTCCTTGGGGTTCACCACATCGGCAAAAAACGACCCAAAGGCTTCGCCCCAAGTAAACACCTGTGAGCCTATTCGCAGGATCCAATCGCCCGTTCGATATTCAAGGTTCGCTTCGCGCAGCAACACTTCCGGAGGATCTTGTTTTTCAAGCTCGGCAAAATGGTGCTTGGCAACGGTGTAAGCGCCGTCGCCGCGAATCCGAGCTCCAAGCTGAAACGACCACGAGTCACCGATCGGCCCTTCCGAAAGCATGGCTGCTTGATGCTGCAAAGTCGCAAGACCCATGGGTTCGCCGACCCGAAGACCGTATCGAAAACGAGAGTCTAAACGCCACGAAACATCAGCGAGTGCGTGCTGAGCACCACTTGACCAAGTCAGTGCGAAAATCGCGAGATGCACTCCGAATACGAGCCATCCCGACCGCATCGCCCCAAACCTCATCGCCCAATGGATTCTTTAGAAAAAGTCGCCGCGGAAATCGCCTCGCGACTAAATTCCGAATAGTGCAAAACGGAAACACGACTTTTTTCGATCGCATCTTCGACCTTCATTTGCACGAGACGGTTTTTACCGAGAACCGCGCCGTACTTTTCAAAGTACCCGCGCTTCATGATCTTACCGGACGTCGAAAGAAAGTGTGCCCGCACCGGCGCACCCGTATCGGTGTCGATCCAGTAGTCGACGGCCGCGTACGTCGCGGATTTGGACTTCGCCTTAAGCTTCAACAGGGTCAGCTTCTTGCCTCCGCTGACTTCCGTGCCGCTCACGGTCGCCGTGTAGTCACCGGCGAAATTGGTATTGGCCAAATCCCCGTTTGCGACTTCGCCAGTAAGCTTTTGCTGCAAACTCACCCGCACGGGTTTTCGAATATCTGGCGAATAAAACCAGAGCTCGGATTGCACCATCAAAAGCTTTCGCCCTTTTTGCCGCTCGGGCTTCATCGTCTCAACCAAAGAGCGGCCTTTCCCATCACTGAGAACACGATACTCGCTCTCGCGCTGCTGTTTTCCTTTTTTGAAGTCGACGACCTTCACACGAAAGCGTACGTCGCCACTGGGAAACCGGAAATCGTCCGCCGCCCTGACAAGTGCCTCGGGGTCCGCGGCAGCCGCTTGGGCCCGCGGCCCAGCCAATGGAGAAAGGAACAGAAGAAGACAGACTAAACGACTAATACGATGCCGAACCTTAGGAGCCATGAAGCTATCGTACCAAGAGTCTCTCTCGATTCGAAACCGAGAACGTCAACAAGTTGAACACGCTCGACTTTTGTATCAAGCCCACCGTGCCTAGGGGAAATGTCCACTGAAACACTTATTTGTCGCCAGATATGAGTATATCGGCTCGCTTTGAGAAACAGGCCTTTTTGCCCTAAAAAATCCAGACCTAAAGCCGAGGAGAAGGTATGCGCTCGCTAAGCAGGTACCTCTCCCGTTCCAAGATCCGCTCCTTCGTTATCAGTAACTTACCGAAGTGGGCGAAGCCGTACCTCTACCGCCGCATGATCAAAATCGACGACACCGAACTCGAAGGACTCGAACTCTCGATCGCCACAAGCAAAGAAGATCTCTCTGAGGCCTTTCGCCTACTTCACGAAAATTATGTTCGATCCGGTTTTATGAAGCCCCATGCCTCCGGCATGCGCATTACAAAGTATCACACCCTGCCCAGCACGACGACGATCGTCGCCAAACTGCAAGGCAAAGTCGTTGGGACCGTGTCACTCGTCAGAAACGGCATCTTCGGAAGTCCGGTCGAAAGCATCTTCGATCTCTCGGAATACCGTAAAACAGGAGGCCGAGTTGCCGAAGTATCAAGTCTCTCGGTTTCACGCGAGTATTCGGGGCAGCACGGGAAAATTCTGTTCCCACTATTAAACTATCTCTATCAATATTCCGTGCGAAGTTTCGGAGTCGACTACCTGGCGATCGCGGTGAACCCGACTTGGTGGGATTTTTATGAATACATCCTTCACTTCAAGCGTCTTAAATCCGAAGTCGTCTCAAATTATTCATTTGTAAATGGCGCTCCGGCGGTCGGCGGCATTCTCGATCTGCGAACAGCACCCGACGTTTACTTTCGAGCCTACGGGCATCTACCGAAAAACCAAAATCTCCACGAGTTCCTGGGCGAACGCGTTCTGCCCGGAGCACGGTTCCCAAAGCGCTCTTTCGGAGAAGTGTCCGATCCGGTGATGACTCCAGACCTCTTCCGTCACTTCTTCATCGAACTCTCGACCGTCCTAGAGGACCTCGACAACCACGAGCGTCGAGCGCTTCATAATCTTTATCGAAGCACGAAGTTTCGAGAACTTATTCCGACCCCATTGTTTTACACAAATCGCGAGATCCTTCGTCCCGGCGGCGCTCGTCACGACGCCGAGTTCCCAGCGAAAATCACGCTCCACAACGGCGTCGAAATCTCCTGCAAAATTAAGAACGTCAGCCCTCAAGGCGTACTCATCGTCGCCACACGTGGCTTTCGCCATGGTGAGGAGCTCACACTCGACATCCATCCCACTCCAAGCTCGCCTCTTAAGCTTATGACGAGAATCGCTTGGACCACGAAGGACGGACTTAGCGGACTCGAAATTTCGCGTCCACCTGGCGAATGGCTGGACTTCGTTCGACGCTTCGAAGAATCCCTCTTGAATCCCGCAACAAAGTCCGTCGGCTAGATAAATTGATAGGTCACCCTGATGAGCTCCGTTAGTTTTCTCGACACACTAAAGTCTCACCATATTCCCGCCAAACAAGAGGTCTCTCTTCTAAAAAAGGATGCCTCGCTCTTTGAGCGGGAAGTCTGCGGCGTGATCTCCCCGACTTCGCAAGAAGAGGTGTATCGCATCGTCAAACTGGCTAAGGAGCAAGGTGTTTCGCTTTATCCTATAAGCGGAGGGAAAAACTGGGGTTATGGCACGGCACTACCGGTCGCCGACTCCGCATGGATTCTCGATCTATCGGGCCTTTCACGCATCGTCCATTACGACGCCGATCAGATGGCGATCACGATCGAGCCCGGTGTTACACAAGCCATGCTTGATCGCTATCTCATGGATCACGGTATCGATGCCATGACACCCAATACAGGCATCGGCGCGCACGGAAATATTCTCGGCAATATCCTAGAACGTGGCTTCGGCGTGGCCCCTCTACAGGACCATGCCTCGTCACTGATGTCGCTCAAAGCTTGTCTGGCGAACGGCCAAGAGTTTCAAAGTTTTTTTCGCGGTCTCCCGCAGGCCCTCGATGCCGGATACAAGTGGGGCCTCGGTCCGTCATTGGAACCTCTGTTCTTCCAATCCGGTTTAGGTATCGTCACAGAGGCCACGATCAAACTCATGAAACGGCCGAAACACATTGAGCTTGCGGTTCTCTCCATAGACGACGACCACCAGCTTCGTCACGCGATTCAGTACGGGCGCGAGCTCAACTCGGAGTTCCCTGGTCAGGTTCAAGCCTTCAAGGTGTTTGATGCACCCCAAGTGAAAAAGACCCTTGGTAACGAATCGGACCGGCTATTGGGAGTCAAGGTCGCTTCCGCACGAATCTGCATTGCCGTGCTGTACTCAAACCCCGTCCAAATCCGCTCGTTGCGAAAGTCTGTCACTCGCACCGCTTCACGGAATCGGCTGCGAGGTATAAAGTTTTTTTCAAGAGCCAAGATCAATCGTCTGAGAAAGAGTCTAACGAGATGGCCGCTTTCCGCTCTCTTAAAAGATCAGGCTCGCCCGCTCGAAAGCCTGCACGAGTACATGCGTCTAGCCGAAGGCCATCCGAGCTCGCTCGGCCTCAATCTGCTGTATCCCGATCTGGACAACAAATCGCTTGAAACGGTGAATCCAGCTCACGACGAAAAAGGAATTATCTGGTACGCCCCCATCGTCCCGATGAAGCCGGAGCTGCTCTTAAAGGCAATGACCCACATCTCGGCTCTATCCGAAAAGCGAGGGCTTCCAAAACCCTCAATGACCATCACCTGCGTCAGCGAAGCGACAGCCGCCATCACCGTTCCGTTGCTTTTTGACCGACAGACCCGAGACAACGCTTACGGACTTTATCGCGAATTACTACAGCTGGGGGCACAAGAAGGCTTTTTCCCGTACCGGATTCCAATCGAGTTCATGAAAGATCTCCTGCAATTCCATCCGGACTATTGGAACCATGTTCGGAGCCTGCAACAGGCCCTTGATCCCAAACAAACATTGGCTTCCGGTCGATACAACCCGGCCTGATTCCAGATTTGAACAACGAAGTTCCAAAGATGGAAACATCCTTGTTTTCCCTATGACTCGCAGGTTTACGCATTCGATCATAATCCAGTATGCCAGATCATGATCGCTTCTCCCCCAATCTTGCTTTTTCACGTAACATCGGATGGCTCACCGCCAAGGAGCAGGAGCGGATCGCGCAAGTCCGGGTCGGTATACTCGGCGCTGGCGGCGTCGGCGGTCAGTATGCCGAGATTCTCGCTCGGCTTGGCGTCAGTCACTTCGTGATCTGGGATCCAGACGAGTTCTCGATCGAAAACACAAATCGCCAAAATCAGTGCCAAGCTTCCACTTACGGTAAAAAAAAGGTGGAGGTCATCGCGGAACTCATTCGCGACATCAACCCACTTGCTGTCATTCACTCTTATCCGAAGGCTATGACAGACGAAAAGCTAGACGAGTTCTGCCAGGCCATCGATTTTTACTTCGACGGTCTTGATTTTTTTGAAACCGATATTCGAATCTCCGTATTTCGCGCCCTACGACGACACCGGCGCCCGGCGATCACGGTCGCACCGGTCGGAACTGGCGCCTCGGCTCTTCTTTTTACCAGCGAGTCGATGTCTTTTGACGACTACTTCGGGCTTCATTTGGCGAAAGACCACGTCACCCGCTCTATCTATTTTCTGACCGGCCTAACGCCCACTCTCATGCAGCGGCGCTATCTCGTCGATCAATCGCGCACCGATCTCGCCAAAAAACAAGTGCCCTCATTGGGAATCGGCGTCTACACGGCCGCCTCTTTGGCGGCGACAACGTTTCTCAAAGTGATTCTCCAACGAGGCACGGTGAAGCTCGCACCCTGGTCGCTGCACTTTGATCCCTATCTCGGTACACTCAAGTCGCGATACACATTTGGCGGATACAAGAACCCCGTCCAGCGTCTTAAGCGCTGGATCGCGATGCAGGTTCTAAAAATCTCTTCGCGATCCGCCTCATGAGGCGGGACGTTTCAAAACCAAGAACAATCCGTTACCCTGAATCTCATCCACCACCACCAAGTAGCCAGCCTGTTTGACGAGCGTTAAAAACTCCTCGGCCTCATAGGTCCGATACAAAATCCCCTTCTTTTGCCCCCAGCGATTGATCCGATTGGCCAGCCACCTCTGAACACGCAAACCTCTTGGGTTTAGCAGCACATTGGTCGCAAGCAGACCTCCAGGCTGCAAAACCCGAAAGATCTCGCTTAGTGCCTCTTCGATTCTCGAAAAACAATGAATCGCATTTGCGACGTTGGCGGTCTGGAAGCTACCGTCTGCAAACGGGAGCTTGTGTACATCGGCCGCGAGCAAGCGAATCCGCGCATCTTTGCCAAACCTGCGCAAAGCCCCTTGCAACATCTGATCGGCATAGTCGAAACCGACAATTTCCTTAACGGCGCGGCGCCGATGCCCCAAAGCGAACAGCACCATCGAAAACAATGTCCCCGAACCAATTGCGGCCTCCAGATGAGCCCCGCCTCGATTCGATTCCATGTTTTTTTTAAAGAAGCTCACCTGCTTCCAAAGCGAACCCCGATACGCAAGCTTCAATATGAAGAACCCGCGAATGTCATACCACCAAGAAGGCGACTCATATCCCGTTCGATGCTCAGGCTTTTCTTCCATGACGAGAGGATATGAGACAGATAGCCGGCTCTCCTAGAAAATCGCGACCGTGAGACCGATTCGACCAGGTCGAGTGTTTTTTCAGTTACGGCTGTTCATCGGCGCTGAAGTGGTGACCGATGACAATGCGAATCTCCTCGGCCGGCTCATTGTCATTGTCCAAGATCTTAGAGATCTCGTTGTGACACTTTACAAGCGCCTCGGTAATCGCCATCGTGGCCTGACGCGAAACCGGAGCCACTCGGAACAAAATGGCATTGGGGTTTCCACGCTTCGTGACAGGAAGTCCCGTCGGAGTTTGAAATCGCCGCAAAGCCTGCTCCGTCCAATACCTTGTCAACCGGGCAAGCCCCTCTCGGCTCCCGCCTTGTACGTTCACAAACGAGGGGTTCACTTCGTACTTGTCGCCAACTCTCTTGAGTCTCTGAACGCTTTCAAGAATTGGCAGCATGCGATCCACGACTTCAACCGCAAGGCCAGTCACCTCCGCCATCCAATTCGAATCGTGACGAGGTAGCTTTTTGTAGGCTTCCAACTGAACGGCCGCCTCAAGGCCAGCGGCGTACGGAAAAGACAAATAGACCGAACGCTCCGACTCGCCTTGCGCCGCAAACGGAATCACAGACGGAAGCTGAGCAATCGGTACGGCGTTTGAAAGCCACGAGAAAAAACCCTGTCCCGTGAATTGGTAAAGTGCATGACACACCTCCGGAAAGGTCATCTCGGTGCGTCCATACACCCAGCGGTCCACACGTTCGCTGTCGACACAAAGACGCTCCGCAAGTTCTCGGTGCGCCAGTGGTCCGCCAATTTGTTGAAAGAGGTCGCGCGCGAATCTTTCTGTCTCCAAAGCCGCCGGCAGAAATCCATACGTCTGAAAAAACGCGGACCTTAGATCGATCGAACAAGCCTGACAGACCTTCTCAAATGCCGACCAACGGAGCCGCACGTCACCGCGCTCCCAGCGTCCGTACTGATCAAATGAGAATCCCAGAAACGCGCTCATCTCACGCGAGGAGCGCTCTCCTCGCAGGGCTCGCAAAACTTCCGTTTGCAGCACGTCATACGGCAAACTTGTACCATTGACGGGGGGGCGATCTGCTGATGTGTTGATCTCCATAGCGTCATCGGTAGCGAGGACGGACGACGCTAGCAACCATTTGACCCATGAGTCATCTCGGAGGGCCCATGCTTCCAGCACCCGATTACACCAAGCTAAGCCGCGAGATCATTGTGGAACTTCGCCTCATGGCCGGAAAGAGCGACGAAAGCACCAGTCAAAGAGAGTTTAGCTCAAAACTTGGCTACTCGTTCAATCAGGCCGGCAAATGGGAATCGGGCACCACGCAGTTTTACTGGCAAGACTTCACGAAAGTTTGCGACACACTTCAGATCTCGTGGCGAAAACACACCGAGGACGCTCTTCTCTTTCGCACGACCGATCCGAATGAACCCCTTCACATCTTTCGCGTTCTCACACAATTTCTCGGTCCCATTGAAACCGACAAACTCGCAAGCATTCTGAAACGAAGCCGCTCAAGCGTTCAGCGCCTAGCTCACAAACAAGCCAAACTCGACTTCGTCGACTTTCTTCGGCTCATAGATGTAAGGCCCTACGTTCTCCAAAGCTGGCTCGGCCGCTTTTTTGATCTCAATAAATTCAGTTCTTTCGCGGAAAAGTTTCGCTCGGAACAACTGATGTTCAAAGGAATCCTCTCGGTGCCATGGGCCTCTAGCGTCAACGCCGCTTTAGGCCTTCAAGGCTATCAAGAACTCCCGATGCATTCCGATGATTGGGTCGCGCAACAAGTTGGCCTCCGGGCCGAAGACGTGCACATCGCCTTAGAGAAACTCATGGAAGCAAGCGCCATTTACTTCAACGGCACGAAGTACGTCGGACACTTTCAGGAAATCACGATGCTCAAATCACCTGAGTTTCGACGAGTCACGCAGTACCTCAACGAAGCCGTTGCTAAAAGTTTTAAGGCCGATCGACAAACGCGACCCGACCCAAGCCGGCCTTCGCTTTCTTCGACAAGAATCTATCCCGTCTCGGCGGACGCTAGCCGCGAGATCGCCGATGCGTTTGTCGAGTTCCACCATCGAATCGCACGAATCATCAAAAATGACTCGGGCCCAAAAGACCACGTGCGCGCCATTCTTTTTCATTGTCTCGATATGTCTCTTCTCGGAGAACGGCTGGCGGCACCCGAAAAATCGCCCGAAAACTCGTCCAAGAACTCGCCCAAAAACTTACCAGATAAGCAGGCTCAACCTTCGTCATAGGACACCGTCGCTCGGCAGCCCTATATGCACAGCATCATCAAAGGAAGATAGACTCGGATCGTTGCGAATCGGTCAAAGAAACTCTAGGTTCGAGCCCCTATGATTCTTTCGGACAAAACCCTGCAAAGCATGATCAAAACTGGCGACTTGGTTGTTGAACCACTGACACCAGAGAGTATTCAACCTGCTTCCGTCGACTGCCGACTCGGCACACACTTCCTCGTCGTCGAAGACTTCAACATGACATCGATCGACATGGACTCCGAAGTAAAATACCGCGAGTTCGAAGGCGACACGATCACGATCCCACCGCATACATTCCTGCTCGCGACCACCATGGAATGGGTCAAGCTTCCAAACGATCTCACAGCATTTGTCGAAGGCCGAAGCTCCATCGGACGCCTTGGTCTTTTCATTCAAAACGCTGGCTGGGTCGACCCAGGCTTTGAGGGCAACATCACGCTCGAGCTCTACAACGCGAACTCACTTCCTATCACGCTCAAAGCTGGCCGCCGTATTTGCCAATTGGTCTTCTGCAAAATGGATCAAGAGGCCCTCAACCCGTACCGCGGAAAATACCAAGGGCAAAAGCGGTCTGTCGGAAGTCGCGTCTTCAAGGACTCCGAATCCGGCAAATGACCCAAGGTACCGCCTTGTTTTCTGATTTGCACAGCGTCGTATACACGGTCTTCCCCGACAAGAAGACCGCCGAAGCCGTCGCGACGGAGATCATCGACCAGCAACTCGCGGCATGCGCCAATATCTTTCAAGAACACACGGCGATCTACCTTTGGGAAGGAAAGCGCGAGAGGGCTGCTGAAGTCGCCGTTCTATTTAAGACCACGACAACCGCCGTAAGCCGCCTCATCGGCGAGATCAAATCGCGGCATCCTTACGAAACACCTGCGATTCTTTCGTGGTCGATCGCAAACTGCGATCCTGACTACGCAAAATGGATTTCCGAGTCCGTTAGACTTTAAGTTGGCGCGAGCTGATTGCTAGACGATCCAACGTGCCGCGACCACCATCGCCACCGTTAGCGCCGTCAAGATCACGAAAATCTTGAGCGCCTCGAGGTCAATAAAAAAGCCGCTGCGACGCGACTCTCGGTTATCCGAGTGCGCCACGTGCCTCTCGTCCCGACGACGAAATAAGCGCGACGATTCCTTGGACTCCTGCTGGGCCTTCGACTTAGGACCCACCAGTGGAGCCTCTTTTCCGACCAGTAGATCCGCACTGGGAACGCTGCGAGAGTTTTCCAGCAAGACTTTGGCATCGTGCGAGGCAGTCTCCTCGGAAACACGCGGCCCACCGCCGCCGCCACCGATTCCGTGCGACTGAGTCGATCTCATTTTGTCGTCTCCGCCTGGGCTCATTTCGCTACTTCCTCATATTTGCTTGGACTCGTTGCCCGTGCGCACCGAACACGCTAAGAGCAACTGTCTCTGGTCGCCGACAGCCCGACGGCGAGGTCTTTCGCCTTCAGGCACTGCACCAGACATGCCATTTGATTTGATGGTATTTGGAGCCAAAACGCCCACTGAACAAACCCGCTGAACACGCCCTAGAGGAGGACCCCGTGTCGACAAAAACTGAACTCGCAAAAGCCGTTTTCAAACTGGCGCATCGCACCGGCACTTTCAAACTCCGAAGCGGCCAAACCTCCAATGAGTACTTCGACAAATACCAATTCGAAAGTCGCCCAGAGGTTCTTCGGCAGATCGCTAAACAGCTCGTTCCCATGATCCCCAAGGACACCGAACTGCTGGGAGCCCTCGAAATGGGTGGAATCCCAATCGCAACGGCCATCGCACTAGAAACTGGTCATGAAGTGGTCTTCGTCCGCAAACAACCAAAAGACTATGGCACCTGCCGATTTGCCGAAGGTCCCGACATCAAGGGCAAAAAAATCACTCTGATTGAGGATGTCATCACTACTGGCGGACAAGTCGTGATCAGCGCAGGCGACCTACGAAACGACGGAGCCGTTATCA
The DNA here is from genome assembly GCA_963170185.1 of Bdellovibrionota bacterium. GTDB lineage: Bacteria > Bdellovibrionota > Bdellovibrionia > Bdellovibrionales > JAMPXM01. The sequence continues at coordinate 43,799 of CAUJGS010000018.1, forward strand.
CGGACGTCGTGGCTGTGATTGATCGCAGTGAAGGCAAAACAGACAAGATCACCGGCGCGAACCTGAAACTGCATGCGCTCTTCACTATGGCAGAACTCAAAACCGCGGGTCTTGGCGGCTAATTGATAAAGCTACGGCGAGGTCTCTGGCTTCGGAGGCCTTAGCCGCCATTGGCGAATCGCGAGTTCCACAATAGCCCGTGAGGCTTTTTTATGACCGTAGTGGCCGGCTTCATCTTCTTTGAAATGAACACGGTCCAAATAGACAGCACGATCGGAATCGTCAGCAAAGATATCCAGAAGTGAATACGTCGCCTCTCCCCTCGTCTCAGCCAAGACGTCATCGACAAATGCTCGGTAGCGCTTTCCCGAAGACTCATCGCGAAGCTCCGTCTCGGAATCAACCAACGTTTTTCCCACGAATGCCACCGGCTGAAGAACGTGTAGGGATCTCTTTCCAATCGCCTTCGACGTCGCATGCAGCATCTTTGAGTATTTCGCAAACCGAGTGACCAAGTCTTGGCTTCGTGCCTCTTCTGGCAACTCCGCTTCGCCTGTCGGATACCCGTAGACATTCGCCATAGCCAATGCCTCGCTAGCTCGACTCGCTTCCAAAAAGTGGCCTTCTAGAGATCGACGCCAGACATGGACCAAGGCCTGAAACGCGACGCTGTTTCGAAATCCAAAGCGCCATCGCCACGGCTCGACCAATCGATACAGCTGGTGAAGCGGTCCCCACAACCAAGAGTCATAACGCACATGCGGAGCCAAGAAGAAGGTGTTCGGCGCCAGAACTCCGCCAGGAGAATCGAGCAAGAAAAACTCGTTATGGCCATCTAACGCAATCACCGCATCGAACTGCGTGATAAACCGATTGAATGCAATTTCTTGATTCGGAAGACGCCAACCACCGACGGCACCGCTATAGACTTCGATGTCCTCTCCTCGCGGACCTCGAGCAAGCTCCCGAAATGCATTTTCTAAAAACGAGTTCGGTGAATAAGAGGCCAGCAAATCGGCCACCGATGCGCCAAGAACGAGGATACGAAACTTTCCTTGCTCGGGAGCCAGCGGGTACTCACGACTTCGAAACCCAAGACGATTAACGCCTGGCAGAGCACAAGGACCAGACGGTCGGTAAACACTGTCGAACAGCGGATGCGGAACATAGATATCGTCGTTGCTACAGCCATTTTCACGGAGGCGAAAAAACTCGCGATACTCGAATCGATTGAGCTCCCTACGAAACATCTCCGTCGGCGCCAAGCCCTCTCGACCGGCGCGAAACACGAGGCGTGATCCGACTTCTAGGAAAATCAGGCTAAGAGCCGTCGACAGCAGAAGTATTCCGCCCCGAACGACAGCTTTACGCATCCTTACTTCTCACCCACGACGTAAGCGACCCAGGCCTCACACTCTTCACCACGCTCGACGCGACTAAAGATTCCGTCGCCTTCGCCATTGCGAGTGGTGCCTTCCCAGTAAACGTAGGTCTTGCGGAAACCTGTTTCCATCATCATCTCACGCAGCTCAGGAATCGACCACATTCTCCAGTCATAGGTGAACGCATTGTTGTGTCGAACCATTCTCCCCGAGGCGTCTTTGACTTTGAAATGAATATGAAACAACGCCTCGCTAGACACTGGGTCGTACGAAACCTGCTCCCAGATATAGGTGAAACCTTTGTGAGGCGTTTCTTCGCGACTTTCCTTTTCGCAAGCCGGCCCACCAAAACAATCGATGATAAACAATCCGCCCACATTCAATGTCGCATGAGCGTTGTGGAAGTAGGACTTCATCAGGCTTCGCTCTTTGAACACGTAGTGCGAAAAGTTCATCGCCGAAACAATGTCCGCTTTCGGAAGGCCTGGATTCAAAACATTGTCCTGCTGAACCTTCACGCGGTCGCGAACAGACTTCGGAAGCACCGCTAGGTTATGCGTGAGACCGTAAAGAATCGGCTCATTGTCGATATCGACTCCGTAGGCACGATACTTCGGCGAAAGCTTCGCCCACTCGCAGGAAATCGCGAAAGTCCCGCAGAAATCCTCGCGCAAACTTACCGGCTCTCGGCTGGTGATCTCGCGATATGTGTCACGCAGAAAACGAACATCCACTTCCGGCGACTGCACGGCGCGCCGATAGTAGTCATACCGATCAAACTTCGCTTCCGACTTCTCAGCCGACTTTCCAGATAATGCTTTTGCCACGTTCAGCCGCCCTCAAGATTCTTCGCTTACGGAACTTCCATCAAAACTTCGCGCGCTTCGTGCACGATGTCTTCGAGGTGCGGTACCGACGCTTCTTCCAAGTTCGGGTGCAGCCCAATGCCAGGCAAATTCTTTCCTGCCAAAACTCGCGGACGAGCCATCAGTTCGTAGAAGAGCTCCTGCGTCACGCGATAGCTTAAATGTTCACCGAAGTTCGTGACCTCAGTATCCTCATTCACAAACAAAACACGACCCGTTTTGCGAACCGAATCACGAATCATTCCCCAGTCGTACGGATAGAGCGAACGCAGGTCGATCACCTCAACCGAAACACCCTCTTGCGCAAGCTCCACTGCCGCTTTCGAGCAAAGAGGCAACGTGCGACCGTAGCTCACGATCGTGAGATCAGTTCCTTCGCGAACAATCTTTCCTTTTCCAATTGGGATTTCGAACTCTTCAAGCTTGGGCCAACGCGCTTTCCATTTCGAACGATCACCGATCGGCGCATCGATCATGCCCTTCAGCTCTTTTTCGTCGGACGGCTCACCAGGAATCAACTCTTCGCCACGCACACGAAGAAGGGCCTTCGGTTTCAAGAAAAGAACCGGGTTCGGATCCTTGATCGCCGAAATCATGAGGCCGTACGCATCAAGCGGTGTCGAAGGCATCACGACTTTCCAACCCGGCAAGCGTGTCGCCCAAGCATCAAACGAATGCGAGTGATAAATCGAGCCGCGTATACCAGCACCCACCGGAGTCATGACGACGATCGGCATATTGTACTGACCGTTTGAGCACCAAAGTGTGTTGCCGCCGATTTTCAAAAGATCGATGGTGTTAAAGATGTAATCGCAGAACTGAATTTCAGCCACGCAGCGATCACCGGCCAAACCTAGGCCAAGCGCCGTCGAGATAATTCCGCGCTCATCAAGCGGCGAGTTCCAAGCTGTTTCCAAGCCTTGCGTCGCAGTGAAAACGCCACCGAGCGGCGCGCCAACGTCTTCACCAAAGATATCCGTTACTCCAAGGTTCTTCTCACCGTAGTGAAGTGCCATGCGAATGGCTTGAGCCATGTTTGCCATTAGAACTTCCTCCAGTCGCCATTTTCACTTCCGACGTAAACATGCTCCCAGATGCTCTCGCGAGTCGGAACAGGCTCTTTACGTACGATCTCAGCCGCCTCGCGCGATTCCGCGTCGTACTTCGCCCAAAGCTCTTTTACAAAACCAGGGGCCACATACTTCGAATCCACAAGACGCTTTTCAAACAAATCGATCGGACAGTCACCGGCTTCTCGATTCGCGCCCGAAGCCGACGAGTGACCATACAGGCGCGACACCATGAACTCCGTCAAAACAGGCTTTGTGTTTTTACGGATGTATTCCAAATCCTGGCTGATCGCGAAGTAAGACTCGATCGGGTCATTACCGTTTACGACGTTCGTGCGAATGCCAAACGCCTTGCCGCGATCTGCGATGTGCTTTTCACCGTGCTGATCATCAAACGACGTCGAAATGCCCCACTTGTTGTTCTGAACCGTGATGTAAAGCGGGACTTCTTTTCCAGGGCGAGACGCCCAAATCAAACAGCTCGCAAAATCCCCTTCGGCCGTACCAGCGTCCCCGCCCGTGACGATGGTGACTCCGCTCGCCTCTTTGTTCATCTTGCGTCGGCGCTGAGCCATCGCGGTTCCGACAGCCATTCCGTACTGAACCTCAATCGGCGAGCCCACTGGAACGACATTCCATTCTGGGAAACAGTAGTGATTGGCGAAATTGCGACCGCCGGTGCAAACGTCCGTCGAGCGATTCATGATCAAACGAATCGACTCGATCATCGGCATACCCATTGCGATCAAAGTCGGCGTACCGCGATAGTGAAGATGAAGATAGTCATGCGCGGGGCCTTGCCCTTTGTTAACCAAAAGGCCAAGCGGAACGCCAAAGGCTTCTTCGCCTGGTCCACCGATCCAAAAGAAAGCGTCGCCGGTTTTGTAAACCTTGATGAGGCGCTCTTCAAGAACGCGCGACTTCACCATCATATCCAGCATCTGAATAACAAGCTGCTTCGGGAGAAGCCCCAGCGAGCGATCTTTCGCTCCTTTAGCGGTTTTTGCCGAAGTCTTCGCCGAGATCTTCGCGGCGGCCTTGGTCCCAGCTTTGATCGCAGACTTGGTCGAACCTTTTCCCATCGGCTTCTTTCTGGAAACGCTCCCAGAAACACGTTTAGAAGGCGTCGGACTCATGCATCCCCCTGACTTAAAACAGACCCCAAATGGGTTAACGAAGGGCGTCTATAAAGTCAAACGGGCCGCCCGTTTTACCGGGTGGCCCGCCTCGAACTTCGTCAGATATCCGATATCGGATACCTGACATCCGATATCGAAATTTTTCTCTTACGGTGTGGCAGTGCCGCCTTCACCCTCACGTTTAATTGTGCCCTGAACATCGTTCGCCGCGGGCGTCCCAGGGGCCTCACCTGTCTTGGCGTTGGGGGCCGCCGCAGCCACCTTCGTAGGCGCCGGTGGCGGGATAACGACCTTGTTCAAAGGAACACGGTTTTGAAGAGCGAAGAGATCCGCCGCAATATTGAGCGACTCCTGGACATCCGCACGATTGAGGTACTCTTTCATACGCTCTTCTTTTGTCCAATTTTTCTTCTGATCATTTTCGTCTTTGCGCTCTTTGGATTCCTTCAAAGACTCCGCAAGTTTGATCGTCTTGCCACGAGCTTTGGCCTTCTTGATCTCATCCTGGATCTTTTTAAACTCCGGGTTCTTCGCGATCCGTACGGTGCTGCGGGTCTTCAGTGTCTGAAGCTCGCCCTTGCCGACTTCCGCCCAAGCATCTGGCCCTTCTTTCACGCGAGCCTCTTTCGAACGGAACTCTTCCATCTTCTGTGGCTTCAACGAGTAATCAAGCCCCTTCTCGCCAACGTCATCGCGAGCAAACGCGCTAGGGAACACGATATCGGAATCCACACCACGCCACTGCGTCGAGTACCCGCTTGGCGTAAAGAACCAACCGACAGTCGTTTTCACCGCGCCAAGCCCCGGCGGAAGCTCCTGTACCGATTGGACACTTCCTTTACCGAAGGTATGATCCGCGCCCACTACAACCGCACGGCTGTAATCCTTCAGCGTACCAGCCACGATCTCGCTTGCCGAAGCCGACAGACGACTTGTCAGAACAACCAACGGTCCGTTCCAATCAACCGCCGAGTCGCGATCCGCCAACGTCATCGCCGGACCGCCAGCGTCGCGGCTCGACTGTTTCACGACATTGCCCGTTTTAAAGAACAGGCCCGCAATTCGAACCGCATCCTCTAGCGAACCACCGCCGTTTGTCGAAAGATCAAGAACAAGACCCTTCGCGCCTTTCTCACGAGCCTCCGCAATCAAACGCTTCATATCGCTAGCTGCCGAGCGACCACCGCGGCGACCGTCCGAATAGAACGACGGCAGATTCAATACACCGATCTGAACTTGCTTGCCGTCGACTTCGCGTGTCTGCATCGAAAGCTGAGCGGCATCGTCTTCCAGTTTGATTTTTTCACGCACCAACGTGACGATCATGCGCTCTTTTGAGCCATCCGTTTTTTGACGAAGAAGCTGTAAGCGCACCTTCGTGCCCTTGGGACCACGAATGCGGCGAACCACATCGCGAAGATCCATTTCCACAACGTTCTCGAGCTGCTCTTCCGTGCCATCCGGCTTCACTTGACCAACGGCGACGATTTTATCCTGAGGCACGACAAGGCCCGAGGCCTTTGCACTACCACCATCCAATAGCTGCTCGACGACGGTGAACCCGTCTTGCGACGAGAGCGACGCTCCGATCCCTTCCAAAGAGAGCGACATCTGAACTTCAAAATCTTCCAGAGTGTCTTTTGAGAAGTACGACGTGTGCGGATCAAGAGCGCGACCAAACGCCTCCAAAAATTCCGCCAAGCGATACTCTTTGGTCTGTTCAACCACGCGCTTCATGCCACGTTCGTAGGTGCGAATCACCTGCGCCACGGCTTCATCTTGTTTCAACCCCGTCGCCAATTGGTTCGAAAGCTGAAACTGCATGTACTTTTTCTGATAGGCGTTTTGCTCGGCAACTGTCCCAGGAAATTTGCGAGAATCCGGGTCCAAAATCAAAGTCGTCGTCTGATCGAATTTGAAGTTCTTGTCGGTCAATGTCTTCTTGGCAAACTCCACGCGCTCGGAAACACGTTTTTCAACAAGAGCGTAAGCATCGAAGATCGAGGCGCAATTGTCGTTCTCAAGAGCTTTGAACAAACCCTTCATCGACTTTTTCACCTGATCAACATCCGTCTGGCGCAGGTAGATCTTCGCGCCATCGATGCGCTTAATGAACTGCTCGATCGTGCGCCCTTCGATCTCCGGAGTCGGCGCCTTATGCAAAATGTGCTGATCAAAGAACTTGTCCTGAATACGACGAATGTTCTGACAAGAAAGCGCGACGCCAGCAAAACGCTGTGGAATCTCGCTCATCTGGGCGACATCCCGTGCCGCATCTTGCACGATCGAGCGTGAGGCCACTGCCTGGCCTGTGATGAGCCCAGCCACTGCACCTGCAGCGAGAACTCCAATAACAACCACTGGGGCTACTTTTGTACGGGGACTGAAGATCATGACGCTTCCTTTCAGAAGACAAAACGCCAGCCGGGCACCAACCCGTCTAGGCAAGTCCCTCAACTTTATACCTAAGGAGGGAGGAGCGTCAGCTGCTCAAAAGACTGGAAATCGGCATTCGTTGAACAGACCGTCGCTTCGGTATGGTCGGGGTAAACTTCCCACTTCACGAAGCGGCCCGCCTGGGTTTCGATCACGAAGAAAGACATCGCCGGGTACTTGGCCTTCAAGTCCTTCATTTCAGCGGTGATCAGCTCCACATTGTGCGGGTCGTCATCCGACATCCCAAAGCGATGGTAATCACTTTTGCCGTACACCTGAATCGCACGCTCAACTGACTCGCGAATCGCCGCCCGCTTCAACGCCGCGACCGAAGTCGAGCCATCGTCGCAGCCAAGCTCTTTACGAATCGACGGATTCGTTACGGGAAAAATACTCAAGTAGTTTGGTTCATTCGGCAGAAACTGACGATCCACCAAGAGCTTTACACCTTCACGGATCGTGGTCGGCGAGTGACCGCGCGCCGTGATCACGCTCATCGGGCGCTTATTGAGTGTCGCATGATAAAAGCAGCTCCAAGAAGGTCCCTTCCACTGCACGTCAGGCAAACCCAACGCCGCCGCGAGGTCTTGCACAAACATCTGCCTTTTACCCAAGAGTCTATCGAGCAGCCCCATATCGCGGTCGCGGAAACAACGAAACGATCCGATACGATCGTCATTGATCAATTCGTAATTTTCGTAGGGGCCGGATTTCCCCACAAGCCTATGAATCTGCGCGTACTCACCGCTGGTGACCTTGAGTTCGCGCTTCGTGTCTTTCTCGAAAAGAATAATCGGAGTGGTAAGAAACGCGACGTTGTCATCGAAATCGAAGAAATAAAAGCTACGGCCGCCACGATCCGCGTTACGATCCTTGGCGACTTCTCGCCCGATCGGGAGCTCCAATTGACCACGGAAATCAGGGGACTTCGTCATCCGCTTAAGCGAGTAGCCTGATGCGGCGAACAATTCAACTGAAGAATTGCCAGTTTCGCCCCAAGTTCCTAGGTGGACTTCCTGACGATCGTCTTCGGAGCAGATTTTTTTGCACCAGAGGCCACGGCCGGAGGGAGTTTTTCACTCTTGCTAGCCGCTTTGGCCCCTTTGGCCTTACCTTTTCCAGCCTTTGAGGCCGTCTTTTTGGCTGACGCCTTGGTCGTCGCACCCTTGCCGGCAATCTCGTCCTCGCCGCCCTCGCGAGCTCGGATGAGATCCAATGCTTGCTCAAGCGTTACGTCCTCAGGCTTCATTCCCTCAGGCAAAGATGCATTGATCTTTCCAAGCTTCACATAAGGACCGTAGCGCCCCGAGAAAAGCTGAATCTTGTCCTCGCGATCAGGAACCGCGATCTCACGAAGCGCAGCCGCTCGACCGCGCCCTTGCTTGGGTTTCGAGAAAAGCTCCAACGCGCGATCCAGGCCGATTTCAAAAAGGCTCTCGCCTTTTGGAATCGAACGGAAGTCGCCGTCGTGGACCACGTATGGTCCAAAGCGTCCAAGCCCCGCTTTGATCTCTTTACCGGTGCCAGGGTGATTGCCCAAAAGCTTCGGTAGCTCGATCAGCTGCAGAGCTTTTTCCATCGTCACCTGCTCTGGCTCCATTCCCGCCGGAAGCGAAACGCGTTTTGGTTTCGCATCTTCGCCTTCCGATTCGCCAAGCTGCACGTACGGTCCGTAGCGACCGCTTAGAACGTAAATCGGAAGCCCCGTCTTTGGATCTTTGCCAAGTGCATCCGACCCATTGAGTTTTTGATCGATCAGTTTGTTTACGATCTCAGCCGTGATCTCACTTGGCGCCTGAGCATCCGGAATCGACGCGCACTGTTCGCCTTC
>CAUJGS010000019.1 GCA_963170185.1 Bdellovibrionota bacterium
TAAGGGAAGCTGATGGGGTGCCATGATGCCTGTTATGGAACGGCATTTTCCCTAGGAAAATGAAGGAATTTGGCTCAAGCCTTCGGCTCCTTGATTTTCCATATCTTACAATGACCTGTAAAATCGTCAGCCGCGGGATTCGGTGAGTTCCAGAATTTCAACCCCGTCCCCAGGGAACAAAGCAAAGTGTGGGTGCCCTAAGATTCACATACATGTCGCTTCGGCGCTCTTGTTGAGTTCGATAGAGCTTATAACTTCCGGACCTTTAATGACTGCTAGAATAATCGTCGCGATAAAAATGCCGCACGCTAGTTTCTCGTCTTTTAGTTTCCGCAGTCCTTTGGCTTGAACAACGCCAAGAATCCCCAGTGCCGCCGCGATACATCCGCTTATGAGAAATGCCGACACAAGTCCCGGCCCGTCGCAGTCCTGTGCGCCCCGAATTCCGACGTCTGCGTATTCATTGACAGAAAGTAAGTTCGCAAATCCGACAAGACCCAATCCGACAGCGAGCAGAACAAATCCCAAAATCCGCATGCCATTTCCAATCAAGAAAGTTTCGACCCCAGAGTCTCGATACGCTTCAACCATTTGGCGCGATACTCGTCTTTAGAAAGACGAATTGGACCGATATTGGTAATTCGAACTGGAGAGATCCCACAAAACTGAAGTGTCATTCGCTTTACTGCTTTGTCCGTTGGCGCTCCGTTGACGAGCCGATAGAACCAAGCCGGCTGATCCAACGTCGAAATGATTCGCGCCGAACGCCCTTTAAGCAGCATGTCCCAAAAAAGCGAACCTTCCCTCTTCTTGAAGGCAAATCCCGGCAAGAGTGTCCGATCAAAGAAGCCCTTTAAGATGGCCGGCACAGCTCCCCACCAGACGGGATAGATCAATACGATGTGCTCAGCCCATCTAATCTTTTCTTGAGCATCTAGCAGGCAAGGCTCAAGTTCGGTCCGCGCTCGATACCCATGCTTCAGATTCAAATTGAACTCAAGATCACCGACGTAGATCTCTTTTACCTCTGCACCGGCAGCCAGTGCACCCTTCTTATAGGCAGCGTGAATCGCATGATTGTAGCTCTGCGAATCCGGATGCCCCTGGATGATCAATACCCTTTTTCCCACATCGCCCCCAAACGTCATTGATTCAGAGTATTCTGTTCGGCGGAATCTGATCTTGTCTAGAAAGATCCGAAATCAATAACCTATGGTCGAAAACGGAGGTCGAAATGTCTATTTCAAAGAAACTCTCTCGGTTTGGTTTACGCATTCGTTTATACGATGGATTACTGTCCGGAGTCATTGCACTCGCATGCGCAAGCTCCGCTATGGCTAGTGATTTTCGAAAGTTTGACGACGGTGACGAAGACGAAATCATGACTCAAGTCGCACGCCAAACTCTTCTTTGTAACAAGGGGCCATTGTCGATCGAAGAGACCGGCATCACCAACCGTACCTCCGAACACATGGACAAAGCAGACCTCGCCGAGGAGCTTCGTGAGGCCTACATAAAAGCCGGCGGGTCCGTACACACGAAATCGCATCAGGTTCCGGCAAGCATCAAGCGCACACTCGATGCGCGCCACACCGCTAAGTGCATCACTCGCATTGAATTCAAAGGTGACATTGGGGCCGGAAAAGTCCACGGGCTTAGCACTCACCGCGATCGCAGGCTTGGTGACATCAACAGTCCAGCTCGTGGCAGCTTTGGCCGTTAACCCACGACTATCTGTCAGAGTGACACGCAAAACATAGTTGCCATCAACAAGACCGGCGAACACAAGTGGCTCGGGACACGGTGTCTCTTCGCCATCGTTAAGTGAACAGTTTAAACTTTCCACCTGAACTTTGGAGTCAATCGTCGAGCGCAATTCGACCGGCACCGAGGCTGTCGCCACCAACCTCTGATCAGCACTAATGATTTCCAACTTTGGATCCAAGAATGAATTTGCCGCTTGAACGGACGCGACTTTTTCGGCGTCGACGTAAAAGCCCTGATCACAGTTTTGAAAAAGGAAAGCCGGCCAAGACCGGCTTCGAATATATTCGCTCTAGGCCCGCATTAAAGCATGCTTGCAAGGTAAAGAGTCGCTGCGAGATCCGTCGTGATCTGCCCCGCACCGGTCGGAACCGCGTACACGCCCTCCGACTCGGCTTTGATTGCAGCTAGACCTTTACCTTCCGGCTGGCCGCCATAAAGGGCCGCGACCAAGGCCGCCTCTGCCTGCAAAAGCCTGTTGTTTTGCTTATACATCTCGGCGACCTTGCCTGCGATTTTCGGCAAACGATTTGTCGTCAAGTAAGCCACCAGCGCATCCTGCATCGCTCGTCCAATTTCGCCGGATCGCGGAAGCCCTGTCACATAGCAATCACCTGAAATCAACGTCGCACTCCAACCATCTACACTTTCCGAAACACATGGGCCACGCTGAGTCGCCACACGGTGCTTGGTGCGTTCAAATTTCGTCGCAAGCTTTCCGCCTTCGGTAATGGTGATCTCATAGTCTACTTCATGCGAGCCATAGAGATAGTATGTCGATCTCACGGTTTTCTTTTCGCGCATGCCACTAGGAACACTTCCCCCACTAGCTCCGCCGGATCCACCAGATTTTCCAGTACTGGCAGCACCGCCGATTTGCATAGGTGCAAGGTTCGGGTTTCCTTTGTAATAGATAAGATATGTTCCGCTTCCACGCTCTTCGACTCGCGTGCGAGTCTTTTCGTGATTTTGCCAGACCTGGCGAGAACGCTCTCCGGCTCTTGAGGCCGCGTTTCCGACTGTTGAAAAGGCCTCTTTCCAAACATCGCGGCTATTTGCAGCCAACGCCGCCTCACGCGCCGCTCGCGCTTGATCGGTTTCAACCATCATCGAAGTTACACTTGTGCTGATAGGTGACTGCCAATGTTTGAAGGTCGAGTTGTAGACATCAGTCGTCATCTTACAACCACTGTCAGACGGATTGGCAATATATGTGACCGGATAGAGGCTTGCGGCACTCTCGCGCAAAGATCCGACGTATCCCAGAGGGCGGAAGTCGTCTCCCACAGAGCCTTTCACATTTACCGAAATCTTACAGCCGTGCTGCGACTGAAGGGCACCCATTGCCTTGTGAACAATGGATTTTAGATCTTTGTGACGCGAATGAAACATCGGGACATCGTATTGGGCGGCAAGAAGCAGAGCCATGGTCGGCGCTCCCGCCTTCAAAGCAGCATTCGCTTTGTCTAGCGCTGTGCTCGCTTGTGGTGACAACGGAATTTCCGCCTTACCACCCGTCTTCAGGTACAAATAGTTCGCCAGGCGATTGAACGCTTCCAACGTCACGTTGTTGCTTGCCCGTATCATTGAAGCAGCCCCGTAGTTTGGATGAAGCGCGACCCGCGAGCCACGTGGCAGGAGATAAATTTCAGCCAGAGCCGAAGTCATCGTCGCCTCCGACGGCATTCCATATCCACCCTCGGCACGGAGCTTACGAATTTCGTTGGCCAACGAATTTAGTGCGGGCGCCACAGGTGCCACATTTGTGCTCCGAAGGGTGTGCACCACGTAGTGAGAGTTTCTCATCGCAAGTCTCGGCGTATGAACCACCGAAAAAAGATAGTTTGGCTGAAACGCCACAACAAACTCTGGCCGCGGCATTTTTCCAAACGAGCTTTCCGCTGAATAATAGCCGCTCATAATGAAAACCTCTGCCGGAGTTCCCCCCATCAGTTCTCGACCAAAATGAGTGAACCCCGCACTGACAAATGCCCCTTCAAACCAAATACGCGCATCCGAAGACGTCGAAGTGATAGTGGGACCGACGATCTGCACATCTCGAAATGTAATCGGAGCGTGAGTTATCAGGTTTGGTGAAAAACGCTCGCTTCCAACGTTTGAAAGAAAACTTACGACCGACTCGTGGCCGGCACCGGAGATCAGAACCTGGCTGACACTTTTGGGAACGGTTACTGACTCGGTAAACGGGAAGACTCCCTGTGCAAGCTTGATCTCGTCGCCTTCACGATAGTTTCGAAGCGCTTCCGCAAAATTCTTTTGATCAAGCTTTTGCCCCTTTCTCAGAATCGTCGCCTTGGGACTCACCTTGGCGTCGGAAATGAAGGGCGTCCGCACCCAGGACTTTGGTGTGTTGTGCGCGCTTATGGACTGCTTTTCGTCTGCCCAGTCGGTACCACCAGTTCCGCAACCAGAGACGAAAGAGGTCATGAGGGTCAACGAACCGAGGGCCATTATTTTCGCAGCACTTACTCGTAACATGAAGTTTATGTCTCCTTAGGGATGCTTCAGGATCCGGAAAATCCAACCAAGTCGTATTTTCCTCGAGAGCGAATTCGATGTAAAAGCCTGAGAGATTCGCGGTCGACTTCTAGACCAATATGCGGGCTTACGCTATGTGCCGGGAAACGGCACTTTTTCTAAATCGTTACAGGAGAACTTACCTAAGCCCCGTGGTAAACTGCCCCGGCATTTTATCAGGAGAGCCTCACCACAGGAGATTCCAATGGATGCGGATGTTTTGAAAAAGTCTGGCGCGCACGTGATCGAACTCTTTTGTTTGTGCGCCTTGGTCTGGGCGGTCGCTCCTACGCGGGTGTCCGCGGAGACTTTTTCTGATCGATCGCACGATTGGAATCCCGTCATTCGCTATCAAGACGCCACCGAAGAATGCGTGAGAACATCAAAACGTTTTGCGGAGAATCGTGCCCGCCACAACTGCCGCGTCAGCTACAAAGGCGACAAAGGCCATTGCGAAACAGCTGAAGCTCGTGAAAATGTCCAGCACAGTTATGAAAACCGGTACACAGCCGAGTGCACTGTCGAGGTTACGATCACTGTTCCAGACTTCGTTCGGTCGGTAGAATCAGCGGACTCTGTCGCCGCAGCCTCGACCACGCCCCAGATGATAAAGGCCTATACGGATAGCGAACTCACGACGGCTATTTATCCGCTTTCTTCTCGCCTGCAAATTCCAACTTGCGGCCAACGTGACGCCGAAGGCCGCTTCGCCGCTCCTGCAATCGAGTTCTCTGACTACGCCTATCTGCTAAAAGGTCTCGACAAATCTCAAAAGACGCTTGCCGAAATTTACTTACGTCCAAAGCCCCGCAAAGAACAACTATCCAACCGGACTCAGAGCACCCTCTCAAAAGGCCTCGGCGACATCCAGCTGGAGCGAGCTATCACACATATTTTCGATTCGACGTTCGAGCAAAATGTCTTGAACTGCCGAAACGCTGGGAACGATGGCCAACAGGCAAGCAAAGAGCAAATTCTAAAACTCGACGAGACTAAGAAGGTGGGCGAAACACTGTCTGGCCTTCTTCAAAGCGGAGCTTTAAAGTGCACGGGCTCGATCACCGGCACCACAAGTGAACAGTCTGGATCGCTGAACGTGACTCCTTTGCCAGATTCGCAAGTACGGCTAGTACTACAAGACGTTCTCAAGCGCTTTGAGACCTCCATCGAAGGCGTTCGCTTGATAGCTTTTAAATCCCCCTACGATTTGCTCTTCCGCATCGCGGAAGAACCTCGCGGTCTTTATAGCTACGCGCTCTTAGACCTCAACTCTGCTGGGAAAGTTCAGAAAGTCCAACTTCGACAAAAAGAAATGGCGCGAGACTTGGTGTACTCGCGCCTTCAGATCTCGTGCTCTCGATAATGTCTAGCGGCAGCGATAAGCCGCAAGGGCGACGTTGCCACTGACTCCAGTCAACGGCGCAGTTACCGCAGAACACATCATAGAGTGTTCGGCGCCGACCTTAAACCCGTTTGCAAGCCAGTTGCGGATATAGGCCTCGGCCGCGCTGTCGTAAGGTCCTTCGTACTTCTCCCAATCGCAAGTCTGCGGACGCTGACTTGGCGGAGCGACATACGGATTATTGATCGATTCGTTCATCGCGCGGCGAAGCTGCGTGCGATACGTATTCGCCACCACATATTCGGGGCGTTCCGGACAGTTGAACGGATCTGGGCCGTATTGGCAATCCACCCACTGTTTTGAGCGAAGCAATGTGTTGTTGAAGCGATTGAAGGTCGACGAAGCTCCTTCGCCATTTCCATAGCAAAGCGCATAGCGGGCCTCGATCGTCTCGATACCAAAGTACGTCTCAAACGCAATCGTCGGCGCCGTCACTCCGGAGTACCAAATACCGCCGAAGAATGTGCGCAAAGCAGCTGGGTCGTTTAAGAGCGAGTTGATAGTTGAAACCTGCTGAGCCGTCATCGGAGAGTCTGGGTAAAGAGTCGGAGAAAGACGATTCAGGCGACGCAGCAGTTCTGCGCGCGAAGGCGGTTGGTAGCCAGCGGGATCGCTTGCGTTACGGATCTGACAACCGTTGGTCATGATTTCAAAAAGTGCTTGTCCCTTGCGCGAGAACTGAGGCTCCACAACCACCGGTGGAATTTCACAGTTCATGCAGCTCAGTAAACGAGTGCTGGAATCCGCCGCGCAAGCGCCACGATTAAAAGTTGAAGCCGGTGGCGCTGGCGTTGGGGCAGGAGTCGGTGCCGGAGTTGGTACCGGTGTGGGCGCCGGAGTAGGTACAGGCGTCGGCACTGGTGTAGCCACTGGCGTAGGTGCCGGCGTAGGCGTTGGATCAAGATCCAGATCCCAATCCGGCGCGACATCTTCTGGTGGTACAACAACCTGAGCGCTCGGCTCCTGAGACTTCACATTATCAAATGCAACGGGACTACATCCTGTCAGCATTCCGATCGTCGCCAGCAACAAGACGATGGTTTGATTTTTCATGTGTGCCTCCGTTCAAAGTTCCGACTGAGTACGACTACTAAGGTCCGGAAGTTTATCGGAACAAACGAGACTCGACCTTCATCGACCGGAAGAAACTAGACTGATTGTCTTTGAATCCTGACACTTGCCCTCTCGAATGGCGGCCCTGAGGAATTATGATTCG
The DNA here is from genome assembly GCA_963170185.1 of Bdellovibrionota bacterium. Lineage (GTDB taxonomy): Bacteria > Bdellovibrionota > Bdellovibrionia > Bdellovibrionales > JAMPXM01. The sequence continues at coordinate 6,921 of CAUJGS010000019.1, forward strand.
TTCGGAAATCCACAAACTCGAAAAATCTGACAAAACTTTTGTCAGCCAAGCGCGTCCGTTTTTAGCGGCCCGTCTCTCGACTCAAAACCTCTTGCGCATAGATCTTTGCCATCACACGGCGATCGCCATCTGAGATCGCTTTGATCCCGTACCGCCCTTCATATTTGGCGTGTTGAGGTCGTACCAGAATCGTGCGTTTGCCATTGAACGAAAAGGCGGTTTCATCGTAGTGCATGATCGACAAAAAGTCGTAGGCCTCCGACTCATTCATTGTCGCGAAACGATCAAAAGCAAATCGGTTATCCGGTTTCACGTTGGCTAAATCCAGCACGATATAGTTATCGCGATCGGGCCGTTGGTGTTCATGCATTAGGCCCAACGCATGCCCGATCTCATGCTGCACGGTCGCCTCATACCAGCAGGCCGGCGCGAGATTCAAACTTCTACGCTGTCCACGACGAGCCCCAACCTGCGCGTAACAACCATCGTTTTTGTAAGTGACTCGCAGATAGTCGCTCTCGCGACTGCGCGCCACGACTTTCACTCCCGTCCCTTGAAACCACTTTTCGCCCCACTCCAAAAACTGTTTGCGGCGAAGCGACGGTACCGCCTTGTCAAAGACCACGGGCAAAACGGCGTTTTTCCACGGTTGACTTGAATAGACAGAAAAACTTCCGGCGGCTCTCGTCGAGAGATCATCACCATTGGATTGGCGAAGTGACTCTTCCACAACAAGAGCGTCTTGATCCAAAACCATGTCATCAATGCGAATATGAAAAGCCGTATCGCCAAGGTCGTGCTGAGGGCTACAGCCAAGAGCCATCACACCAAACAAGAGAGCGAGAACAAAGACCTTCATGAGTTTAAGCGTCTCACGGGCCTAAAACAGCGCCCAGGTCCTAAACTGTAAACCCGACGTTTCGCCGATCCTGCGGCTGATCGGATTTAGCCAAGAATGCCTCGATAATCTTTCCGCACACGACTGGCTTTTCGTAAGAGGGCGCGTGTCCGCATTCGTCGAGATAGTGCAGCTCCGCCTCTGGCAGCAATGCTTTGAACTCTTCTGCAATAAACGGCGGTGTGACCGTATCTTGAAGTCCCCATATGATCGATGTCGGAATATGTCGGATCAGATGAAGCTTGTCGTGAAGGTAATTGCTCTTGGTCGAACGCGTAAGTCGTAGGATGCGTAACAAGATCGCCTTGTTCTGCATCACCTGATAAACCTCTTCGAACTCTTCGTCGGAAAAAGGTGGCGTCGCATAAAAGATGTCGTCCAAAAGCGAACGAACGTAGCTGCGGTCTTTCAACTTCAGCGCACCACCACGCATTGGAATGAAGCTCAGTCCACTAGAAGAAAATAAGATGATGCGGCTTGCGTTTGATGGATTTCGAATCGCGTAGAGCAAAACCGTTCCGCCACCCATCGAGTTTCCAGCAAGAACCACATTTTTCAAACCCAAGGTTTCGATGAAGGACTCGAGATACTGCGAAAGGTCCTCGACCGTACATCTATTCAAAGGAGCATCGTAAAGCGGAAGACAGGGAACGATCACGCGAAAGCGAGACGCCAAGCGCGCTCCGATTTCGGCGAAGTTTCGAAAGCTTCCGAAAACACCATGACAAAAAATCAGCGGCTGACCTTCGCCCGTCTCCATGTAAACGTGCTCACCCGAAACGCTGCGCTTGAATCCGAAGTTGTCACCTTCCGTGATGCCAGAAATTGGTGCGCGACTTTTGACAAGAGCTTCAAGAGATTCGTGCTGATCAGCTTGAAAAAGCAGACTCAAAATAGACACTTTAGGCTCCCAATGGTCAGCGACAGACTATGCGAACTGCGTGTTAGGCGCAATTCGCACCCAGTTTATGCTGGGTCTGCTCGGACGACATAGGGAAAGCAATACTTAGGCCGAAAAGCCACAAGGCAACTAGCTAAACTTAGCTAGCTAATTTTTGCTGCCGTACAACACGACAGGCTTGTCTTGAATTTGATATATGCCGCCCCGCACTCGGACCCGGCTATGCTGATCGAATAAAAAAATTGATCCAACAACACTAATTCCATGCGCAAATCCAGCCACAGGACCTGAATACGGAACTGTGGTTGGCGTAGCCTGCGATGATGTGGCGAAGCTATCGTAGCCCCAACATTTCAACACGCCGTCCGCCAAAATCGCGCAAGCTTGAGACTCTTTTGCAAAGATCGACTTTACGCCGCTTAAACCTGCAATGTCGATAGGAGTGCCTGAATTTGCCATCGACGCATTTGCAAGCTGACCCGATGCTCCATTACCCCAGGCCTTCACGGAACCATTTTTCATCAAGGCGTAAGAGCTATAGCCCGACAAGCTCAACGACTGCACACCACTTAAGCCCGGCACATCTACTGGTGCCGCGACGAAAAAGTGTTCTTCACCATCGACGATTCCGATGCGGCCGTTTCCAACCTGCCCGAAGTTGTTGGCGCCCCAACACTTAACCGTTTCTTGCATCGTCACAGCACAAGCGTGTCCCCATTGTCCAAGCGAGATCGAACGAATTCCTGATAACCCCGGAACATCCGCCAATGCCGATCCGCCGCTGGCAAATCCCGCAGGCATACACCTTCCTACATTCTGTTCCGTTAAGACGCATACCGTGTAGTGAGAAACGATCAGCGACTTCACACCGCTTACTCCGAGATCGACAGGTCTTGCGACGGCCGTCTCGACCTCACGATTCCCACCCCAGCACCAAACCTTCCCCCCACTCGTCAGTGCGCAGCTATGATTGCGGCCGGTTCCGATTTCCTTCACATCGGTTAGACCGTCGACATCAACAGGCTTTGCGGAGTCCACAAAAGTTCCGTTACCCAATTGCCCGTGAGTGTTCGCTCCCCAACATCTGACCGTGTTTTTCGAGGTCAGAATGCAACCGTGCAGAATTCCGGTTGTAAGCATCTTGACGTCATTCAAATCCGGGGAATCGACAAACGTTGCCGCTGGGCCACCTTCGTAGTCACCGGCGGTCAAACGACCAGTGCACCGACTGGTGTCGTCTGCTGCCAACTGGCACATGTAACTTGGGCCGAGCGCAAGACCTTTGGTGCCCTGTGATCCGGCCACTAAGGTTGGATTCGGCAAATATTTGATATTTGTAGGGCCGAATGCCCCATTGCTATTGCTCCCCATACATCGAACTTGCCCAGCCATGTCTTGAGCGCACACGGTGGAAAGTCCCACCTGAACACTTTGAGCTCCAGCGAAGTCCGGAATATTTATCGGAGTCAAAACAGCGCCCCGGCTACCGAATTGATCGATTTCGCCGAAGCCAAGGCCCCAGCAAAAAACCGCATTTTGATTCGTAATCGCACAGGCGGCCGTATTTCCCGTCGATATCGATTTGATGCCGCTGAGACCGGCGACAGCCACGGGGGCTCGCGATGGCGTACTCGTTCCATCACCTAGCTGACCGAACTGATTTGCTCCCCAACACACTACGGTATCATTCATCGTAAGCGCACACGAAGTCTCAGACGAGCCTACGGAAACTGATTTCGCCAAGAGGCCCGGAACCTCACGAGGCGTCAGCGCATCTTCCGTGCTTCCGTCGCCAAGCGAGCCTTCCGCCGAATTTGCTCCCCAGCACTTGAGCTTATTGGCACCGTCAATGGCGCAAGTCCGCCGCGAGCCCGCGGCCAGAAACTTCACGCCCGACAAGCCAGAGACTTCGACCGGAACGGCCGATTCATTCCTCGTTCCATTTCCCAACGTCAAGGCTCCGCCAAAACATTTTACCGTGTCTTGTGGTGTGATGAAGCATGCATGCCGCTCCCCTAACACCAAGGACCGCGCGCCGGCAGTCCCGTCGACCACGGCATAGCCTGGCGCCTTCTTGCTAAGAAGAGCCATGTAAGAGCCCCAGCAGCCGATCGTATCGTTTAATGTAAGGCCGCAAGTAAAATCCCATCCGGCCGAGAGAGATTTGAACTTCGGTTTCTCGAAAGCCGGCGCGATCTCCGCTTGTGCGACGGCTGCTTCTGACACATCTCCGGATGTCGCCGTGATTCTTAAACTCAATGTTCGTGATTCCGACAAGACCGAATATCGCAGCGTCGGAACAATCACGTCTGCCGACAAAGCGCCGGCTGGAATCGTGACCGAGCCTTTTGTCGCGAGATAGTCCGTTCCAGCAAGCGCTGTCCCCGCCACCGTTTCGTAATTCACGACGATCGATGCGGGACTTGCCTCCTTTAGAACAATTTGAAAACCAAGATCTTGAGTTTGCTTCACCTTAAGGTTGGAAACAGAAAGTCCAAGAGCCGCGGTTGGCGGTGTGTAGGACCCTTCCGGAATTTCGCTATTTTCATTTAAGCTATTTGATAAACCTGGAAGAACCTCAAAGGAGCTTCCGCAGTTTTGGTAGGAAAAAAGCATCCCCAGCAACGCGAAACCGATTAGCGTCTGACGCTTTTGCGCCTTCGCACGAAAGATCTTCACCTTCATCCCACCCCACACTCCACTAGGCGAAGTGCTATGCTTCATTATGCTGGCGAAAATGGCTTACCTACAACTAGCCCGTCTTGGAATGAGGCATACCGGATTGAATCGATCTGAAGCCCGCTAAAATCGCCTTAAGGGAAAACCAGCTTTCGTCTAGTGGCGCAGGCATCAAGTCCGTCTCAGAATAGGCCGAAAGGACTTAAAGACGATCGAGTTCCAT
>CAUJGS010000020.1 GCA_963170185.1 Bdellovibrionota bacterium
CCGCGATGTACGGATTAGCATGCGTCAGATTCTTTCCTCGGTCGCGATCAAGTTTTTGAAATCTGAGAAACTGACAGATGATGAGACGGCATTCTGGATCAGCAAGATCTCGCTGCCGAACGCTTACTCGGAATACATCGAAGCGTTAAATGAAGCCGTCCTTGACACCTTCCCGAAGGACGCAGCCGGCCTTTCGTTGCTTTCAAAGCGTCTGCGCGAGCTTGGAAAGAAAATTTCTACCGAAACATATCCGCTTCCAGCTTATGTCGCTTCGGGTTGGGGTGATACTTCGGTTGAGTTGGTACTTCGATCGATCCAGGGTGAACGCAAGTTTGACCAGGGTGAATTTGAAAGCCTAGTCGAACTGATGCGTTCGCGTCAGCTTCAAGGTCTTGCCGGCCAGTGGCTTTCGTCCGAGCGTATGCCGACGACCAGCTATTCGGCGCACTACCTTCAGCTTTCCAATGTGTTGATTGCTCGTTTGCGAACAGTCGGTCTTTCGAAAGAAGCCGCCGATGTTTCGCTTCACATCGCCCGTATGGCGGCTCCGATTCAAGCGACGAAGAGTCAGCTTGAAGGGCTTTACAGCCTAAAGAGCAGCGACGGATCGAAGTTTAAGTTCGTCATCATTCGCGCACGTCCGAATCTGGTCTACGCCTCTTTGGAGGACGAGAAGGGGTACGTGACTCTGGGATTCTTCAACGTCACGTTCGATACGCAACGTGGAAAGTTCGTTGCCAGCCAACGAGAGCCGGATCTTGATGCGACGGCAAATCCGACGGTGAGCTTCTCGATTAGCACCAACGGCGAGATCGAGCTCGAAGCACCGATCGCTTCGACCGGCTGGAGACAGATGAAAGGGAAGAGAACTTCGACGTTCACGAACTTTCTTGATGACGAGTCGCCGACGCCGAATCCAACCGAAGGAGAGTGGGAAGGCGAGATGGTTTTCCGTGGACAAGCGCCTTGGAAGGTTCGCCTCGTGATCTCGAAGTTTGGTCTGTATTCGATCGGTCGTTTGACGATGGACAATGGTGTTGCCATTGACTTTCAAACGGGAACGCCCGGTGACAACGGTGTGGTTTACTTAACGACTGGTCGTTTGAATCACACAGGATGGGTGCACTTGCGCGCGGTTCGTCGTGGAAGTCACCTTGAAGGTCTGACGATCACGGCGTCCGGCGTGACGGTTCCGTACTTTAAGCTGAAGAAGGTGAAGTGATGAAATCGTTTCTACGCCTAACTCTGTCGAATTTTGTCTTCTTGAGTTCTTTGGTCGCGACCATGGTTTTTGTGACCCCGGTTTTTGCGGCCAACAATGCGGGCTCCGTGAAAGGTTTCAACCTCAGCGAGAGCGACGGTTTCGTTTACGACGCCGTGACGTCGGGTCAACCAACTCCGGCCATGGTCGCGGTCGACGAGGCAAAACGTCTTGGTTCGAACCACATCATCTTGAATGTTCGAGGCAAGATGGTTGGACCTGAGTCGACGGAAGTTGTTCCGATGACTCCACCGGCTGAACGCACGAATGAAGCCCGTCGCATCGCGCGTCTTGCGGCATATATCAAGTCGCAAGGTATGACGGTCGGCATTCGTCCGATCTTCTTCGTGTTCGGACCTCAGGGAGAATTCCCGTACATCCAAAAGCTTGGCAACGGAACCGAGAAAGTTTGGTGGCACGGCAATATCCAGCCTTCCGATCCGGATCGTTGGTTTGAAAGCTTCCGTACATTCCTTGACCAGTATATCACGGTCACTCGTTTGGCGAAGGCGGAAGAGTTCACTATCGGCGCCGAGTTGTACTCGATGACCGTTGGAATCGAAGATCAGTGGAAGGCTCAGCCTTATGGCTTCCCCGGTCGTTGGTTGGAACTGCTTCGTTACGTTCGTGGAAAACTCCCCGACGCTCGCTTGATGTACGATATCAACTTTACGGATGACTCCAATACGGAGTCGGGATTTGCGCGCTCTGGCGGTGAGCTCGAGCGTTGGCGTTACCGTTTGGCGGATTTGGCGAACCCGACAAAGCCGGAAGAGGCTAAGATCTGGAAAGATCTCGTGCAGTTTTGGACAGAGCTGGATGCGGTCGGCCTTGATATGTACCGTAGTCTCGCGTCCCCGAAAGACACGATCGCGACCAATAGGCCGGACCTTCTTCGTCAGCTCAAAGGTCGCACAGACGTCTACGCGACTCAGCTTGATAACGCGTTACTTGAGATTTCGCTTGTCACAAATGTGGACAAGAAGATCATCCTAAAGGAAGTTGGCTACCGCTCGATCGAGAAAGGTTTCATCGAACCCTTTAACTACGCTTCGGCAAGCGGTAAGCTGAATATCACGCACCAAGCGGTGGCTTACGAGGCTCTTTTGCTTTCGTTTGCTCGCGCGAACTGGAGCTGGTTTCAAGGGATTGTGTTTTGGGATATTCAAGTCGATCCAAGCAAGAAGGGTCCAAAGGACCTGGGTTTCTCGCCGGTTGGAAAGCCGGAAACAGAAGCCGTTGTTATCGACAGCTTCAAACGTTTCTAAGCCTATCGCATAGTCATTGGCAGCGCTCGGTCTTCTCCGAGCGTTTGGCCATTTGGGTCGGCTTGCGAAAGACGGCCTTCTTCTTGTCGGGTGTGGCTCTTTTTGGTTGCACCACGGCTCCGCAAAAAAAAATCGAGTTCCATACTACGCGAGTTCCCTTGGATGCGGCTCACTGGTACGTCGCCTACGATGGTGGCGGTGACGTGAGCTATCGCGAGGCCCGAATTCGATTTCGGCCGGATGCTGTAAAGCAAGACCACGAAACCAAAGCGGCGTTACTGCTTTTGCGGGAAGTTCCCTTGGAAACGGCTGGCATTCGCGTGCGATATCGAGTTCTCAGGCAGCTGCGACCAAGTCCGCGGCCTTGGGAAGTATTTTGGCTTTTCTTTGGTTATCGTCCCGGTGAAGAGATCAAAACCAAAACGACCGACTACTTTATCCTAAAAACCAACGGCGTTGAGGCTGGAAAAGCATTCGATGAAATCGAGCAAGAGTTTTTGCTGACCAAGGACTCTCCGAAGCTTGCCATTGGGCGAACGCACGAATTGAGTCTTCAATTTGAGGATCGAGAAGTTCATTTTCTCGTCGACGGACGTTCGGCCGCGAAAAGCCCACATGATTTTGATTCATCCCGGTTTTACTCGAGGCAGACCCGTGACATAGGGACCTTCGGTCTCTATGCGGAAGATGCCGAAATTGAGATAGAATCTGTCGAGCTTCTTCGGCGCCGCCGGCTTTAACCTAGTCTTTCGCCAAGCTAGACCCGTCAAAAAACCGTCTCTTCATTTCCCTAAATCAGCGTCTTACTGTCCGAAGTCCAAGCCAACTGTTTGACTCAGGTTTTTTCATATTTTTCTGAGAGACTTAAAGAATAGGGAACTCGCTCTTTTCGGAGGAACACTTGGCGGGGATTCGATTTGGTTCAATTAACACGGGGCTTCCGCCCAATATCGTCGATCAGCTGATCGAGGCGGAACGCATTCCTGTTAAGCAAATCGAGATGCGCAAAGGTAAGACCGAAGAGAAGCTGAAACTCGTCGACGATTTGCAAGCCAAAGTTCAAGACATTCGCAAAAGCTTGGGCGAGCTCGCCAACACAAGAGGGTTCACGGACGTGAAGCTGACGAGTGGCGATCCAAGCGTCATTGGCGGCACGGTCGATCCTGCTTTGTATCAGCCGGGCAATTGGAATGTTGAGGTCATGCAGTTGGCGCAGAAGGCCTCGGTAAAGACCAACGGGTTTCCGGATAAAGACAAAACTGAAATCGGTGTCGGATACTTCCGCTTCAAAACTCCCGATGGAAACAAAGACGTCTACATTAACAGCAACAACAACACTCTGGAAGCGGCCGCCAATGCGATCAATCAGTCCAAAGTTGGCGTGCGCGCAAGCGTGATCAACGACCGTCGTGATGCCGACAATCCTTGGCGTCTCGTGCTTTCGTCAGACGGCGTGGGTTCGGACAAGTCTGTGGAGTATCCTCGGCTTTATTTCCTCGATGGTGACCAAGATCTCTATTTTGATAGCGAAGTGGAGGCGAAGAACGGAATCGTAAAAGTGGACGGTTTCGAGTTTGAAATCGGCGACAACGTTCTGAAAGAAATTATTCCTGGCGTGACCTTGGAGTTGAAACAGGCTTCACCGGGGCGCCCGGTGAACATTACGGTGAAAGAAGATCTTGAGGTCGTCAGCGGCAAGATCAAGACCTTCGTTGACGCCATGAACGGCGTGCTGAGTTTCATTCAGACGCAGAACCGCATGACCAAAGAAACCGACACGTCCAAGACTCTGGGCGGCGATAGCATTTTACGTTCGGTTGAGTCTCGAATGCGCCAGATGGTGCAGAACCCGCAGTTTGGTATCAAGGGCAATATCCGTTCGCTGAGTCAGCTCGGTATTTCGTTTAATCGCACAGGAACCTTGGATTTCGATCAGAAGAAATTCAACTCGGTATTGGCGGCGAATCCCGATCATGTACAGGAGTTTTTTGCTGGCGACGGCAGTTCGACGGGGTTCATCGCGGCGGTTCGCAGAGAGGTGACGAATCTTACGAACCCCGCGTTTGGTCCTCTGAACAATCGTGCACGGGGTTTAAAAACTCAGATCGATCAGATGGATCAGCGAATCGAACAAAAAGAACGACAGCTTGTGAAGAAGGAAGAACAGCTTCGCAACAAGTTCGCGAAACTTGAGGAGACGATGTCTCGCATCAAGGGACAGGGTGCGCAGGTCTCCGCGATCGCGGCGGGCGGTGGCGGCGGCCTGGGTGGATTGGGATTTTAGCACGGGTATAGGAACGGGAACGGAGTGAGATGAAAAACGCGTATCAGAAGTACAAGGCGACCGCTGTTCAGAGCGCTAGTCGCGAGAAGCTGCTTCTCATGATGTATGAGGGCGCTATCAAGTTTACCAAGTTGGCGATTCAGGCCGCGGATGAAAAGCGGATCGCGGATCGCGGGATCAATATTGGTCGGGCGTATGACATCATCATGGAACTGAACAATACCCTTGATCACAAGGTCGGTGGAGATATCTCGAAAAATCTCGAGCAACTCTACATGTACATCACTGAGCTTTACACCAAAGCCAATATCACAGGCACAGCGGAGCCTCTGCGAGAAGCTTTGAAGCTTCTCGAAACCCTTTACGACGGGTGGCAGAAGGCTGTTGAACAATTGAAGAAAACCCAAGGCGAGAAAGTCGGTTAAGTTATGAACGGAGGATCCATGAACGATTCATCAGGCGGCACAGGTTCCGGGTCGGCAAGAAAGCTGATCGAGCTCCTCGACGAAAAGAACCAGTACCTACAAAAGTTTTTCGAACTCAATGAGAGCGAGCTTCTGAACTTCGCGGATGGCTATTTCGACAACGTCGAATCATTTTATCAAGCCCGCGAGAAGATTCTCGATATCGTTCGTTGTATCGACGCTTTGGTTGACGATGAAGTCGCCGTGATCCACGACGGCGAAGTGTCGACACCGGTTCGCGAAGAACTCAAAGATCTCATGACGGAGAAGGATCGCCTCGCGAAACAGATCTTGGCACAAGATCTTCAAGTCTTGGCCGCGATCGAAACCGAGAAGTCGAATATCATTCGTGAGCTCAAGAGCACGGGGCAGACGCGCAAGGCCGTATCGGCTTATCGGTCTGGACCAGCGGCTCGCCAGTTTGACGAAGAGGTCTAGTCGAGTCGAGTGGCTTTGCCGAGGCGTCAAGCCTTCGACGGTGGCGACGGTTTCAAGTCGTCAAAAGCGCGAAGCATCATGAAGTCGACTTTCTGTTCTCATTTCTAGAGGCTTTCAAATCGAAAGCCTCGACTTCGATCCCGCTAGGAAAAGTATCGTCTCGTGGCATCTGCATTGCACCCTCTCAAGTGACCGTCAGGATTGACGAAGGCACATCAGAGGAGGCCATCGCATGGATGCGAGACTCGAGACCGGACTAGTATCATCTCCCCGCAATACCCACGCTTCGACTTCAGCGTCGCAGGCGGTGGTTCCGCCGCCGATGTCTTCGGGTGCTTTGGTACGCCCGATCGAGCACGCAGCCTTGGCGATTCGAGAGTTTGATCACGAACTCGTGACGTCTTGGATTCAACACGCTGAAACGCTCTCTTCGCACGGCGAGTTTCGAACAGCTCAGACGCTGCTTCGCCATGCGCTGAATCAAGAGCCCTGCAATGAGACTGCTATTCGTTTGATGGTGAAGTGTTTGGAAAAAACCAACCGCATGGAAGAAGCGGTGAAGTGTCGTAAGGCTTTGGTGCGACTACACCCGGGTTTGATGAACAAGCTGGAACTCGCACATCTCTTGTATTCTCAAGAAGACGATGAGCAGGCGTTTCAAATGTATCAAGAAATTCTCGCCAATGAGGCGGTACCGGAAGAGCGTGCATTTGAGATCTACAAAAACTTGGGAAACATCCAGGTTCGTCGCGGTGACTTCGATGCCGCGGAAGATTGCTACAATCGTGCGTTCAATGCGGACTCCAAATCGGACGCGTTGTTTGTGAACTTCGGAACACTTGAAATCAATCGCGACAATCTGGAAGCGGCTGGCGAGCGTTTTCGAGCGGCTCTCGACCTCAACGAGAAAAACGATCGCGCCTGGGTAGGTCTAGCGCTTGTGCACCGTTCGAAAGGTGATTTTGAGCTATCTTGGGCGAATCTCGAGCGCGCAATTGACCTGAATCCGAAAAACCGCACGGCTTTGAAACTCATTGTCGAGTGGGGTGTGCGCGACGGTCGCGTGCAAGTGGCTGCCGAACGTTTGGAGTCCTACTTGGCGTTGGATGGTGAGGATGCCGAGATGGCGTTCTCATTTGCCAAATGTCTTACCCTGCTGGGGCGTATGAGCGACGCGTTGCTTGAATGCGAGCGGGTTGTGGCACTCGACCCCGAACAGGTTGAAGCGCAGAGACTGCGTCGTGTGCTTGCGGAGCGTATTTTTGCAGAAAGCCAATCGGTCGAAAGCGAAGCAAAAACGTGATCGCGGAAACTATGAACGTGAAAACAGCGACGGCGAAGACAGGTGATTTCGTTCTTGTCATTGATGGTAAGGCGACGGCTTCACTTGTCGACCCTCAGCAAGAGGCCCGTAGCTGGCTGGATTCAGTTAAGTCGCTTTTGCCGAAGACGGCGGAAACGATCGTCGTAGTCGGAATTGGCTCTGGCTTTCATCTTAAGGCATTGCGTGAAGCGGTCCCGAACCTCCCGATCGTCGCTCTGGATACGTGTCGGTACTCGGTGGAGTTTGTTTCAAGCCTTGGAATTCGAGACTTGAAACCGGTTTGGATCAGCAAGGATGAGATGGAGCATGGTGCGAGTGCGGTTCTGACGAAAGCTGGTATCGCGGAGTGGATTCTCGAACCATTTACTCTGGTTCGTCATCGCGCGACGATGGCTCGGAATCGCGATCTGATGCGTATTGAAGGGTGGCTTTTGGGGCGTTCCGCCGAGGCTCTTCGTGCTCAGTTGGCGCTACGCCCGTCTTTGGCGGCGATCTTGAATCCGACCAAGCTTCGTGACGTGGCGGAAATGAAGTTAAAAACCGTGGACGTGTTCTCGATTCGCGACTTCGTCGCATGCTGTGACATCAAAGGTGAACCAAGTGTCGAGCGACGCATTCTTCGTGTGCTCGAGGAGCTTGTGAGATGAAGGTTCTTGTCGTCAATCTCTTGCGGTTGGGTGATGTGATCTCGATGGCGTCGGCCCTTAAGGCGCTACGTCTGCAGACTGAGCAATCCGCGGGAGCGGCAAACGAGCCCACCGAGATTCATCTTCTCGTTAATCGTGGGGTTGAGTCCGTGCAGGAAATCCTGCCGGGTATTGATCGTGTGCATATTTTTGAAAGAAACCGACTTCAATCATCGTTGGTCGATGCCAATCGGCCGATGTTTGAAGCCTATGATGTCTTGGAAGATCTGGTTGAATCCTTAAGCCAAGAGAAATTCGATGCGATCTACAATTTCACGCACAATCGACTTTCTGGTTGGTTGACGGGGCTTATTCCAGCTACAAAAAAAGTCGGACTGGCAATGGATGGTACCGGCGGCGTGTCGTTTGGCTCGGCATGGTTTCGGCACCTCAATCAACAAGTCGACTTCGAAGAAGAGCAGAGCTTCCATCATTCCGATGTTTTTTTTGCGGCGGCCGGAGGCTTGGCGCTTCAGCGTGAGCGTCGCTTTCAAGAGGCACATATTTTAGACGGCGTTTTGCGCGAAACTCCAGCCGGTCAAAGACGCGCCCTAGAAGTTTTAAAAGAAACGGGATTTGACCCGGCTCAAGGTGGGGCCCTGATCGCTCTGCAGATCAGCACAAGTGATATCAAAAAAGAATGGGGAGACGAAAAGTATCGTGAACTTGTTCTTCACTTGGTCGCCTCTCATCCGGGACACCGGGTTTTGATCCTTGGTGCGCCGAACGAAGCGATGCGCATCCGTGACTTTGTTGAAAGCTTTGACAACCACGGGCGGGTCAAAGAGCAGATTCATGCGGCGATCGTTTCGTTGCCGACGGTCGTAAGTTTGCTGGAAGTCTGCCACCTTGTCATCACGGGCGATACCTCGATCAAGCACATTGGTTCGGCGAGTTCCGCCACGGTTTTTGAAATTGCGGCCGGCAGTGCCGACCCATTTCGCACGGGGCCGTGGAAGCACGGCGATTTTGTCATAGCAAGCCGCGAGGCTTGTCGCCCCTGTGGACACTCGGAAAAATGTCACCGCGAAACTCACGCCTGCTCAGACACTTTGCCGGCGGTCGAGGTCGCGAGACTTGTCGAGGCGCTGTTGAGCGGTCGTGACGAACTGGCTCGGCGTGCCGCACGTGTTAGTGCGTTTGACATTTACCAAGTGGACCGCAGTGAGGGCATGGCGCAGCTGAACAGCATGAACTCGCGTTCGCATAACGAACTGGCGATGGATCGTGACGTGGCTTTGAGTGTCGAGCGCTCGGCGCGTCGGTTGGTATTGGAATCTCGGGATGGCCGGTGGGATCGAATGACGATGGGAACCGAAACTCGTTTGGCGTTTTCGGCCCTGCTTTCGAAGTTTCCGACGACAAGCAAGGTGGACCTTCGGCATTTGCTCGGCGGTGGTGAGACGTATCTGCGACACGCAGAAGGCTTGGTGCGTTCCTTAAGAATTCAGTTGGATCGTGTGAAAGAGTCCATTCAAGACCCCAAACGAGTGCACGAACTGGTTTCGTCGGTTGCGGTCATGCGTTCGCGCCTTGGAAAAAACCCGTGGACGATGTTTGCGATCGAGCCATTGATGAGTGTGTTGGAAGACGATCGTTCGGCGCCATTCACGCGCTATCGCCGGTTGGCTGATACGATAGCGGATCTCGAGAATCGAATCGAGATGGCCTTGAAGCTGATACGCGGAATTGATGCCGAACTGATGACGGAAGACTCGAAAGAATTGCGATAAGCGAAAACGATTAAGAATTTAATTAGGAAAGCATTTACGAAAGTATTTAGGAGTTGCGATGAAAAATATGAACAGCATGAGAAGTCGATTTGCTCAGCCGGCGCCAGTTGTCGCGGTACCCGTGGCCAATATGGGACAACCTACGAGCTGTGAAAACTCTCAACTGGAGCTGCTTTCGCGCCTGACAGAAGCCTCCGTCATTATTCGATCCGAGGCCGAGCGGATTAAAGCGATCGGTGTGTCAGACCGTTCGGTGCGGCTGCTTCGTATCCTTGGCGAGGCGATCGAAGAGCAGCGTCTTGGTTTTCAGGCGGATACGAAGTGAAGGTTCTTTTAATTCAGTTAGCCCGTTTGGGCGACGTCTTTCAAACCTGGCCGACCTTTCGCGCGCTTCAGCGAGCGGGGGCGGAGGTTCATGTTCTCGTGCGGCCGCGATTTCAGGCTGCGACACAGGGATGTGAGGCGATAGCAAAGGTCCACGAGTTTCGCACGGATAAGATCCTTGGCCCGGTTCTCACCGACGGCAAGGAGGGATTGGTTTCTTCCATGGCCTCGTTGGACGAACTTCTGGCCTCTTTGACGGCCGAAAAGTTCGACCGGATCGTGAATCTTTCGTTCTCACCGATGTCGTCGTGGATCGCGTTCGATCTTGAGATGAGAGCCTTTGCTGAAGGCCGAGCAGTGACGTCGGTCGGATATTCTCGTCATGCGGATGGCTCGCTTGCGATTCCGGACGACGCGAGTGCGTACTTCTTTGCACAAGTTGGATCGCGTGCATCGGCATTTCCAGGCGAAGCACTGAATCGCATCTCCTTGCCACGCTTATTCGCTACGATCGCTCAAGGAGCCGTGCCGGCGATGGAGCTTGAAGCGACTGACTGGAGCGGGCCGCAGGAACCAGGTGTGGTACGAGAAGAGCTCTTACCTGTTTCCACACAAAATGGTTTTTTTGCCGTGCATGTCGGAGCGAGCGAAGCGGAAAAGACATTGGATTCCGCTCGCTGGGCGGAGATCGCAGCGCGTGTGATGCAGGCCTCGGGTTCATCGGTGCTTCTGCTTGGATCGCAAGATGAAACAGAAAAGGGCCGCGAAATTGCCAGATTGATGTCGGAGTCCTACGGCATCTCCGAATCCAAAATCGTAAACGCCGTCGGACGTACCAAGGTTGGCGATGTGTTTCCGCTCTTAAAGCACGCAGCACTTTTAATTGCTGGCGACAGCGCGCTTGTTCACATGGCGTCGCTTGTGGGAACTCGGGTACTAAACCTTTCTTCACGCACAGTTTCACATTGGGAAACGGGGCCACTGTCGAAGGGTAGCCGTGTCGTAGTGTATGGCGGAGCCGGCCCGCAGATGGATACGGTGATTCGCGAAGCGACGGCGATGTTAACGGGCGGCTCGGAGTTTTCTGCGGATCGCGAGGTTCAGGGACCGCTTGAAGAGATCGCGAGCAAGACGAACGATGCGTACTCCGACTTTCTTTGGAGTTTCGTTTCAGGTTTGTACATGGGCACGGAATTCGCCGTTCCGCAGGATGGCAAACTATTAACGGCCCTCCAACAGTGGATCGAGACCGCGGAAATCGAAGCGGTTCAGCTGGAGGCCTTAAAGCGTGTCGAAGAATCGTCGACTATCACCTCGATTTTGGAGCGGGTAGATGAGGTGACGGCTTTGATTTGCGAGGCGGAACCTCGCCTGGCACCACTTTATCGCTGGTTGACGACAGAGAGATCTCGAGTAGGCCCGCAGGCAAAGGAGGCTGTGATTGATCGTTATTTGGCGATCAACGCACAGCTCAGTATCGTTTTAAAGAATTTGTATTCGCAGGGAGCGATCAATGACAGACACGAATTGGAACTCTGAGCAATTGGCCGCCCACTTTCGCGAGTGCGAGACGATTCGCGATGTGATTTCTCTTTTGGAAAATGAAGCGGCATCGCGCGGAGAAGTGATCTGCGAGATCCGAGTGAACGGCCAGCTTTTGCAAGAAGATGACGAGACCAGATTTGCGAACAATCCACGCTCGATGATTCAGCAGCTGTCGATCCGTTGCGATAGGCCGGAGCATCTGATCGGGCAGGCGCTGCGATCCGCTTTGAGTTTCATTCCGCTTCTTACCCAGGCCAGTACGGAAACGGCGCGGTTGTTTCGAGAGGGCGAAGTACATCGCGCCTCGGAGAATCTGAATGAGGCGCTTGAGGGTTGCCAATGGTTTGTCGAGACCGTGCATCACGCTCGCGGTGCTGCCTCCGGTGTCGGAAACTCGGTCTCTGGCCCCGAACGCTGGCTCGAGGCGGAGAAGTTTTTTTCCAAGGTCTTACGGGAACTGACCGAGACCTTTGACCGGAAAGACTACGTCATGACGGCCGATGTTCTCGAGTATGAACTCACAGGAGCGCTTGAAATGTGGCTCCCTGTTCTGCAGAACGAATCGGACCGACGTCCAGTTTGACCAAACGCTGGACGATCCCCAACATGAGGAAGTGATCCAAGGAAGCATCTTATACGAAGGCCACGACTCGGATGGGTTCATTCGGGAAGGGGCCTTTCGCTCGCGCACCCTTTTGACCGCGCGATTGCCTGAAACTGGCAGTCGGCTTGCGGCTGCGTTTGTTGTGGGATCGCGGTCGGACTTGGTCGCGTATCTCGAAAACCTGCGACAGCACGAACCCGCGGTCGACATCTGGTTGATTCCAGATGATCGAGAAGACTTAAAACAAAGTCTTCCGGCGCCGTTACTAATGCAGTTGATAAATCGATTTCGCATTCGAGGGTGGGTCGCGCGATCGGTGTCTGAAATCGAACGGGCGATTGCAATTGGAAGTCGGGAATTGGAATCGCGCGAGCGTTATTTAAAAAGCCGTAAAGAGCTTGGTTCCCGAAACCGACAACTGCACGATTTGCAAGAAAACCTGGAAAAAATTGTCGCGGAGAGAACGTCCTATTTGTCGGACGCCGAACGGGAATTGCACCGTCGCACTCAGGCCACTCGTGACCTTGTTCGCTTCATCAAGGATCTTAGCCAAACTGAAACGATTGAAGAGATCCTTCAGCTTCTTGGTCATGAGGTGAAGAGCTTCCACGAAGTGCGCGCTCCGATGTTGGCTTTGGTTTCTCCTGAGTTCGGGGCTCGTTTGCATTTTCAACAATCGCGTAGTGGTGGTGGCAAAAGTTCCGTTCGAGCCATGGAGCGAGGGTGGGGTTCGAAGCCGGTTTCCAAGCTCTGGCCGGCTCGTTCGGTAATTCGAGTGAATGACCAGGAAGATCAAACCTACTTGGCTCAGGAACTTGGTCGTCCGGTGGCGCGAACCGTGGCCTTGCCGCTAGGAAAGGACTCCCGCTCGGTGGCGGGGCCGCTCTTGATATTTGAGCATTCCTTCGATGGCGCTAAAGCGGATAGATTCAAAAACTTTCTGCTGCCACGTATGGAGCCGCTGTCGACGGCTCTTGATCGCGTCGTGATAAATCGTGAGATGCACGCCGCCTCGAGACTTTGGGAATCGACGTTTGATGGCGTCGCCGACCCGATCGCTGTCATAGATTTGGATTTTCGTGTGTTGCGGATGAACCAGGCCTTTTCGCGTTACGAGGAATTGCGCGCTGATTCGAAGTCGGACACCAAGGCGGGACGCTGTTATGAGATTTTCGCCGGTCGCAACGAGCCGTGTGAGGGTTGTCGATTGAAAGAATGGCGGCCGGCCGTGGGCCAGGCTTCCGCTCGGGCGGCGAAGGCGACCGAACCTTTAGATTGGCAAGTTCGACGCGGACACAATGTTTACGATGTAAATGGTTATCCGATTCGCTTTCAAGACGACGCGCCGATCGGCACGTTCATTCATCATTATTCGGATGTGACAAAATCATTGGAATTAAAGGGACATGCATTTCAAGGGGAAAAGATGGCGGCCATTGGTTTGATGGCCGGCAATATCGCCCATGAACTCAATAATCCTTTGGCGGGCCTACGTTCATTGGCTCAGGTGTTAAGGCATGATTCTCGGTACCCGGATTCCGTGAAGAGCGATCTGCAGGAGATCGAAAAGGCGGCCGAACGGTCGAGCGCGATCATTCGTGATTTGATGGAGTTTTCGTCGGCCGAAGACAAACCGCGCGAAGTCGTATCTTTGAATCATGTGACCGACAGCGCGCTCAATATGCTTAAGACGGCGCTTCACGATCACGCGGTTGATACGCAGTTCGACGAAGACGGGAACGTTCAGGTGCTGATCGAGCCTCATCTTATGCAGCATGTGATTTTCAATATCGTGAACAACGCTTGTCAGGCGATGCGCGAGTCGGGGCGTCTCGAAATCGAAACCAAACATGAGGGTGGAAAAGCGGTGCTCGAGATTCGCGATACGGGACCAGGTATCCCGGACGAGATCTTGGCTCGAATATTCGAACCGTTCTTCACCACGAAGGGAGCGGGGCAAGGCACAGGACTCGGGCTTTCGATGAGTCGCTGGGTTGTGGAAAGTTTCGATGGAAAAATCCAGGCCTTCAATCGTCTCTCGCCAAAGGGGGCGGTGTTTAGGATCGAGCTTCCGGCGGGCGGTGCGAAGTGAAAATTTTGGTGATCGACGATGAACCTTTGGTGAGACGCTCGCTAGCGCGCGCAGCGAGAACTCTTGGCCATGAATGCTTGGAGGCGGCAGATGGCGATGAGGGGCTTCGACTATGGAAGGCGGAGTCTCCGGAGGCTGTCTTTGTCGACATTCTCATGCCGGGACTCAGCGGGCCTGAGGTCGTGCGTGAAGCTTTAAGAGTTTATGAAGGCACGTCTGTACCAAAACCGATCATCGCTTTGATTTCCGCGTTCTCGGGAGATGATTCCAAGGACAGCCCGGTCAAGCTCGCGGCCGAATGTGGCGCTGACCTCTTCATCGGTAAGCCATTTGATGATATCTTTGAAGTCGTTAAGAGTGTCGTAAGGAGAGTTTCAGAACGTGTCGTCGGCCCAGGTAAAGAAAGTTAAACCCTACCCTTTTAAGGCGGACCTCAAAGACGATCACGGCAACCGCACCGGGAACGTGGTTCTTTTGACCGAAACAGGTATTTTGTTGGACATCCCGATTGGGACGGTTCAGCCGGGAGACAAAGTAGATATTTCCTTTCATCTACCGGTGCTGGCCGAATCTGTTCAGTTCTCGGGCGTGGTCGTGAAAGTTTACAATCAGCTGGGAGGCGCGACCCTACCAGAAGGTTCACCGGCGTCCGCTATTCAGCGTCTAGAGGTCCATATACGGACTATCGACTCATCGTCCCGAAATCGTATCGGAAGATTCCTAGATCAAATTGGTCAACGCTCGCGTTCATGATATCGGTAACGCATGCGAATCATCTCGGGAAAATGGCGTGGCCGTCGCTTAGTCAGCTTCAAAGCGGACCATATCCGGCCAACCACGGATCGCGTAAAAGAAAGCGTCTTCAATAAGCTGCAAAGTGAGTGGGATGGTGCTCGTGTTTTGGATCTCTATGCGGGAACCGGAAACATCGGCTTTGAAGCTTTGTCGCGCGGAGCGGTTGAAGTTGTCGCGATCGAGATGAGCGGGAAGTCGATTGATATCATTCGTCGCAATGTCGCTGAACTCGAGGTCGGTCGAGAGTATCGTGTGCTGAAGGACGATGTCGTACGATTTCTCGAAAAGTACAAAGGCGAACCGTTTCACGTCATTATGGCAGACCCGCCGTTCACCGAGAGCTTGGCGCATGCGACGCTCGAAGCCTTGTCGAAGTCAGAAGCCATGGGGCCTGACACGACGGCGGTGGTGGAGGCTTCGTCGCACGAGCGTGTCGATGAGTCTTATCCTGGCCTTGTGTGCCAAGATCGGCGAGACTATGGCGACAAGATGATTTCATTTTGGACTCGGGGCTAATGGCTACTGGTGACTAAGGGAGAATAAAGATGAACCCAAAACGTCGTGTCGCAGTTTATCCGGGCAGCTTTGATCCGATCACACTGGGCCATCGCGACATCCTCGAGCGCATGTTGCCGTCGTTCGACAAGGTCATCATGTTGATCTCGGTGAATCGCAATAAGAATGGACTTTTCACTCCAGAGGAACGGGTGGAGCTGGCGCGAGAAGCGCTGAAGGATCTGCCGGGTGTCGAAGTTGACATCCACACTGGGCTAACTGTCGATTATGTGAAAAAGCAGGGAGCGGGCGTCATACTTCGGGGTTTGCGTGCCGTTACGGATTTTGAATACGAACTCGTCATGGCGAATATGAACAAGAAGCTCGCGCCGGATATCGAAACGATGATTGTCTTTGCGAGCCCGGAGTTTTATTACGTGTCCAGCAACACGGTTAAAGAAGTGGCGTTTCACGGTGGCAAGGTGACAGACCTTGTGCCCACGAATGTCGCGGCTGCTATGATGAAAAAATTTGGCCAGTCTTAATTGCTTCACTTTCCATCGGAGGAGATTTCTATGAGCACACCGACAACTCCTGGCTTGCAACTCGCCAATCGCGCAAAGCTGTTAAAGGGATCTCCGATTCTGCTACTAGCGGCGCGCGCTGGCGAAATGAAAGCGGCGGGCAAAGATGTGATCTCGCTTTCTATCGGGGAGCCAGACTGGGGCACGTTTGATAAAATTAAAACGGCCGCGATCGCCTCGATTCAAAAAGGCCAGACGAAGTACACGCCACCGTCGGGAATTCCGGAGCTTCGCAAGGCGGTAGCGGCTCAGACTTCGAAGGACCTGGGGTTGGAGTATACCTTCGACCAAGTGACTTGCAGCTCGGGCGCGAAGTTTGTTTTGTTCGCGGCTTTGCAGGCGCTTGTAAATCCTGGCGACGAAGTGATTCTCGTAGCACCTTTTTGGGCGAGTTATTCGACAATGGTGGAGCTGGCGGACGGTTTGCCGCGTATCGCAGTTTGCGACGAAGCATCGGACTTCAAGCTCACGCCTGCGATTTTGGAAAAAGCCATCACGCCGAAAACCAAGGTTTTGCTTTTGAATTCACCGTCGAATCCGACCGGCAAAATCTATACGCGTGACGAGCTCAAGGCGATCGCGGAGGTTCTCCGTCGTCATCCGCAAATCGCCGTGATCAGCGATGACATCTACAATCGTCTTTGCTTCACGGAAAAATTGGCGCCGCACATTCTGCATGCCGCGCCTGATCTGAAAGATCGTGTGATTATTCTCAACGGCGCTTCGAAGACGTATTCGATGACGGGCTGGCGCCTTGGTTGGGCCGTTGGCCCCAAAGCTGCCATCACGGCGATGTCGAACTACCAATCGCAAAGTGTGAGCTGCCCATCGGCACCGGCGCAGTACGGAGCCCTTGAGGGTATTCTCTCTTGCGATCCTGATATCGAACGCACAGTCGGTATCTTGAAAGAAAAGCGCGATACGCTTCTTGCCGAACTCGCAAAGATTCCCGGAGTGAAAACTTCGGTTCCAGAGGGAGCGTTTTACCTATGGGTGGGCATCAAGCCTTACTTGGGGAAGAAGTACAAAGGGCAGGTCGTGCACACCAGTGCCGAGATGTGCTCGCTTATTCTGGAAGAGAAGCTGGTTGCGGCGGTTCCAGGCGTGGAGTTTGGTCTCGAAGGTTATTTGCGACTCAGCTACGCGCTCGACACGGCAAAGGGTGTTGAGGCGATCAAGCGCATTGGCGATTTCTTACAGAGCCTCACCGCTTAAATTGTTGCGGCTCTCATTGCATTCCGAGACAAAGGTCCTGAAAACCAGGACCTTTGTCTTTTGGTGAAGACCTGATTGTCTCAATCCAGTCCTACGTCCGTCGACTTAAGGCCGCGACCTCGTCAGAATAGACTTAAGAGGGGGTCTTCAGGTGTCCTTCACAGTCTTCATGCAAGTGTTCTTCAATATCGTGGTTCTGACTTTGATCTTCGTGGTTTTTGCTCGGCTGAGACGGCCAGCCAAAGATGACCCGCGGCTTTCAAAAGGTTTGCAGCTTCTCTCTAGTAAAATCGCCGTGCTCGAAGATTTGAACGATCGTACGGAAAGCCAAGTTCAACAGATGCTGACGCTTCTTGATCAAAAGTCGCGCGAGCTTCAGCAAAAAATCATGACTGCGGAAACGCAAGTGCAGCAGATTCGTCAGTCGATGAACCAGAGTTTGGAAGTGGCGCAGATCTTTCAAGACAAAATTCCGCACTCCGAAATCATCGAACGGCAAAATTCCATGAAGTACATTCGGGCTGCGCGCATGGCTCATCAGGGCCATGGCGTAGAGGAAATCATGCGCGAGGTGGATCTTCCTCGCGGTGAAATCGAGTTCATCGCTAAGGTGAATCGAGAGCAGTTGAGCTTCCGGGAAGAGGATCTTCCGGCATGGGCCAAAGAACCTGGCGGAACTGCCGCGCAGCCGGCCGTGGCACAGCCAACGATCGCACAACCGGCGATGGTGAACGCAACGACCGATTCGGCTCTACCGGCCGAGGCGGCGGAGATCGTGGAGCGACTCAACAAGCTTCAGTTTGAGATGAAGACTCTTGATATGGAGCTCTCTTCGCGTCAGCCGGTCTCGCCCGTCGCGCAAGCCCCAGCACCGATCGCTCCCGTGGCGACGGAGACGGATCAGCTTGCCGAACTTGGAAAGCAGTTTCGTCAGGCCGTGGTGCCCGCGACAGCACAGGCCGCTAGCAACGCGAATCCATCGGCCGCGGAGATCGCTCTTCAGGCGGCACGTACGGCCGCAAGTCAGTTGCGTCTTGGTGAGCACAAACCAGGTGGCGCAACAGGTGGCGTGACGGGGCCTAAGCCGACCACCAACGCGCCGGCGCAACCCGCTATCAGGCGCGTGGAGTTCCCGCGCATATGATGCCACCTCGTTTGGCCAAGAGATCTTTCAAGCGGGGCGATCAGGTTGAAGCCACGGTTGTTGAGCTCGTGGACGAAGGGGAGTTCATCATTCGCTACGATGGCGGCGCCGATGACTTAAGCGCGCGCCTTTTGAAACTGAAGAATGAATCGGGTCGTTCCTGGCAGAAGGGGGATCAGGTTTGGCTTCGAGTCCTAGAGGTTTCGCCACTGAAGTTTCAATTGATTGAGCCCTTAAACGAACAAAGACGCCGAGGTCGCCTCGACGTCTCTGTTTGAATTACTTCGCGCTCTCGCGAATGAAGCGAGTCAGGTAATAGCGTGTGAGGTAGTCGACCTTGATTGGCTGCTCTTGGAACGTCCAATTGAGATCGCCGAAGGCTCCCCAGCGCGCGATCAAAAGATCTTCTTCGCCCGCATGTGAGACGGCGCCTGCGCCCGGAGTCACCGGTGCGCCTGCGGGTTGGAAGCCCGCACCCACGTAGTGGAAGCGAACCGAAACCGCACCTGGCTCGCGCAAAGCGAAGATCAGCTTGAAGCCGTTTCTAAACAACATGAAGTCGGCGTGCGTGTTGGCGATCCCGTAGATCTTCACACGTCCAAGCGAAGAGCCCTTCAATTGATTGAAGGCCGAAGCCGCATCGACAAAGGCGACCTTCATTTCATTCATGAAGGCAACTGATTCGCTCAAGAGAATCTGTGCAGGATCGAAGGCCGGACCAAACTCGATCACACCCGACTCTTCCATGCGCTGTTCGGCGCGGACGAGTTCCTTGATCCAGCCAAGCCGATCTTGACGCATTCCGGCGGCACTCGTGGAGAGTGTCGCACCTGCAACGGCCGACGAGCTTGCTCCAGCTGCGGGCGAGCTTCCTTCGCGTCCGCTATGAGCTTGTTCTCGTGCTTGGGGCGTTGCTCGCTTATTTCCTAAGAAATCCATTCCGTCCATGGAGGTCCCCCTTGATTAAACTTTCATCGGGGGCTCTAGGCCTTGTCAAGATGTGAACTTGGTCAGTTTAGCAAGCCCCTGGCGGATTCGACCTCGGAATCCCGGTTTTCGCTCGAAACAGTCGGCGTTCCCGCAATTCCGGGAATCAGTTGTAGCTGCTCGGCCACGATGCCGATGTGAAAGGTGCGGTGGCCGTTGTCTTCTTTTGTGTAGTTGGCAAGGTGGCCCTCAATGTAGAGGGGGCTGCCCTTGGTGCAGAAGCTGGCGCAGAGTTCGGCGTTCTTGCCCCAGATCATAATCTTATGCCACTGGGTTTCGCGCCGAGCGCCGCCATTGGCATCCTTGGTGCGACGGTAGGTGGAAAGACTCAAGTGAACGTAAGGTTTGCCGCCCGACGAAACCTTTAGTTCCGGATGATTGCCGATGAGTCCCATGAGGACGACGCGATTGATAGAGCCCACTTCATTCTCCTTGTTTGCGGGTTTGTGCGAAACAAGAGAGAGCATGAAGCCGACCAGGAGTCGGCTTTGCGGCGGGTGTGACTTACAGAGCGATGGAGATCACCGGGTAGGCGCCATTCGGATTGGCGCGTTCGTCAAACCCCATGTGAACGCCTAAGATGAACTGCACGGGTAGATGATAGAACAGCGTCGAATCGAGTCGCGCCTCGAGACCGACCGATGGGTAAAGATCGCCGAACTGACTGGTGCGATAGCCGTCGAGCTTGAAATCGTAGAAGGCTCCTTCCACGGTGACGGCATCGGCGAAGACGGCGCCATGCCAGCGACGAATGAATCCGGGCTTTGTACCGAAGCCCTCATAGCGATTGGCAATTGGAAAGCGATACTCGGCCGAAGCGCGCACATATTTGCGAGCGAGGAACGTGCCGGTGGGGTAGCCACGCATCACGAAGCTCGTGCTCGCAGCACCGAGCGCGATCGACTCGACCGGAAGGCTGATGCTTGAAGGACCCAGTAAAAGCCGATCGAGTCCCGGCAACCAGCTCACACTTGTTGCGAGTGCTAAAACATGACGGTCCGGAAGCCAGCCAAGAATTTTTGGATGCGAAACGCTTGAGAGATTCGTCGACGCTCCCAGGTCGGTTTTGTCATAGACCTGGTTGCCAAGCTCGGGAATGAACTTCGAGTGTGAGAGGCGGAAGACGCCGCCTTTTTCGGGCGAGATCTCGTAACCTTTTTGCGAGAGGCTTTGCCAGAGAATGCCAGCGCGCACGCCGCCGCGAATTCGAACATCTGTAGCCGTTGTCGTTGGGATTTCCGAGCGTTGGTGATTGATCCCGACTTCCCCGCGCCAGCTGTTGGAGAGATTCGGGATAAAGAAGAGCCCCGAGAGGTCGGCCGTTGTTGTTCGTCGATCAAAGCCCGAGCTGGAAAGACGTTGCCAGAAGTCGTCGGCCAAAACCGTGTAGCGAATGTCGCTGGTGTAGTTCGAATAGGCCGCGAAGATATTGGGTTTCATGTGGCGCGTGTCGGTGGAGAGCGACGCGGCGACCGAGTGGCGCCCCATGGGGTCGCCCATCGAGGTCGAAGCCGAAAGATAGGCGCCGCCGGGGACAAACGCGGCGTAGGGCATCCAGTAGCGAGGCAAAAAGTATGGCCAATACGAGACGTCTTTTGCGGCGAGGTCGGCCGCCGAGAGGCCGGCATCAGGCGGTTCGAAATTCTCCGCCGGGGCATCGAGGAGCGGCTCGATCTTCGGAAGTTTTCCGCTTATGGAGCCGGGCATGACGTCGCGTTCTGCGGACGTTAGGTAGCGCAGGCGCGAACCGCTTCCGTCGAGACGAGAAAAAATAAGTTGCCCAGTTTGACGATCCAGGTCGCCAACCCATGCGCGAGTCGTCGAGTTTGTCAGCGGACGAATCTCGTCGAGAGCGGTCGCTGCTCCTGAGCCGGCGAGCTTTCCTCGGTATAAGTTGTTTACGCCATTTCGCGTGGAAGCAAAAAGCAGTACGGGTTTACCGCGCTCTTGGGCAAGGCGAGGGTAGTTGGCGTCGCCCCCTGTCGCGAGCGTGCGGTTGAAGGTCGCGGTGAGCTTCTCTTTGTCGAGACCGACCATGCGCAGGCCTTCTTTGGCTTCGTTCGAGCGCTCAGCGAAAACAAGCGTCGTCTCGTCGAGGAACTCTGGCCAAGAAACGCGGTGACCATTTGTAGGTTGATAAAGAACTTTGGCTTCCGATGCGGTCATCTTGCCGTCGGCTGCGAGATTCAACTTTGCGATGGAAAGCTGAGTGTTGCCCGGTGTGAGCTGCACGAATGCAACCAGTTTTCCGGACGGGCTAACCACCGGTTCACGTGCGCGCCAGCCTGTGGTTACGCGTGCGGCGCGCCTTCTTTCGCGATCATAAGTCCAGATGTCGGTGCGTTCCTCATAGCGGCCGACACTGTCGCTGGCGTCGTAGACCACGTGAGTTCCCGTGGGGTACCAGCTGACGCGATTGACGCTGTCGGGCTCGGCGGCGCGAACCGCGTTCTTGGTATGAAACGCGGGGCGCTTGCCAGTGGCTGGCGAGGGGTCGTTCTCCGCATCCGCGAGCGCGCTGGGTGTGCGCTCGGCGATCCATATGACGGACTCGCGATTGTGTTCGCGTGCAACAAATGCGAGGGAGTTTTGATCGGGCGAGATCACCGGAGACCTGGTGTAGGAACTGGTTTCCCCAAGACGTGTGCCGTCGTTGCAGGCCACTTGGCCGCCTTCACAGAGAATATCGGTTTGGTGAACGGCCTTGGCTTCCAGCTCGGTGTAGACGGTGTCGAGCAGTTCTTGCCAGCTTTTTCCCAGTCGGTCTTCGAGAGGTGTTTCGATGAAGAATGGAATGCGCTTGGCGTAGTGATCGTTGAGATCACCGATCAGCGAGATGTTTTTCTTGGCGAGATGATTCCAAAGCAAACCGCCCATCAAGTAGGGTCGGATGCCGCCCGGCCATTCAGGGTTTGAGATGTCTCCGATTCGAGCGATGTCTTGTTTGCGAAGCACTCCGTCTTGAATCATGGCACGTGGAATGGCGGTGAAGTTGGGCGAGCGCAGGCGGCCACCGCTAGGGGAGTAGCGGGTTTCGATTTCGACGGCGAGACCTTCTAGATACCAGCGCGGCAACACGAGGTTGGGACGCACGATGGAACCAAAGATGTTGCGCATGAGGTGAAAGACGCCATGTGCGGGCTGGAAGTTGAGCACGTGTGTGTATTCGTGCAACACGAGTTCGTACGTCCACGGTCCGGTGTCGGAGATCGAATCGCCGGGAGTGGGCGGCGCCGGGTAGATGTGAATCTGAGGAAATGGAAACCCCGTCGCCATGCCGTTTGCGGCGTCGCCGTCGTCGTCGATCAGGATCACGGTTTTATCTGGCCAAGTGCGCAACACGGGAACCAGCGTGAGCCAAGAAGACTCGGCGTGTTTGGCGACTTCTTTGGCAAATGACTCGAGCGCGTGATGCCTTGAGTCATATAGCACTTCAAAATGTGCAGTTTGGATTCTCTTCCACTGTGCGTGCGGACTTGCCGAGGCTTGGGTGGTGCCGAGTAGCGCTATGATTCCTAGCAGACCGCGTTTCATCCAGAGTAAGCCATTGGTCAGCATAATGCCTCGCTTCGATTTCATTTCTAGTCAGGATCAATTCTTGATCATCGTATGATCAACGTCTCTATAAGACCTTTGACAAAAACGCCTCGCTTTTCAAGAATGTTCCTTCGAAGCACGAACGAAGCATTGAGCAACATGAAATCAGATCCTATGCGATCCCTTCCCTAAGGAGGCAGAAATGAAAACTGAAGTGACGAAAGTAAAGCCGGCGCGGACTTTGGCGATGTTGATGAGTCTTGTTATGGTTGCGGCTCTCGGTCTTTCTGCTTGTACGAAAGCGAAAAAGGCAGACGGTGAAGCTGGAGCTGAAGCCGGTATGTCGGATGCGGGTCCACAAGTCACGGATCAAGACATGGCATTTGATCGCGAAGGCTCCGACGGCGGTAAGATCAGCGGTTTGAACACGATTTTCTTTGAATACGATCAAGCCCGTCTCAGCGAGAGTGCGAAGTCGACTCTCAAAGGCAACGCGGACTGGATTCGCGCAAATCCAAACGTGACGATTCAAATTGAAGGTCACACGGACAGCCGTGGATCGACAGAGTACAACCTCTCGTTGGGTGAGCGTCGTGCAAAGTCTGTTCGTCAATACCTCGAAGGTCTCGGCGTTGAATCGCGTCGTTTGACGATCATCAGCTACGGCGAGGAAAAACCACTCGCTCAGGGCGATAACGAGTCCGCTTGGTCGAAGAACCGTCGCGCGAACTTCGTTCCGGTTCAGTAAGGATCTAGGTAACGGATGGCGATGGCCAACCAAAACCCCAGTTTCCGAACGAATCAAAGCGGCGTTAAGCGCCGCTTTTTTTCTTATCAATCGGCCTCGCTTTTGAACTATGTGTTCTTGGCGTTGGCGGCCTGGCTGTTTGCGCTCTCGATTGGCTGTGTCTCTTTGATTCCGGTCGATGAGTACACCATTGCGCGTGCTGCGATGGAGGGGGCGCGTGAATCGGAAGCGCCTCGATACGCCCCGGCACTTTGGTACAAGGCGGAACAGGCTTATCGGGAAGGCGAAACGTTTTTTCGCGAGCGCGCATACGACGAAGCTTTAAAGCGCTTTGTGCAGGCGCGAACGTGGGCGGAGCAGGCGGAGAACGCCGCAAGGCTTTCGCGGTTTGAATCTGGCGACTTGGCGCCTTAAGATCAAGTCGTCCCCGTGTTTGAGCGGGTTTGTTGGGGAGTGACGAAATGAGCAGTGCAAAAGCTTTTTCAAAAATCTTAGCAGTTCTTGGAGTCGTATTGGCGATTGGCCAGACCGGGTGTCTACAAACGCGTTCGACGATGAAAGAAGCCGAAGAGAAGCAGGTTTTGCGTAAGCAAGTGACGTCACTTCAGCAAAACACAGCCGATTCGTCGGCGCGATTTGGTGAGATCGACGAAGACTTGCGTAAATCGGCAGGGCGTATCGAGACGTTGGACGCTCGTGTGACTCAGATCAAAGAACGCGCCGAGAAAAACGATTTTGCTTTGGAAGCGAAGATCAAAGAGCAGGACGCAAAGTTCCAGGCGTTTCGCGAAGAGATCACGAAGCTTCAGACCGAGGTCGCCGAAGTAAAGGCGGCGAATCAGGCGCTTCAGACCGCGCTGGCTTCGGGTGCTGGCTCGGGCGGTAAAACGGGCGGCGATAGCAAAAACCCGTTTGAGACCGGCGAATTGCGGTTCGAGCAAAAAAATTGGCGAGAAGCGATCTTTGCGTACGAGGACTATCGGAAGACTTACCCCAAAGGGAAAAGCTTCGGTGCCGCGACCTACAAAATCGGTGTTTGTTTTCAAGAACTTGGCATGAACGACGACGCGAAACCGTTTTATGACGAAGTTATCGCGAAGTTTCCAAAGTCCAAGGAAGCCGATCGTGCTAGGGCACGTCTTAAGACGTTAGGTAAAAAGCGTTAGTCAATGCGCCGATTTCAAAAGGTTCTCGCGATTGAAACCAGCTGCGATGACACGTCGGTGGCCGTAGTTGGTCACGACGGTCGCGTTCACAGCTGCGTGATGGCGGGACAAGATCTCTATCACGCGAAGTACGGCGGGATCGTTCCTGAAATCGCATCTCGCAATCACACCCATCATCTTCTGCCTCTCATCCAAGAGGCGCTCGACCAAGCTGGTATCAAGCTCGACGAAGTCGACGGTTTTGCCGTCACGAGCCGGCCGGGGTTGATCGGCTCGCTATTGACCGGCCTGGTGACAGTTAAAACTTTGAGCGTCACCGCCGGGAAGCCGTTTGTCGGCGTCAATCATCTCGAAGGCCATCTCTTGGCGCCATTTTTAACGGATACCGAGTATGCGCCGCCTCAGGGGTTTGATTTTCCCTACGTGGCGCTGGCTGTAAGCGGCGGGCACACGACGCTTTATCGTGTCGACGGTTTCGGCCGGTACAAGGTTTTGGGGCGCACGCTTGATGATGCGGCCGGGGAAGCCTTTGATAAGTTTGCGAAAAAAATCGGTCTAGGGTTTCCGGGTGGCGCACGCGTGGATCGCTTGGCGGCGTTGGGAAATGCGGCGCGTTTCGAGTTTCCGCGGGCGATGTTAAAAGACGAACGAGACGACATGAGCTTCTCGGGTCTCAAAACCTCAGCGGCGAGATTGTTTGATGAACTCTTGGATGCGGATCGTGAAACGATCTTGCGAGAAGCCGAGGAGTTTCTCTCAACCAAACAGGCAAAGCCGGGTTTGCTTGCCGATCTTTGCGCAAGTTTTCAAGAAGCCATTGTTGACGTATTGGTGGCGCGCCTCACGAGAGCGGCGACACGTGAGAAAATGGAACGCGTGGTTTTAACGGGCGGCGTGGCGGCGAACTCGCGCTTGCGTGCGCGGGTTGTGAAGTGGGCGAAGGAAAGTGGCAAGACGGCCGCGATCCCGCCACTTCGCTACTGCACGGACAACGCGGCGATGGTGGGTCTTGCCGGTGTGATTCGCTTGAACCTAGGTGAGACGTCTCCGATCTCGCTTGGGCCCGAGCCGAAAGCGCCACTTGATCAAGAAAAGAGTCCGCGCGGATGAGGTGCTCGGAATGACGTCGAGACGCGAACGACTCTTGGAAAAGATCCGCCAAACAGGCACGGGACCTAAGCGCTCGCTTGGTCAAAACTTTTTGATTTCCGATCATGTTATCGATCGCATTCTCGAGAATGCTTTCGACTTTGGTGACTCGGTATTCTGGTCGAAGGCGGAAAAGCCTCTCGGCATGATCGAAGTCGGACCGGGTTTGGGTGCACTGACAGAGGGTTTGCTAGAGGGCGTAAAACAGCGTGGCCTTCGGTTTCAGGTTATCGAACTCGATAGGCAGTTTGCTGAAAACTGGCGAGACGCTGGTGTTCAGGTGGTCGAAGCCGATGCGCTTCAGGCGGACTGGCAGGGACTTAAGCTTTCTCAGGGCACACGCCTAATATCGAATCTTCCGTATCAGATTTCCTCGAGCTTGGTGATTGATCGTTCAGTTTGGCCGTGTGGGCTTGGCTCGATGATTTTGATGTTTCAAAAAGAAGTCGCCAAGCGAATTACGGCGAAAGAAAAATCCGACGACTACGGTCTGCTCTCGGTCATCGCGCAATTGGGGTGGGACGTGGAAATCGTATGTGAGGCGGGGCCTCAGGACTTTTATCCTCCGCCAAGGGTGGCGAGTCGTGTCTTACGTTTTCGCCGTCGCGCGGATGCCCCCGCGGAGACGGAGTTTGCAGCCTTCTTGAAGTTTGCGAAAAAAGCCTACGCTCACCGGCGAAAGCTTCTGGCTTCCAACTTGTCGACGGGGGGGGATAGCCGCGCACGGCTTGAATCCATTCTTGAAAGTATGGGATTCTCTAAGACAGTGCGTGCCGAGGAGCTTTCTCCTTGGCAGCTCTTGGAGCTTGCGCGGAAGAACGGGAGTCTTGGTTGAGTAAAGCGGGGAGTAAACCTAGCGGTAAGGCGGCGGGAAAGTCTGGCGCGCAGCAAGCGGTGAAGCTTGTCGCCGACAATCGCAAGGCGCGCTTCGACTACACCGTTGTCGACACGCTCGAGGCGGGCTTGGAGCTTCTCGGTAGTGAGGTGAAGTCGATCCGCGAGAGTGGTGTTCAGCTTAAGGACTCCTATATCGTGATAAAAAACGGCCAAGCTTATTTGCAGGCGGCGCATATCTCACCCTACCGTGCCTCTAGCTACCTGAATCACGAGCCAGAACGCCTTCGGCGCCTGCTCTTGAACAAACTCCAAATCGAACGCCTCGAACGTTCAATCACGGAGAAAGGGTTCACGTGCGTACCTCTCAAGCTCTACTTCAAGGGGCGTTGGGCGAAGCTTGAGCTTGGCATCGTCAAAGGTAAAAATATGGGAGACAAGCGTGAGTCGATAAAATCGCGCGATGTCGAGCGAGAGCTGAGACAAGCTCGTGCAAAACGTTAGGCTCAAAAAAAGGAGGCGTGAGATGACTTGGTTTCGCGGTTGGAATTTGAACTCGAGACGAGCCCTGGCTCTGCCGCTACTTTTCGTTGTCGTCGGATCGTTGGTGCTGACGCAAGCTGCCTGCGGAGTTAAGACGGTTCGTAGCGGCGAAGCCTCGCCAGGCGAAGTGATTTCACCGGTTGGCGCTTCGGGGGTGGATGGTTCACCTCAAGATGTCAGTCTAAATTCGGACCGTTCGGAGTTGGAAAAGCTTCGCTCGGAGATTCCGGATGAGGTCAAAAAACAAAACGACGAAATTGCGATGGTTCTTTCCTATGTGTATCGGGAGTCGGAAGAGGAGCCAAATCGTCTTCGAGATCGTTTTCAGGCCGCTATTCGCAAACGTCGCGAAGCCATGGATAAACACCTTCGTAGCTCACGGGATTCTTACTCCAAGGGAGAGCGTCGTCTTCGTGATGGGTTTTTGAAGAAGTCCAAGGAAGAGCGAGATAGCTACTTGTCTGGCAAGCGATCGCAGGACGAGCGGAAAAAGTTCTTCGACGACCAAGAGGACAGGCGGCGCGCGTTTTTCGCTGATCAAAACGAGAAGCGAAAGGACTTCGAGTCGCAGGTGCAGGACGAACGAAAAAAGTTAGAAGACTTCGTGCGCGAGAAGCAAAACCAGTTCAATCAAGAATGGCGTGAGTATCAAACGCGCTACACCGAACGTCGTCGCCAGAGCGATACGAAGAAAAAGATGGAAGAAAAAGCACGTCAGCTAGAAAAGCGTGGCGCTCAAGCCTACCCTGTCACTCCAGCTACCCCAGCAGCCGCTGTTGGGACACAGTCTTCGCCTCAGGCGCCAAATGGCTCATTGGAAGAGTTCAACAAGATCCCGCCAGGTCCGGGCATCAAGTTGGCACCCTCGAAAAAAGGCCCCTGAGGCAGCGGCTTGCCGCGCTGCAAATCAAAAAACAAGGCGGTACCTTTTATTCGCGGCGAGATGACTTGTCGCGCGCTAAGGCCTTTTCGGATTTCGGGCCGCGGCGGCTAAAGTTCTTTCGGCTGCCTTTGCGGTCTTTCACGCCGGGGCGTTCGCCTGGGCGGCGAATGAGTGATTCGTCTTGGTGGAAGATCTTTTCAACCTCTTCAGGTGTCAGGAGAGCCCACTCACCGCGCGCCAGGCCGCCCATCTTCAGGCGACCAATCGCGATCCGTTGAAGTTTCATCACGTCGAAGCCGATTTTTTCGAACATGCGGCGAATCTGACGGTTTTTACCTTCACCGATAACGATCTTGAACCAGTCGTATTTGTCGGAGGCCGTGCCTTTTAAGCGCTCGATCTCGCGAGCCGCCACACGACCGCCGATAATCGTGACACCGGTTCGCAGTTTGTGGACCTGTTCTTCCGTCGGCTGGCCATCGACTTTCACGAGATACGTTTTTAGAACTTCGTGTTTAGGATGTGTCACGCGTTGGGCGAAGTCGCCGTCGTTGGTGAGAAGAAGCAGGCCTTCGCTATCGTAATCGAGACGACCTACCGGAAACACACGTGACTCGAACCGTTTGAAATACTCACCGATACAGGGGCGTCCTTCCGGATCGTCCATCGTGGTCATCACGCCCTTTGGCTTATTGAACAGCACGTAGACTTTACGGATTTCCGGGCGAACCGGCTTGCCGTTGACCAAGACCTTGTCTGTTTTAAGGTTCACCTTGATACCGAGTTCGTAGACGCGCTTGCCGTTGATCTGAACGGCGCCCTCTGCGATCAGCTCATCCGCGCCACGCCGTGAAGTGACGCCGCTTTCCGCGAGGTACTTGTTCAGGCGCATCTCGTCTGTCGAAGTCGACTTTAGAGGATTTCTTCGAGAGTTGGCTGTGCGTTTTTGGGGGCGATTGTTTCGCATTTTTCGGCCTCTTGCAGTTCTACTAAGTCAGGGCCTTCTGGTTCGATGAATTCCTGCCCGGGAGGCAGATTGAGCCCGATATGATTATCTCTAACAAGGCTCGCACTATGGCCCACTTGTGTCGCCATTTCAATAGGCAAATCGCTGAGGCTGCTAGCGGAACGCATTTCACGGGTCTCGGTCTCGCGTTTTTCAAGAAGCACGGCGCGCTCGAGATTCTCCAGTAGGAGTCTTAGGAAGCGGTCGTCGACGAAGACCTGTTCGAATGCCAGACGCCCACGCTCCATGGCCGCTTCGGCAAAGCGCAGGCGTTCGGGGTGTTGGCGCGCCATAAGGTCCGAAGCCTGTTCGAGCAGGTTTGTGAGCTCGATATACATCGGGTCTGTGGTGCGGTTGATGAAAAATTGTTCGATGCGCTTGAGGGGGTAGAACAGTGTCGGGAGGCGGTGGAGTTCGCTTCCTTCGAAGCTTCCCGTCTTTTGGAAGGTGTACCCGCGCACTTGTACGCCGCGAAATCCGTGGGGGCCAGTCGTGCCTGAGGCCGGGGTGTGGGCGGTGACGAAACGGAAGCGCGCAACGGTGTGAGGGGCGATTTCGATCTGACTATTGCGAGTGGGGTCGATGCCGAGATCCGCCGTGTAGTAGACCGCCATGTCGTCGTTTAGCGGTTCTAAGCGCCCTTCTCGGATGCAGAGATTGCGGTCGAAAATATGAACGGCCAACTGCCGGTCGACACCGAGGTTGCAGACAAGCAGCTTTTCCTCGCGATCGCGAAGGATACGGATCTGATCGGTTGGGCCTTGGTGGGCTTGAATCCACTCTTCTACGACCTTTTCCAGGGTTCGGAAGCTCTCGGCGCGAACGACTTGGATATCGTAGGGGCTTGCAAATGGAGGCAGGGGAACGGCCTCGCCGGTGGCGTTGGAATAGTGTTGGAGGCAAGCCGCCACTTCGTTAAAGAGCTCGAGCTTGTGGTCCGCCCAATGCGAATGAGCAAGCGAGCGACGAAAGAAGCGTTCGATCGTAGCGGTCGAGAGAGGTTCGCCTGGTTCGCAGAGATTTTTTAGGAAATGATAGAACGCTAATCGAGCCGCCTCGGTCTTCGCGATGGTTTGGCCAGCGGAGGGTTGGAGAAGACCGAGAAGGTGAGTCGCAAGGCTGGTAACTGACGCCATATTTAAACCTTAGGAAGGTTTGAAATTTCAGTCCAGCGAATTTAAGCTTCAAGAGGAAGAGGGGGAACCATGGACACAGCGAAAGATTCAGGGAAGGACTTAGGCAGAGACCCTGGGACGGTTTTGCACCGCGAATTGGACCCGGCAGTGTTTGGTGGTGCCCCAAATCCAACTGGTGGCTCCTCGAGCTCGGGCGCGACACCTGTCGGTGGCTCAGTTCATGGCTCGGTTCTCAATTATGGCCTTCAACCACCACCGACATCTCCGCAGACGAGGCCGGGAGCGCCGGTTCCGTTTCCCGCCATCGACTTCAAGGTGCTTGAAGCGCAGGTTCAACAGGTGAAGGCGATTCTGGGGCAGTACGAGCGGCGATTGGATCAGTTGACGGCTCGTCAAAACGAGTTGTCACGCGATAGTCAAAGTCGCCT
>CAUJGS010000021.1 GCA_963170185.1 Bdellovibrionota bacterium
GGAAGGCTCGTACTCCAAGTACAGTTCGATCGACGATCAGATTGATCCTCTCCACTACTTTACAACGTTGGTTAAGTTTGGAATCGGACGTGCCACTTACGACTCGTCCCAAGAAGTTCGCAACGGGAAGATCACTCGCGAAGAGGGCGTTGCTCTTGTGCGAAAGTTCGATACCGAGTTTCCTGCAAAGTACTTCCAATCGATTCTGTCGTACATGAACATAACGGAAGATCGCTTCTGGGAAGTGATCGACAATGCACGCTCGCCGCATCTTTGGACGAAAGAGGGCGGACAATGGAAGCTGCGACATCAGATTACTTGAGGGCTGTGGTCGATGAAAAAGGTGCGCTTGATTGCTCGGCTTGACATCAAAGGCCCTAATCTAATCAAAGGAATCAATCTCGAAGGCGTGCGTGTCATAGGTGATCCCCACGAGCACGCCAGTCGCTATTACTCTCAGGGAATAGACGAAATTATCTATATGGACGCGGTTGCGAGCCTTTACGGACGCAACAGTTTGGCTGAGTTCGTTCGTCGAGCTTCGGCTGACATCTTCGTACCGGTGACGGTCGGCGGTGGATTGCGTTCTGTGGGCGATGTGAGAGAGATGTTGAAGGCGGGAGCGGATAAAGTCGCTATCAACACGGCCGCCGTGAAGTCTCCCGATCTGATCGCTCAAGTCGCTCAGAAATTTGGTTCTCAGTGCATGGTGCTCTCTGTTGAAGCAAAACAGAAAGGCCCTGGTCGTTGGGAAGTGTACGTAGACACTGGACGTGAGAGCACCGGCTTGGATGTTCTGGAGTGGGTCAAAAAGGGAGTGTCACTGGGTGCTGGTGAAATACTTTTGACCTCCGTTGATCGCGAGGGCACTCGCAAAGGGTTTGATGTGGACCTAGTGAGGGCGGTATCTGCCGCAGTGTCCGTACCAGTCATCGCCAGCGGTGGAATGGGTGCCGGTGACCATCTGAAGTCGGTGGTTGCTGCGGGTGCTGACGCTGTTGCGATGGCAGACGTCCTTCACTACAAGAGACTCGACGTGCCGACGATTCGTGCTGCCGCAGAGGGATTCGGAATTCCCGTACGGCGAGTGGCTCTTTAGCAGCTACAATTTAGGCGACAGTCTACGTGTCGATAAATGCCTTGATGATTTTGAGTCCTGTGGGGCCACTTTTCTCTGGGTGAAATTGGCAGCCGGTAAATTGGTCTTTGTGAATTGCAGCCGTAATCATGTGGCCACCGTACTCTGCGACCGATAAAAGAACCGAGGGGTCGTTAGGCTCGACCATCCAAGAGTGTACGAAGTACGCCTCTTCTCCTGGTTCGATGAACTTGAATACTGTTTTTTCCCAATTTGATGTTGGCGCGGGTTTGATGAGTTCGTTCCAGCCGATGTGAGGGACCTTCAGGTGCTCACCGTTTAAAGCAGTGGCGTTGATCGGCTTGCAGGTTCCTTTGATGAGACCGAGGCCCTGATGGAATCCGAACTCCTCACTGGAGTCCATAAGCATCTGCATCCCGAGGCAGATGCCCAGAAGTGGTCGTCCTGTTTGTGCAAATTCAAAGATGCTCTCTTTGATGCCAGACGACGAGAGGCCAGCCATCCCGTCTCCAAATGCTCCTACGCCAGGAAGGATAAAGCGTTCGGCCAACGCGATTTCTTTCGGATCAGATGTGATTTTTGCGGTCGCGCCACAGTGCTCGATAGCTCTTGCGACGCTGCTGAGGTTTCCCACACCGTAGTCGGCGATTGTCACAGATTTCATTTTGAAGACCTTTGGTTCTCTAGCAGTAGCTCGGCATATTGAAAGTCTAAAACGGTGTCGATGTCGACGGACCGTTCTTCCGGCATGAGATGATATACCGTTTTGTCCGTCACAAAATAGGGAGAGGCTTGAAACGGATTGGCCTCGAGGACATATACGGCCCCATTTAGAATGTATGTTTGTGGCTGGTCTTGACGGCGCACGGCGCCCGTTGCGGGCAGGATGCGTTTGTATTGTTCGCTTGGCGAATCGTTTTGGTCGGTGCGGAAATACATATGAAAAGGACTTTGGTGTGCCGTCGTAATGGTCGTGGCTGTCGAGGCGCCAGATCGGACGCAGAGCTCGATCGTTGCGTCTATGTCTTCTACAGTTCGAAGCGGAGAGGTTGGTTGCAAAAGTACGACAAGGTTTGATGGACCTATTTCTTTCAAGGCGTGTAGCACAACTTCCGCACTACCTGCCGAGTCAGAACTGAGTTCGGCGGGGCGCTTGAAGGGGGTTTCGCATCCGTGCTCTCGTCCGATGGCGAGGATTTTATCGCTGTCGGAAGAGAGGATAAGTCTGTCGATATATTTTGATTGGAGTGCGGCTTCAATTGTCCAAGCCAAAAGTGGTTTGCCTTGTAGCAGACGGACGTTCTTGTCCGGAACTCCCTTAGAGCCGCCTCTTGCCGGAATGATGGCAAGTACGGAACGGCCATCGATCATTTGAAGACCTCTTTGAACTCACCTTCGGCCCGACGGAAGTCGTCTATGTGGCCGATGTCTAACCAGTATTCATGAAGTGGGAAGGCTGCAGGTGGCGTCGGGCTGTCTACTAAGCGTTGAAAGATCGATGTCATATCGACCGGAGTATTCTTTGCGACCGACTTAACGACATCGGGATTTAAGATATAAATTCCGCTATTGACGAAATATCTGTTCACGGGCTTTTCATCGATCTTCTGAATGAGATTGCTCTGAGTTGTGATGACGCCGTATGGGACTTGCAATTCGTACTCACGCACACACATGGTGGCAGGTGCTCGTTGTTCCGTGTGAAAATCTAAGACTTGTTTGAAGTCCACCTTAGTGAGCAAATCGCCATTCATGACAAGGACGGGGTGACTGATGCTATCGGGTAGCATCGACAGTGCGCCCCCCGTTCCCAGCGAGACCTCTTCACGAAGATAGTTAATCGAAACGCCCCACTTACTGCCGTCTCCGAAATAATCCTCGATCATTCTGGCGTGGTAGTTGACCGAGATAAAAAACTCTCTGAAGCCACTTTCTATGAAGCGCTCGAGAATGATTTCCAGTACCGGTTTTGTTCCGACCTTTAGCAGGGGTTTCGGGCAATTCTCTGTCAGCGGAAGAAGTCTGCGTCCGGCTCCGCCAGCCATCAACAAGACGGGGTTGGGGTGAATCATCGCATCTGCAAGTTCTTGCAGAACTTCGATTCCGACAATTTGCCGATTCTCA
>CAUJGS010000022.1 GCA_963170185.1 Bdellovibrionota bacterium
CGGCAAGTTTTATGGCGTCACCGGCTTGTTCGAGTACCTCGAAACCAAAAAATACAAGATGCACGTTCGCGTCTTCTTGTCGCGCTATAAGTCGCCTCAACCGTGCGGCGCCTGCAAGGGCTCACGGCTTAAGCCCGAAACACAGCTTTTTCTCGTCGGCGGGCAACCCATCGCGAAACTTTCGACGATGACCGTGGGCGAGATCTATCGCTTCATCGACGACCTAAAACTGACACCGCTTGAGGACGAACTTGCCGGCGAAGTTTTTCGCCAGCTTCGCAGTCGACTGAAGTTTCTGAACGATGTGGGTGTGGAATATCTCACGCTCGATCGCCCGACTCGCACCCTCTCTGGCGGCGAGTATCAGCGACTCAATCTTGCCAAACAGCTTGGCATGGGCCTTTCTCAGACACTGTATGTCTTAGACGAACCCACTGTCGGCTTACACCCGCGAGACAACGATCGCCTGATCGGGATTTTGAAACAGCTAAACGATCTCGGAAACACCCTCGTGGTCGTCGAACATGACCACGACGTTATCGCAAACTCCAATCATCTCATCGAAGTTGGCCCCGGTTCGGGTCACTTCGGCGGCACGATCGTCTTCAGCGGCAAAACCGAAGATTTCTATTCGAATGCGAAGTCTGTGACGGCTCCGTACTTGCGGGCCGATAGCCCCTTAAAGAAGGCCGATCTTCGCACAAGACAAACCTCGATTCTCGAACACAAGTACGCCTTGGAACTGACCGGGTGTCGCGGCAACAACTTGAAAAATGTGGACGTAAAGTTTCCGCTCAATCGCCTGGTCACAGTCACGGGTGTCAGCGGCAGTGGGAAGTCGACGCTGGTTTCTCAAACACTTTATCCCATCGTCGCGCAACACCTGCGCGTCGAATACCGACTCGGCCAACCCTTTGACGACATCAAAGGTCTTGATCACTTAAAAGGCGTGTTGTTCATCGACCAGTCGCCAATTGGAAAAACAGCGCGATCGAATCCGGTGACGTATCTCAAAGTATTCGATGCGATTCGCAATCTGATGTCGGCTTTGCCGGAATCAAAACTGCGCGGATACACAGCCGGAACATTTAGTTTGAACGTGGACGGTGGGCGCTGCCCGGTGTGTAAAGGTCTTGGTGTCGAAGTCGTCGACATGATGTTTATGGACGATGTCGCTCTGGTCTGCGACGCCTGCGACGGTAAAAAATATCGACGCGAGATTCTCGAGGTTCGCTACAAAGACAAAAATATCCACGAAATTCTCAACATGACGGTCGACGAAGCGATGGAGTTTTTCGTCGCTCACCCGCAAATTCGTCGTCCACTCACCTTCTTGCGCGAAGTCGGTCTCGGCTACATCCGTTTAGGACAAAGCGCCGCCACTCTTAGTGGCGGCGAGTCGCAACGACTTAAGATCGCGCGCGAATTTATCGGCACTCAGCAAAAAGGCACACTCTATCTTCTCGACGAACCGACAACGGGTCTGCATTTTCGAGAAATCGAAATGCTCATGAAGGTCCTGCATCGCCTGGTAGAATCTGGCGGAAGCGTTATTTTGATCGAGCACAATCTTGATGTCATTCGTTCCAGCGATTGGGTCATCGACATGGGACCTGACGCCGGAAAACTCGGCGGACAAGTGATCGCGACGGGAACTCCGGCAGAAATCATGAAAAACTCGAAAAGCCTTACAGGCAAGTATCTCAAACGTTATATCGAGAACGAAGGAATCAAAGAGGTCTCTCCATGAATCAAGTGATGAAAAGCCTCAGCCGACTGTGGCCTCTGATCCGTCCTTATAAGTCGCGTTTAATTGCGGTTTTCTTTTTCGGACTCATCATTAGCCTTTGCAACGTCGCGCAAACAGCCCTCGTGAAAACCCTGTTTAGTGAGGTGTTCGAAAAGCGCGCCGAGACCATTGCGCTTTTCGGCTTCGAAATTTCGGCCTGGCATCTTCCCTTCGTGTTTCCAATTCTTTATTTGGTATGGGGAGCGGCACGCTACACCCACTACATGATTCTGATCATGATCAACGAGCGCGTAATCGCAGACGTTCGCATGCGCACGGTCGATCAAGCGTTACGCCTCAACCTAGGCTTCCATTCGAAATTCGAATCCGGCTCGGGCGGACTCATGAGCCGCATCCTCAACGACACAGGCGTCCTGCAGATGGGCCTTAGCTTCTTTGGTGACGTGCTTCGTGAACCGCTGATTGCACTCGCCCTGCTTTCCTACATGATCTATCTCGACTGGAAGCTCACTTTGGTGCTTCTCGCATTCTTGCCGATCTTTGTCGCGATGACCCGGCAGGTTTCCAGGAGCCTTCGTAAGTATGGACACATCAACCGGCAAGCAATGGAGGCCGTTACCGCCGACATCAAAGAAAGCCTCGACGGAATCCGTGTGATTCAGTCCTTTAACCTCGAAGACACCATGAGCGCGCGCCTGAAGAAATCGATGGACCACTACATCGAGACACGACGAAAAATCGTCAGTCGAGAAGAAGCCGTTAGTCCTATCAACGAGTTCTTGGCGTCCAACCTCGTCATGGGCCTCGTGCTCTATATGATGAGCCTGATCCTTCAATCCAAAGCGACAGGCGGCGAGTTTCTTGCCTTCTTGTTCGCTGCGGGTCAGTTGCAAAATCCGATCAAGCGCCTACAGGAGTCCTTTGTCCGCGTCCAACAAACTGTCGTTGTAACCGATCGTCTGTTTGGCCTCATCGAAAGCGACGACCGCGTGCCTCAGGCGAAAAATCCGCGCGCTTTTCCGACAGACTGGAAAACAATCGAGTTCCGGAATGTGCGCTTTCGCTACGGTGAGGACGATGTCTTAAAAGGTATTTCACTGACGGTTAAGCGCGGCGAAGTGATTGCGCTTGTAGGCTCCAGCGGTTCGGGAAAGTCGACTTTGGTCAATCTCCTCGAGCGTTTTTACGACCCGACGGTCGGCGAAATCCTTGTCGATGGAATTTCACTTAAAGAGTTTGATCTCAAGGACCTTCGTTCGAAAATTGCGCTTGTCACACAAGATGTCTTTTTGTTCCGAGACTCCGTGGCCACCAATATTCTCGCCGGAAGAGGCGAACTTCCCGACGCAAACGGCGCGCTTTCCCAAAAAGCCCTTGAGGATGTCCAATATTCCGCACGCCATGCCCATGCGGACCCCTTCATTCAAAAGCTTCCTGAAAAATACGCAACCGGCGTCGGCGAACGCGGTGGACTGCTGTCGGGGGGCGAAAAACAACGCGTCTCAATCGCGCGCGCCTTTCACAAGGACGCGCCGATTCTTATTCTCGACGAAGCGACGAGTGCGCTGGACTCCGTCAGCGAACTCGAAGTGCAAAAGGGTCTTCAAGAGTTGATGAAGGGGCGTACGGTCTTCGTTATCGCTCACCGACTTTCGACGGTACGATCTGCAACGCGGATTCTTGTCATGCGCCAAGGTGAAATCATCGAAGCCGGCACTCACGACGAGTTGGTTGGGCGCGGTGGCGAATACGCCCGATTCCATTCTCTTCAGATGATCGAGCAGTGAGACGTTTCATATCGAGACGTCTTTTAGACCTGAACTCCGAATCGGGTTTCCTGTCGAACTCATAGGCGAGTGATCAGTCGATAAACAGCTGTATCGCAAGTCTTCAGATGGCTAAACGTTTAAACACTGTTCGAGGCCCAGACAGTTGGTCCGCCATTTGTAGGTTATGAATTGGGGACAATTGACGGGGGGGCGTTTGGCATGAAGAGCAAGTCAGCCAAAGAGACAATGAATCATCTGGGTCGCAAATTCCTTAATAACGGCTTTGCGATGGCTGCTGTCGGCATCATGGCCTTAGGCCTTCCGGTCGCTTACACCAACTGTTCGGCAAAAATGGGGTTCGAAGCCAGCGAAGAAAGCCGCCTGGCGAGCCTGAATAGTTCTGGAACGATTGTTATCAACGATGGCGACGACTTCACACAATCCGATGCCGTCACACTCTCGATCTCACACATCGCAGCTGAACAGATGTACATCACAAACGATCCCACGTGCGAAACCGGCGGAAGCTGGCAAGCCGTGGCCGCCAAGGTTCCTTGGCAACTGGCGAGCACGAACTCGTCGTCTTCCGTTTACGTGAAGTTTTCAAACGATGGCGACGGCGGACTCGCCAGCGGATGTCTATCCGATTCCATCGTTCATGACGACATCCCACCACGCCTGAGCGTCGTATCGGCCCCGGCGGCCTATACCAACGCGGCAAATGTAACAGCCTCGCTAGAGTCTTCTGACTCTGGATCGGGAATCGGTTCGGCGTCTTGCGGAGTTGGCTCTGGAAGTGCCGCCTCCGAGTGTTCACCAAACCTGCTCTCGGTTCAAAACCCTGCCGAGGGTGTCAACTCCTATACAATCGAAGTGCGTGACCGCGCAGGTAATGTTTCCGATCCGCAGGTTGTTTCGTTTGTCGCAGATCGCAGCGTTCCAACGATTTCTCTGAACCTGACACCGTCTCGAATCTCAAACCAAGAACGTAGTGAATTCCGCTTCTCTGGCACCGACGCGATTTCAGGGATTGCCAAGTACGAATGCCGTCTCGGCGATGCCGCAAGTTTTGCTAGCCAACCGTTCGTTGAGTGTCCAAACGGCGAAAGAACCGAAACACTCTCTGCTGGCGCAAAAAAATTCGAAGCTCGTGTCGTGGATCGCGCTGGTAACCAGTCGGCGGTCGTCGCATACGATTGGACCATCGACTTGGCAGCGCCGACAGTTATGATCACACGCATGCCGGATGCCTACTCCAACGTCGTTAACCCGGTTTTCGAATTCGTTGGAACAGATGATAGCGGACCGCTTGTACGCTATGAGTGCTCCGTCGATAACGGCACCGCCGTCACTTGCTCGTCGCCACACACACTCACGAACCTCAGCAACGGTTCACGTCGTTTCTCTGTAGTTGGTGTCGACTCCGCCGGCAATCGCTCGGCTCCTGCGACCTACAACTGGATCGTCGATACAGTGGCGCCTACACTTAGCCTCACCTCGACTCCCAGCGCGGTTTCGAATGTCAAAAATCCGACTTTTGTCATCTCAGCCAACGATACAAACGGTGTCGAACTGATTGAGTGTCAGCTCGATTCCGGTGCTTATGAGGCTTGTTCGACCAACAAGTCTTACACGGCGCTACCTGACGGAGACCGCATGTTCCGCGCGCGTGCCCGCGATCGCGCTGGCAACGTTTCGAATCCAGTTTCCTACAACTGGAAGATCGATACCTCTAAACCTACTATCACCATCACTTCCGGTCCTGATCGCTGGATCCGCGTTCGTAATGCGTCCATCGGGTTTGTCGCGGCCGACATCAACGTCGCAACGGGTCTTCCTGCGCTTCGTGTAGAGTGTAAATTAAACGACGGCACTTTCTCGAATTGCACAAGCCCCGCCAGTTACACGGGCCTCAACGAAGGTTCCTACCTCTTCGCTGTGCGTGCAATCGATGCGGCAGGTAACATTTCGGACGAAGCCAACCTTGCTTGGGGCGTCGACATGACAGCGCCGGCAATCAACTTCGGCCGCCAGCCACTTTCTTTGGTCTACATCGGGGAGCAAGTTGAAATCGTCTTCTCCGTTACCGACCCAGGAGCAAATGCGTCGGGTGTTGCAAGTGTGATGTGCGGCTTGGCCGGCAGTCTCGCACCTTGTACGGCCGAAACCATGCGACAGTACTCAACCACAACGCCTGGCTCGTACCGCTTCCAAGTCGTGGCGACCGACAACGCCGGCAACTCGGCAAATGGCGAAGTGACTTGGCAGGTTTCTAATCGAACGACCGAAGTCATTCAGACCGTTGATGTTCGTCGCATGACGAAAATCGACGTCCTTGTCGTTATCGACAACTCGGGATCGATGGCGACGGAGCATCAAAACATGGCGGCACGCTTCGGCACATTCCTCGATCA
Organism: Bdellovibrionota bacterium; assembly: GCA_963170185.1. GTDB lineage: Bacteria > Bdellovibrionota > Bdellovibrionia > Bdellovibrionales > JAMPXM01. Next base: position 5,934 of record CAUJGS010000022.1, read on the forward strand.
ATTAGATGGCCAAGATTGGCAAGTCGGAATCGTTACGACGGACGCACGAACAAGCAACAACAATACGCGCATCAACGACCGCCTCGACGGAAAGTTGCTCGAATACAAACGTCCAGACGGAGCCTACTCGGGTCAGTACATGATCACATCTGCCATGGATCTCGCGACCGCAAAGTCATGGTTCGCAAGCACCATCCAGATGGAAACAGATGGATCAGGTAGCGAGCAGGGCGTTGCGATGACCCATCGAGCGATCGAACGCGCGCTCAACGGCAGCGGCACGATCAATGCGCGCAACAAAGCACTGATTCGTACAGATGCGGCACTGGCAGTTCTTGTCGTCACAGACTCAGATGAGACAGCTAGCCAAACCGCTGATCGCAACCGCCCTGAGTTTGTCTACAACTACATCCGCACGTCTTACCCAGACAAACCGTTTAGCTACAACTCGATCATCGTTCCACTGGCTGATACCGCTTGTAAGGGAATTAATGGAAACGAACAGTTCGGTTATGCCTACGATGCGTTCTCTCGCCTTACCGGCGGTATCGTCGGGACCGTCTGCGCGGCCGACTACGGCTCGCAACTTATGGATATCGGTAAAGCGACGCAGGATCTTGTACGCAGCGTGACTCTCAACTGCGCGCCTGTTGACACGAATATGGATGGCCGCCCTGACATCGACATAACGACAGCCAATGGCACGGCCGCGCCTCCATACACCGTAACGGGCATGCGTGTGAACTTCGAGTCACCACTACCGGTAGGTCGCACCACACTTCGATACCGCTGCGTAGCTGCTATGTAGAACCCTGCCCTCTCAAGACGATTACCTATAAAAACACCGGTGCTTAACAGCGCCGGTGTTTTCGTTTACCGACGAAATCTGTATCAGCACGAAACAGCCATACTGGGCCAGCGTCTAGATTCGCTCCATTATGACCCGGACTTCACGCCTCCGCTCAAGGCCGTACAAAGTTTTGACGATGAGTCTTTAGACAGTAGTGATCGATTCGTCGACACATTTAGCCAGTAAAAGGGAGCGATCATCATGATCAATTGGGATGAATTTGAGCATATACACGTCATCCGTAAACTGAAGCAGATCCTCGCGTCGTGGTGGAACGTAGACACCATCTTTACAGACGAGCGCGGATATTTGAAAGGCTTCGACAAAGCGAAGATGACTTACGCAAACCCAGGCGTTGCGATGCTCATGCAAAAAGATGCGGCGATCGACAACCTCGCGGAAGTCGTCAGCAAAACACTGGAAGACTTACGTCTCTCGGAAAACCGCTACTCACTTCGTCGCTGGGACCTTGCCGGCTTTGATATCGGCATCTTCCCGATCTGGATCGACAACGATCTCGTCGGTGCTGTCGTTGGACTTGGCTTCCTTAAGGACGCGGCCCCTGCCCGTCATGCTGAAATCCGCGAACACCTTGCTGCCTTTGGCGCATCAAACGAGGCGATTGAACTCACACTCGCTAAAACCCGCACACTTGACGACGACGATCGTGCGAAACTGGTTTCACTTGTCGAACTGACGTCACAAGAGATCGTCACGCTTCACCTTGAGATCACTCAACGTGAAGACCGCATTCGAGAACTCAACAAAGAACTCGGAAGCCGCTATAAGTACGATTCGATGATCGGTAAATCAAAACCCATGCAGGCGCTGTACTCTCTCTTGGACAAAATCCAAGGCGCAGACTCGACGGTTCTTGTTCAGGGTGACAACGGTACCGGTAAGGAATTGATCGCCAAGGCGATTCACTACAATTCGCTTCGTAAGGACAAATCTTTCGTTATCGCAAACTGCGGTGCGATTCCAGAAGGTCTTCTCGAGAGCGAACTCTTTGGTCACATCAAAGGTTCGTTCACTGGCGCCATCGCAACCAAGAAAGGTCTTTTCGAAGTTGCAGATAAAGGTACGTTCTTCCTCGACGAGATCGGCGAGATGCGCCCGCAAATGCAGGTTCGCCTTCTCCGCGTTCTGCAAGAGGGAACTTTCACTCCGGTGGGTTCAACTGAGCCGAAAAAAGTCGACGTTCGGGTCATCGCCGCTACCAACCGTAACCTTCGCGAGATGGTTGAAAAGGGCGAGTTCCGTGAAGACTTGTACTACCGCTTAAACGTTATCAATATCCGCGTTCCGCCACTTCGCGAACGCAAAGAAGATATCCCTCTTCTTTCTGAGCACTTCCTTGCCAAAGAGTCCGAAAAAGGCTCTCCAAAGAAAGTTCTCACGAAACGAGCCCTGGAAAAGCTCTACGACTATCCATGGCCAGGTAACGTTCGCGAACTTCAAAACGAAATCGAACGTATTGTTGTCCTGTCAGGAACAGAAACGAAACTGACGGCCGACATGCTTTCGCCAAAGATTCTCGAAATCGGAGAGAAGGCGAAAGTTCAAGGTGCGCGCGTCCACGGCAAACTCAAGGATGCCCTTGAAGAGCTCGAGCGCGAGATGATCAAAGAAGGCTTGCGTCGCACAGGCTGGAACAAGTCGAAGCTCGCAAAAGAACTCGGCATCAGCCGCGCTGGTTTGATCATGAAAGTCGAAAAATACGGCCTTGATAAGCGCCGTATGGCAAAAATCTAAACCGCTTTCGATTCCATCGAAGGCTTCCTTAAATGGCTTGGCCCAGGTTTGATCGCTCAACCTGGGCTTCGTCTTTTATGAGGCTCTTTTAGAAAGAACTTCTCGCTTGCATTCGACTTGAGCGTGGAGGCCGATTTTGGGACCCACCCTGTAATTGCATCAAGTGCCTAATATTACACAATTAAATCGGTTTATTTTAAGCCGCTGAATTGGCCTAAGCTTTGCCCTTCCACCCGGCATGAACCGGACTCCTTGGAACCCAGATTGGTCAGCAGCTATTGCACGCATCACGACTCTCGTGGAAGCGATGTTTTCATGTCGCGCGAAATTTTCGAGCATCGAGGCCTTCCTCGATCCGAACGTCCGCCCCAATGCGCGGATGGACTTCGCCGAACAGGATCTCGCATTTCTCGAGTCGACTCGTTTCGAACTCCCGACGATGATTCGTTCGCATAAAGCCGGCAAGTTCGCCTTCCCGCTTCGCGTTCGACGCACAGGGGCCGCAGAGACGGACGTCTCTTTGGTCGGCATGGCGACGATCGAAGGTTTAGCCGCCAGTGATGATGAACGCTTAAAACAGATCGCCGAGTTTCTACACCTTGCGGTGGAAACCCGTCTTGATGCCTTCGAGCGTCTGCTTGATATCGAACAAAGAGAACAGCAGCTCGAAGTCGAACAAGAACTGCGAGAGAGCTCCAAAGTCGTTTCTCTGTTTCCACGTCAAATTCAAAAACGTGAAGAACAAGACGACATCCCCGCCTTTCAGCTTCCTCTGGCCGAACAAGGACTTGAACTCACTCAGCCACTTCTTCTTCTGAACGAGAAAATGGTTCGCCGAAACCAAACCGGAATGGAAAAGATCGCAATTGAGATCTTCAACCGCACTTCGCATTGGTTTTTTGTAAACATCCGCGATCTCGCAGAAGAGTCGTTTCGCAACGCTGCCTCGTTCCGCGAGCTCGGAAAAATGTGCGTCTTCATTCCGAACTTGGCTGAGATCAGCATCGAAAAACAACTTCGCCTTGCGGAAGTCTTTAGCGCAGTGAAAGGCGAGGCCGATGCCCCGTCTTTTATCGCCTTTGTCGATGAAGACCCAAAGAGCCTCATCTCTCGCGGACTTGTCTTGCCTCATCTTCTTGATCTGATGGCAATGATCCATGTTCCCGCGGCGTTGGCCCTCAGTGCCGGCAGCCAAAGCCCGATCATTGGACATCGCGCACTCGGTCTGATGATGCGAGAGATCTCCGCAACCTTGCTCGGTGTTGGAAGCCAAACCGGTTCTCCAGGGGCGGCGACCGTTATTCCCCTGATGGGAAAATGGAACCGCGACGATAGTCCTAACCCAACGTTCCACTGATGATTTCGTCCATGCCTGCATGGACGAACAGTGGCACCATGGGTTTGTGATAAACACAGCAAAATCCACCGCTTCCGTCGACACGGCATCTGAACTCAACTCGGAAATCCATTCGGAGATTCAATCCTTTTTGGGGTCTCTGATGGGTGCCGGAAAATTCGAAATTCATTCGCTCGCAGGCGACGCATCGGCTCGTCGGTACTTTCGCGTTGTGGCTCACGACGAATCGTGGGTGCTTATGCTCTGGGAGCCTTTCCAAGATGATGGTCGCTATCCGTTTCTTAGCGTACGTTCGCACTTTGAAAAGCACGGCATCGCGGTTCCAAAGGTTATTGGCATGCGCCCGGAAAAAGGACTCGTGCTTTTGGAGGACCTTGGTGATCTCACGCTCGAGCGCAAGTTTTGGGAAAATCAAAACCCGTCTCAGGCAATGCCCTACTATCGTCAGACGATCGACGAACTTTTAAAAGTCCACTACGACGCAAGCTTTGATCGCAGCTCGCCATGCGTGGCGTTCACGGTCGAGTTCGACACAGCCAAGCTTCTTTGGGAAATGAACTACGGTCGAGAACACCTCCTCGAAGGGCTCTGCGAAATTTCGCTTAGCGAGTCCGCACGCAAGGGCCTTCAGGAAGTGTTTCTTTCTGTTTGCGAGACGCTGCACCGAGAGCCTAAATTTATCGCTCATCGCGATTTTCATTCGCGCAACGTCATGATCAAACATGGCAAAGCACGACTTATCGACTTCCAAGACGCGAGGATGGGGGCGATTCAATACGATCTCGTGAGTTTACTCCGCGACTCGTACGTTGCGATGGAGCCTGAATCCATCGACGAACTTCTGAGCTATTACCTCGAGGGCCGCGAAGAAAAGGCTAAGCAGTTTAAAGGAATGCTTTCGCCCATCTCACCCGAGCACTTTCAGCACATCTTTGAAATTCAGACGATTCAACGCTGCTTCAAGGCCTGCGGAAGCTTCGCAAGCTTCTATATGTTAAGAAAAGACACTCGGTACCTGAAGTACCTCGCACCGACGCTAAAGACGGTGAAGAAGAGTCTCGAGCCCTTTAAAGAGTATTCGACCTTTTATCGTATTCTCGAAGACGGCGGCGTCTTCGAGAGATCTTTCGAATTGGCGTGAGGCGATCGTGAAAGGATTTTTGCTAGCGGCCGGTCTCGGCACGAGACTTCGCCCGATCACCGACAAGCTCGCAAAACCCGCGGTTAGCTTTCTCAATGTTCCGATGTTCTATTGGTCGTACGAGTTTGTGCGACCACTGATAAGCGGCGAACTGCTGGTCAACCTTCATCATCTCCCCGAAACCGTTCGCGCGCTAACACCAAAAATTTCGGCACAACGAGTGACGTTTTCCCACGAAGCCACGGCCCCATTGGGTAGCGGCGGCGCACTTACTTTTGCACGCTCACATATATCTGAAGACGAAGACCTTGTCGTTGCAAACGCCGACGAAGTCATTCTCCCGCGCACGCCGGGCACCATCGATCGACTTGCCAAACATCACCGAGAATCCGGTGCGATCGCCACCTTGTTAACCATGCGACATCCGGAAGCTGGTGGAAAATTCGGTGGTGTATGGCATCAGACCGACTCTCTAGGGGCCAAGGTGCTTGGATTCGGCAAAGAGGCGAGCAAGTATCCACAGGCGGCAGGCGCTCTCCACTATGTCGGTGTTCTGATCGTCAATTCTCGCATTCTGCGTTTTTTACCGAATCAAGGCGAAAGCAACCTGCTGTACGATGGCCTGATCAAAGCTATTCAAGCGGGAGAACGCGTGAGCGCCCATGTCGAAGACCTGATGTGGTTTGAGACCGGAAACCAAACGGATTTCCTTCATGCGACGTCCGAAGCTCTTCCCTACTTGTCGGTTCGTCATCGCGACACGACAATCGCGCAGGCACTTCGCGCCACGATTTCCAAATACGCCGACGAGCCCTTTCACTTTACCGAACGACACGGCGGCGGAAAGCTTCTCGCAGGCCCTATGAGCAACGATGCGGCGAAAGCCTCTTTAAGTCATGAGGCCGTGCTCGATGCTCTAGATAAAGAAAAGGCCTTTGCCGTAATAGGAAAAGGGGCCCTTGTCAGAGCCCCTTTGATCAATTCCGTCGCCTTGCCGGGCGCGGAGATTTCACATCTCGTGCGCGACCAATTAGTCCTTTAGAAATGCATTCTGTTCGTCACGCGCTTTGTATCGTCGAGTGACCATCTCGAAGATGTCATCACCAGCAACACCGATTGTGTCTGACCCGAGTTTCTTTGTCAGACCGGAGACCTTAGTCTTACCTCGGTTGCGAGCGGCTCGCTCGCGGGCAAAGGGATCAAAACCAGCGAATGGATCTCCACCACCGCCTTCAGCAGCTACGGCACGTCCACCACTGCCTCCACCGCCGGAGCCTGGAAGCTGAGCCATCTGTTTGAACTTCTCATCCATCTTCTTTGCGTAGTTTTTCCCGGCCGCCATAGCCGAAGCCGCTTCTGACTGGGAAAGACCCATCGCCATCAGATCTTGCATTGAACCACCGCCGCCCTTGGAAAGATCGAAACTGCGCCCGTCCGGGGTAGTCATCGTCTTCCCGTCTGGCGACATCTTGACGCCCGATTTGTCTAGCTCGGAACGAATACGGGCAATGTCTCTTGCGATCGTTTGTGATGTCGTGCCGGGTGGCAAACCAGGAACGGTGCCATTGGTGCCAATTCCACTTCCATTGCCGTCGGTATTTGAGCCGTCTTGACCGATAGTATTTCCCCACGGGTCCTGACCGTTGCCACCGGTTCCACCAAGGGAAGGGTCGTACATCATCGGGTTGTATCCCGACATCTCCATACCTGCATTGCCTGACTGGCCGGATGCGCTATTCAACAGGCCCGATGCCGCGCTTGCAAGACCAACCAGAGGACATGCCCAACACCCTGAGCAATATGCCTGCGTACAAATTTTCATGTACATTGCTGCGGCACCGATATTCACGGCGGCGCCAATTAACTGCGCGTTACTCGTGTCGCGTCCCGATTGAGCCGCGTTACCCCCTGTACCAGGAGTCACATACTGAGGCGTATTCGACTGCTGTGTCGGTGCGGGCGTTGGATTCGTAAATGCCTGCGCCTGCACCGCCAATCCAAACACCGGCAGAAGAGTCAGAATTTTTATTCCAATCTTTTTCATAATTCTTCTTCCCCTCATTATCGATCAACGATCACATTTTGCTTTTGAATCTGCTCTTGGTACTGACGCGTCGCCTTTTCCCAAATCGACGGACCCATTGGACCAGTAATTCCATCAACAGATTTCACACTCATACCAGCGATACCTCGCGCCTTATATTTGGAACCAGGTAAGAATCGCTTAAGATTGAACTTGTCCATAAAGTTGCCGGCACCGCCAGCGCCCGCACCGTTGTTACGCGCAAGACCTCCGCCGCCGCCGCCGCCACTTCCAAGCCCGCTCCCTGTACCGCCAGAGGTTCCGGTAATTGCACTTCGTGGATCACCAGGTGCTCCCATGCCACCGTCATCTCCTCCAAAGCCTCCAAGACCACCGCCGCTTGGTGCGCTTCCTCCACCCGGGCTGAAACCATCGCCATTCGATGCATTTTGCTTTTGCTGAAGACCAGCAGGACCATCTTCGATACCATCACCATCCGCGTCTGTACCGAGAAACGGAGTCGCAACACTTGATCCGATTCCGTTTGATGGACCCGTTGGTGAAGCTCCACCGCCGGCAAGCCCTCCGCCATTGAACCCAGCACACATTGGAGACGCCTTGTTCACCTCGCGCGTACAGAAACACGCAAACGACTGGTTGCTAGGATCCGTACAATCCGTTGGATTTGGCATGGCAATCGGAGAGAACGTCGGCACCGGCATGTTCGCCAACGCCTCCGCCTCTTTCGCACACTGGTTGTTCTGAACGATGGCAGCACCACTCTGCATCGCACCCATCATCATCGCTGCGACCTGACCGGAAAACGCGTTACAGCGGTTCATAGCAACACGGTTCTTCGCCATCTCACCTTTAAAGTGAGCCTTCGTTTCAGGCGAAGTAGCCGCGTTGAATTTCGTTTGATTGTCTGCATGCTCAGCCTCACAGCGGCTGTTGCACTTACTAATCATCACGCCGCATGCCGTACCTTTCACACCATTGATAGTCGCCATCAGCTTGTTGACATCAGCCTGCATTCGACATTGCTGGGCCATATTTTTGCCAGCGGCCGCGATCTGCATCGCCAACTGCGGCAACTGATTCACCATGATTGTAAAAGCCGCTGC
>CAUJGS010000023.1 GCA_963170185.1 Bdellovibrionota bacterium
CATTACTAGTCGCTTTTGAAATTTCATCCGATGTCCTTTCGCTGATCAATTCTTCGATCAATCACCACATCGAGAAAGCGACTCACATGTGTTTTAAGTGAGTCACCCCTCTCGAATGTGTGTGGTTGCTTAGAACACGTAAGTCAAAGCAGCCGAAGTCAGGAAGCTTGTTCCGTTGACGTTACCGTTAGTCGCAGCTGCGAGAGTACCGTCAAGAGTGAAGCCACCGTGTTTGAAACCAAGACCCGCAGCAACTTTTGTGTCGTTTGCGTTCTTAACAGCTTTGTCGCCAGGCGCCGCAGCAGTTTCGTTCTTTACCGAACCAAGCAAGAAACCTTGTTGGATCGATCCACGAACTGTCATCCACGAGAACATGTCTTTTTCGATACCGATGAAGACTGGGAGCGAGAGCGTGTCGATTTTCTTGCCGCCAACATCCGCGTTTCCAAAGCCAAGACCTGCACCGTAGTAGATTTCCGCTACTGGGCGATGGTTCACGGCAAGCGTGATCGCGAGATCTTTGCGCTCTGTGCTTACGCCAGCAGTTTCAACTTTCGACATTCCGTAGCCGATATCAGCCGAGTACGAGAGGTCGCCGTTACGCATCAGGTAGCCCGCGCCGATAGCTGGACCGCCTTCGAACTTGCTTCCTGTTTTTTCTGCCGAACCGATAGCTTCTACGTTCACGTAGAACTCTTGGTTCTCTTGAACCATACCGAAGCGACCGATAACAGTCGTTTGCTTCGTGTCAGCAGGTCCGTTTTCCGAGTTCGAAAGAGAGAGCGATACCGCCCAGTCACCCGAACCGTAGAACAGATCTACTGGGTTTTCTTGTTGCAAGAAAGTAGCAGTCGTGCGGAGCGAGCGTTGGTTTTCGCTCATGTGGCCGAGGTAAGCACCCCATTTTGCCGAGTCGCGAGCGATAACAAAACCACCCTCTGCTTTACCCGCTGCTGTTCCAGTTGGTCCGAACTCGTAAGTGACGTACTGACCGAGTTTATGGATGTAAGCAGGCTGAGTGAAAATCGTCTGTGTGTCGACAAGACCGATTGCACCCTGAAGCGAGTTTACGCGCGCTTTTGAAGCCATTGCTTCGTTAGAAGAAACCACCGCGAGCAATGCTGCTGCGGCTGCTGCCAATTTAGATACTGTGTTCACTGATTTCATCGAACTCACTCCTTATTCCGTGAAAGGTTCGTTGGAGTGAATCGCATCGAATTGTGGAAGGCCTGTCAAGCAGTGCTGAAGCAGTGCCTATTTTGCGGGCTGATTAAAGAAGTTCCGAATCGTGACTCGTTTCACTTGCATTCCCGCGTAAGCCCCGCCAGGTATGGGGTTCAGAGCTTCGTCGAACGAACTCTCGCAGCGCTTCCAGAGAATCGAATCCAGCGCTCCCAATGTCTGAACGAGCGAAACTTCATGAGCCACATCGTCCGTTTGGCTCAGCACCAAACCAGATTTTGGCGCCATTCTCTTCAGCCGATCATTCCACCGCTCGGAATTACAGGCCAAGAAACCCAGAATCTTCGGAGTCTTCTTCGCCAGAGAAAGCTTCGACGTGAGCTCCTCCAACCCCGGTTTATTCCGGCGATAGTATGGGTAATCGATCGCTCCATCCTTCAAGCGAGCAGGTGAAAAATCAGGCCCTCCGCCATCTCGCGCATGTCCTATGTAAAACAAGGCGTCCGCCTCTTCTATACCTGACATGAATGCCCGCTTCGCCTGGGCTGACTTCTCTTCTTGCTCTTTTACAAACGCGCGGTTGATGCGATCACTCGAGCTATACGCACTAGCGACGATTCTCAGCTTCACTTTGTGACTCGCGCCGCTGGGACCTTTAACTACTTTCTCCAGAATGTCGGCATCTTCTTCCGAACGCTTAAAGCCGCACACCGCTACGTTGGAGTTACAGGGCGTCACCAAACGATCAATCAACGATTGTCGAGAAATCACATCATCGACTGTGCGCTCATAACTCGCGTCGTAGTATCCGAATACGATACGCACATCGATTTCCGGCTTTGAATAAAAATTCTCCCATGTTTTTTGGCAACGCGCGAGGGGAGATCCTTCTTGAGCGGTCGTCTCACCCGCCGTACTTGCATGGCAGTCCACGCAATTGTGTTGGTCGTATCGCAAATAGTCCAAAACCGTGTCGGCACTCTCAATTAGGTTCAAGTGTCGTTGCAAAACCTCAGCCTGCATCTGTTCGTCGGTTTTTCTCGGAGGCTGGGCGCTCGAAGCTCTAGGCGGAGTGGAGGCCCCCGTCTTTTGCTGCGCTCGTACCTGAGCTTCTGAATCAGGAGTCGCCACAATGATCAACGCCGTCAGCGCAGACAAAACCAATGGTGATTTAAGAGGTTTCGAGAAAGAGACGCGCATCAGGGACTCTCTTTTTTTCCCAGTTGAAGTGCACGTGCCTCGATCGACTCGCAGAGTTTGCGAGTCACTTCGCTCTTATCAAGGACACACGATATTCCATTTTTCGCTCCGGCGACCTCACGATACGTGGCCGCGAACTCTCTATCATCCATAGCGGCAAGCTGCCGATAGACACGCTCACGAACCTGATAAGGGTTCACCTTGATCGCCGTCTTCAAAAAGCGATAACGGTCTTTTTCCGGATATTCATTAATACGAAACCAATCGACGGAATGCATCCGTATCTCATAGACGTCATTCGCAAGAAGCTTCTCAAGATCTTGAATCGAAGGCTTACCGCCCGACTCCTGCATCCCGTCCGTCAACGCTCCGATGGCCGCAAGACGGTCCGCCGACGGCACCTTGCTGTCTTGCAAAAACTTGATTTCGTTCTTCACCACATCACTATTCAACTCACCGGCCTTCGCTTTTAACCGAAGAGAAAGCGCGCGCATTTTCCCGTCCATGCCAAAACCGCGCTGCTGCTGCGAAAGAATCCCAAGCACAGTCTTCGCATCACCGGCGCGAAACGCCTTGTTGCGACTCAACATTTCGATGGAACGTATCCAACGTCCTAGCTCGAAACCGGAGGCGGCCGGAAGCCAAGCTCCCGATTCGGCGATGAACTTGTCGAGTTCTTTTTCGCTCAGCGACCGAATCAGCGAGGCCTTCCGCCCAGCCGTCACTTCATCGTCGTCTAGCTGGATCACGAGTTCATCAAACTGAGTCGGCTTTGCAGTCGCCGTCGGCTTCGGATCAGCGGCAAACGCGACAGGGATCGCGATCAGAAGCATGGTCAGCACAACGCCGACCACGACTGAACCCGACGTGAGGGTCAGAGACTTTAGCACCTTTATAAACTGTAAATTTCCTTGTGATTCCACAACTCTTTATCGGAACTTCCGATTGAATTTCGAGGTCCGGCCCCGCTAAAATCGTGAGATATGGGAAAGTCGGACCAGAAGAAAGTCCAGATGCCGACACTTGATCTGCACGGCTACGTCGTAGCTGACGTTGTGGATGCCGTGGATCGCTTTTTAGTAAATTGCCAACGCAAAGGCGTACGCAAGGCCCGTATCATCACGGGACGCGGTACAGGAGCGGTACGCAATGCCGCTCTCGACTGGCTGAAACGCGGGGGCTTTCCCTACTCCACGGAAAATGAGGGGTCTTTTGTCGTTCATCTAGACGACTAGAAACTCCATCGAAAAAATCGACTGAAAGGACCACGATGACGAAGATGTTATGGCTCGATATGGAAATGACCGGTCTCGATGTGGAAAAGGAAGTTCCTATCGAAGTCGCCGCGATCATCTGCAACAACGAGTTTCAAGAGCTAGAAACCTATCATGCAGTCATCAAACAGCCCCAGGAGTTCTTGGATCGCATGGATCAATGGAACCAAGAGCACCACGGCGCCTCGGGCCTCACCGCAGCCGTAGCAAACGGTAAGGCACCGGCCATTGTCGAACTGGAACTGATGCAGTTCGTGGATCGCCACTTTCAAGGCGAGCCCGCCGTCTTATGCGGGAACTCCATCGGACAAGACCGCCTCTTTATCAATCGCCACCTTCCGCAGCTGGCAAAGAAGCTGCACTATCGCATGCTTGACGTGACGTCATGGAAGGTCGTTTTTCAGAATATCTTTGGAATCAAGTTCGAGAAAATGAACTCCCACCGAGCAATCGACGACATTCGCGAAAGCATCGACGAGCTTCGTCACTATATGAAGTTTGTTAAGCCGTAAGGCCCTCAGCGGTTTTCATAGCCCGGAAATAAAAAAGCCTGTCGGGATCCACCGACAGGCTTTTTCGTACACGTCTATTCGTGACCACTACGCTTAGTAACGATAGTGCTCAGGCTTGAATGGACCTGTTTTTTCCATACCCAAGTACTTCGACTGCTTGTCCGAAAGAACAGTCAGCTGCACGCCGATTTTCTTCAAGTGCAACGACGCCACTTTTTCGTCGAGTTCTTTAGGAAGACGGTACACCGCGATCTGCTTGTACTTCTCACGGTTTGTCCAGAGTTCCATCTGAGCGATGACTTGGTTCGTGAACGATGTCGACATCACGAAGGAAGGGTGTCCTGTCGCGCATCCGAGGTTCACAAGACGACCCTTCGCCAAAACGATGATCTCGTGACCATTCTTCAGCGTGTGGATGTCGACCTGAGGCTTTACTTCGCGCATAGCAGAGTTCTTGTTGAGCCAAGCCATGTCGATTTCGATATCGAAGTGCCCGATGTTGCACACGATTGCGCGATGCTTCATCGCGGAGAAGTGTTTGTCGGTGATGATATCGCAGCAGCCAGTTGCCGTAACGAAGATGTCGCCGATCTTTGCCGCTTCTTCCATCGTCGTGACTTCGAAACCTTCCATCGCGGCTTGGAGCGCACAGATTGGGTCGATTTCAGTCACGAGAACACGCGAGCCGTACGAACGCATCGAGTGCGCGCAGCCCTTGCCTACGTCGCCGTAGCCAGCAACGACGACGACTTTACCCGCAAGCATCACGTCTGTTGCGCGCTTGATCCCGTCGGCCAGCGATTCACGGCAGCCGTAGAGGTTATCGAATTTCGACTTCGTTACCGAGTCATTGACGTTGATAACTGGAAGCTTCAGAAGACCTTTAGCAGCCATCTTCTCGGCATTGTGAACACCTGTCGTCGTCTCTTCCGAGATTCCGAGAAGCTGCTTCACGCCTTCAGCAAAGCGCGCTTCGTGCATCATATTTGTGAGGTCGCCACCGTCATCCAAGATGAGGTCGTAGCCTTCTGGTCCCCAACCGATGATCGTTTGTTCAACACACCAGTTGTACTCCTCTTCCGTTTCGCCTTTCCAAGCGAAAACCGGAATACCCGCCGCCGCGATCGCAACCGCCGCGTGATCTTGAGTCGAGAAGATGTTGCAGCTCGACCAACGAACCTTCGCACCAAGCGCCGTCAGCGTCTCGATAAGAACAGCCGTTTGAATTGTCATGTGGAGACAGCCCGTGATACGTGCGCCCTTAAGAGGTTGTTTCGCGCCATACTCTTCGCGCAGAGCCATGAGGCCTGGCATTTCTGTCTCAGCCAGGCGGATCTCTTCGCGGCCCCAACGAGCGAGCTCTTCGAAGAGCTTCGCGTCTTCCATCGCGGCTTTGCAGACGCGGTAGTCCGGTTTTCCATCTTTGGTCTTCGCGACGTTCGAAAGTGCATTCGTCATTGTTTTAGTCCCAGTCGTTGTGGTGGGCGCGCTAGTGCCTGCATCAAGTGCCATTTCACAAGCCTTTCCATCTTAAATATTTAACCAAATAGTTGATGCAAGACCGTATGCGAACGCCCGCCCTGCGGTCAAGCCAGCGGTCGACTATGTGGACGCTTTCGTTGGCTGAAACAGCCTATTAAGGAACGGTCAGGATCTCAGGTCCGTTTTCGGTGATCAGCACCGTGTGCTCAAACTGGGCAGAAAGGCACTTATCCGAGGTGATGTACCAGAAGATTTTCGAGTTCGGGATAGCAAACTCAATCATTTCCGCGTCAGTCTCGTTTAGCATTGGTTCAACAGTGATCGTGCCGCCCGGCAATAGACGGTCGCCACGCCCCTTTTTCCCAAAGCTAGGGACAAACGGGTCTTCATGGAAGCCCCGACCAATACCATGGCCCCCGATCTCTTCCACGACGTAAAAACCGCTCTTGGTTGCAAACTTATTGATGGCAAAGCCGATATCGCCCGTCGTACCAAACGGCGTGATCGCCTCGATCCCTTTTTCCATGGCCTTTTTGGCCGCTTCCGTGATCTTACGAGCGTTCTCTGAAACTTCGCCTACATAGAACGTGGCCGAGGTGTCGCCGTGAAATCCGTCGAGAAGGCATGTGACATCCACGTTCACAATATCCCCCTCTTTCAAGACCTCAGCACCGGGAACACCGTGACAGATCACGTGGTTGACCGACGTACAGATCGACTTCGGATACCCTTTGTAACCAAGCGGAGCGGGCTTGGCACCATGGCTGAGAGTGAAGTCATGGGCGATCTTGTCGAGCTCATCTGTCGTGATCCCGGGGCGAACAAACTTTCCGGTGTGCTCCAGACAGCGCGCCGCGAGTTTTCCCACTTTGGCCATGAGCTGGATTTCTTCTTTGGTCTTGATGGTCATGTGCCGATTTCTATCACACTCTTCGGCCAAAAACATCTTTGGTCCAAAACAAAAAACCCCGACCTTGAGGGCCGGGGTTCCGTTTTAAAGGCTTATGAGGCCTTCAAAATTACTTCGACAGGTGCTTCGAAGCGAACTTTGTGAGTTCGAACATTGTAACTGTCTTTTTGCCGCCGAAGATTGGCTTCAGCTTGTCGTCAGCGTGGATCATGCGACGGTTAACTTTGTCTTGCAGACCATGCTTGTGGATGTAGTCCCACATTTTCTTTGCAACTTGTGGACGAGGAAGTGGCTTCGAACCAACGATTTCAGCGAGTTGTGCGCTTGGAGTCAGCGGAGCCATGAACGCCGCGTTTGGCTTGCGCTTTGTTTTCGCTTTTTTTGGAGCGGCTTTTTTAGTCGCTTTTTTTGGAGCGGCTTTTTTAGTCGCTTTTTTCGCTGCTTTCTTCGTGGCTTTCTTCTTTGCCATCGTTCTTACTCCTTAAGGCCGTTTATTCGGCACTTGTATTGTTCTAGTTCTTCCCTCGACATTTCCCTAGAGAGTTTCACTAGGTAATTTGCCTTTATCAGTCTCGACACCTTGGATGATGAGCCGACTCTCAAGCGCTTGTCCAAAGAAAAATGCAAAAAAATTAAAAATTCTCCTAGGGGAACCCCGGAAACCCTCCCCACTGGCCCCCCAGAGAGCACCTTTCCTATGACCTTCGGACCCCATTTTCCAGTCCGGCGAAGAGACGTTTTCCCTAGGAAAACGACGGCTCCGACCGCACCACTCGCTCCAGATTCCCTAGGGAAATCACCGCTCCTAGGGCGGATACCGTCGCAACCACCGCAAGCGTCGGCTGAAGCCCTACGGCATCCGCACCAGTTCCCAAGACGAAGTGCATGAGCATGGCCGCCCCGGCTTGGTACAAAACGCATCGCCCCGTCACCTTTTGCGTCTCTCGCCCAAAGATCTCCGCGATTCTTGTCATGGCCATCGGGTAACCGACCGCCACAGGAAAACCGAAACCGACAAGAGCCAGTAGTCGAACATCGATAGGGATTTCCGCCGTCGCCGGTAGCGCGACCGAAATAAATCCGATCAAAAGAAACGGAAGATTCAGCCACGCACTGACTTTTAGCACCCGGCTTGCCGAAAACACATTGGGTAAAAACCCTAGCGAAAACCTGGCAATTGTCATCGCCGCGAAGTAGGCAGCAAGCCAACTACTTGCCGCCTCGGCCGAAACACCCCACTCACGACGTGCCAGCAACGCCAGACGCGACGAGACGGAAATTTCGGCAACCACCAAGAAACCAACAAGGACCGCCGCGATCTTGGCTGCTCTCGCCAAAGCTTCCGGCGTCATACTCGGATGCGATATCTGCTCAGGTCGCTCCACCGAAACCTGAGGCATATCATTGGGGCCGCGCACATTGTCTACCACAGGTGGCGTCTCCGCTTTGCGCCGACGCTTCCATCCGCGCAAACGCTCGATCGCCAACCGAATCACGACAACGAGCCCCACCCCTACCGCCGGAATCGCCGCCACAAAAAGCGCCAAGCGCCACCCATAAGGCTGAAGCGTTGCCACGATAAGCGGAGCTAAAAATGAAGCCGTCCCGTACATCGCATGTAAAAAACCAAGCGAACGAGCGCGATACTTGGCTGGCGCTTCCTGCACGGCCGCATTCTGCCCAACGCCGACTCCGCCAAACCCGACTCCCAAAACAAAGGCCGCTGTCAGCAGCACCCAATAGGAATTTGCGCTCGCGGCGATCAGGGCTCCTCCGGCCATGATCAGCGTGTAGATTCCCACAAGCCTCAGCGGTGGTGTCTCGGCAAGAAAACGCCGAAACGCGAGGTTGTGGACCACGGAAGCAAATGAGGAGAGAAAAAAGAAGAGGCCTCCCATTGTGTCGGAGACCGAGAATTCATTTAGGAGGTCAGGAAAAACAGGGCCTCTCGAATTGTCGATGATTCCCAAAGAAAACAACGACGCCCAGGCGAAAACCACCGGGATCAACCAAGTCTTAAGCGAAGCCGCGCGCTCTGCCG
This sequence comes from Bdellovibrionota bacterium, assembly GCA_963170185.1. GTDB lineage: Bacteria > Bdellovibrionota > Bdellovibrionia > Bdellovibrionales > JAMPXM01. The sequence goes on from CAUJGS010000023.1 coordinate 8,602, forward strand.
AAAGTCCAGCCATACAGCCCCAAGCCTATGGCGCAGCCATGTTTTGTCAATCTGGCCTTCATGCCGTCTCAAAAAGAACCGTTAGAGATATTGAGAAAGGAGATTCAAGCCGTGGCCAACAACGCGTTCTTCGATGTCTTAGTCGACCAGATCATTCGCGATGTTCGCAGTGAGTTCGACGGCATCTCTCCGAAAGAGAACCACGGCTCGACAAAGCCGACCGGCCAAGATGATCTCGTGTCTCGTCTCCTCGATTTTCGCATTCGCCGGCAAGACGATGATCGGCGCCAATTGCCCAAGCTTCGTGCAGCAACATCGCCGCGAACTGAAAAGTCCGAACAGCTGCTTCGTCTTGAAGCTCTGATGGGCAGCAAGAGCCAGGATCTCGATATACAGTCGGCTTCACCAGGATTCTCCTCGGCCGCAGCCGAAGTGGCCTTCCAGGTGATCGCAAGAAATGGTGCTAAGTTTCACGTCAGAGATTTTTCCGGAAAACACATTCTGCCTGAAGCGCTTAAGCGCGAGCGACGCCGCCTGCTTTTAAGCCTTCACCCAGATCGCCACCCTGAGAGCGAACAGAAAGCCGCGCACGCACGTTTTCTAGAAGTCGCCGACGCCTTTACCACTCTTGCCGAAACGGCCATGGCCGACATCGACGATTTCGCCGCCTAATTCCCACTAAGAATTAGAACCTAGTTCCGGCGCCTTGAAGTCCTCTTCGATCTCGTTGAATTGCAGTTCTTGATCAAGCTTCTTAAGAAACTCACAGGCGCGCGCGGTGACAGGTTGATCGGCGCGACCAGCCAGACACAAGCTTGTCTGCCCCATGTCGACCCAACGATCTGCGCGTACACCCTGCCACGCACCAAATGAGTCGATCTGCGGCATCCAGCCAAAAAACTTGCTCGCAAAGTTCATGATCTTAAGACTTCCGACTCTCTTGTTCTCGACCGAAACCATTTTTTCGACAAGACCGAGTCTGGACGGTAGGACATCCGAGAAATAATGGAGCGTCAGGAATGCCACCTCAGGATCAAGCGTACCCTTGACAGGCTTTGGCTTTTGCGAATTCGCAAGTACCATCGTGATCACCACCGGTTTACCGCTGCCGCCAAACGAATGAGGCGGTAGCTGCGTCGGCAAGGCGGGCTTTGCTTCCTTCGCTTTTTCCGCCGCGGGTTTGATCTCCGCGACATCCAACTCCAGTTCCCAGAACTGATTCTTTATCTCTTCAGCGTTGCCAGCCAAAAGGACATATCCGTAAAGCGCCTGCACATGTCTCACTTTGTCGGCGGACGACATCGAGTTCGCCATTTCCAAATACCGCACTAGCTCTCGCCCAGAAGGATCATTTGTAAGCTTACTAAGAGCCCGTTTGGCATTTGCCTCAGCGGCCGCCAAATCTTCGGCAAGACCCGTTGTTTCCAGGTAACGCTCGAGATCCATTTTGAACGTTTCACTTAGTCCACGTTTTTTGTCGCTTCGATTCAGTTCGCGCAGTTCACGTACGAACTCCGTGAAGCCGATGATCGACATCTGAGCGTCGACATCGCGCCGGAAATCCAACAGCGAAAGTCCTTCGGCACTTTTTAGTCGGCGCCAAACATCCGAATTCAAAGATTCGTTTAACACCCGCTGCAAACGCAACTCGAAGTCGCTACGACTGCGATCCGGGTTGCGACTGAGTTTCAGAAACTCTTTACCTGGAAAGAAAAACTTCACGATCGCGGAGCCGTCAAACCCAAGCGAAAATCTTGTGGGTTTACGACTGTACGACGCCAACGCGGATTCCGACGCCGAGAGCGCGACCTGCATCAAATCTGGGTTTCCCTCGCCAAACCGAAGCGGGGCCAGTATCTGCTCGACAGGCGCCGCCGAATCCTTGCCAAGAGTTTTTAAAAGATCTCTCACCTTCGACACTTCAGACAGCGGATTCAAACCAACAGGACGCGAGTTCATGCTTCTTTGCAAAGCACCCGCCGCTTTCAAGCGATCGCTGTAAACAAAAGTCGTTAAGGGCGACGGATTCGGGTCGGTTTCGCGAAGACTCTCAACCCGACCAGAAGAAAGACCAAGATCGAAGTACGGCCCTTTAAAGATCGCCATTTTCGCCTTCGAGTAAAGCCCGTTACTCACGTGAGACGCGTCTTCCTTATGAAGCGTCTTGCTGGAGGCTCGGAACAAAAACGAGGCCGCAAGAACTCTGGGTTCCAATAACGACGGGCGCTCTGGTTTTTCCACGACTTTCAACGACGAGATCGCCAGAGCGACATCGGTCTTAGGCAAATACAAAACTGGCTCGACATGGTCCGTCCACATCATGAGACCGAAACGATAATCCGGATTTTGATACTGAACCAACAAAGGATAAAAGATCGAGGTGTATAGCAGCGCCCTTGTCACACAGTTACCACCCTCACCTGGCGAACCAATAGCCAGCAAAACTGACTCTTGCAGATCCTTATGAGCGGCCACGTAGGGCGAGATGTACCCGCGCAAAACCGCGATCGCTTCGTCATCGACCTTGTTAAGGCCGCGCTTTTTCATATAGCGCTGAAATCGAGCCGTGATGTCGTCTCGGAGCCGTAAAAAATCGGCCGGAGAAGCTGGAAACCCTTGATCATATCGCTTTCCACTAGCGCGTATGTGCCGCTCGGAGTAGGCGATCAACTCGGCGTATTTCTTTGCGTGTTCGACGGAGGAGTAAGGCGCATACACGAGCGACTTCGCCATCGCCGAGAGTCCATCAATACTTAAAGACTCCGAACTCATCGCTTGAAACCGAGAACTCTCCTTTAAAAGGACGTCACCGGGGTTCTGCATCCGCTCACGAGCCGCCTGCACCAAGGCCTGATCTTCGGTGAGTGTGGGTTTGCTTTCGACAGTCTTCGCCAAGACGACGGCGTGTCCGCCGACACTTGCCGCTCCCGCTTTCGCAATCGTCGAAGCGCCGTTCCACTTTGCGATCAACGCTCTCCCCAGTGAGGCCTTCGCCATGACCTGAATCGCGCCACGGAAAAACACAGCTCCGCCCACGAGGTTCACGGGGTTTAGAACATCAACTCCCTGAGCATCACGAAGGGCTTTGGCGACCTTTTTTGAGAGCTCATTTGCGTGAGGCAACAACTTTTCGCGGACCTTGGCATCGACGGTTTTGTCATGCGCGATCAGCAATAAAAAATTAGAAAGCGAGGCCAGGACCTCGAGATTGTCTTGGTCGCGCACCATATGACCCAAAACGGCCGCCAGCTGCACAAGTCTCACTTCAAAAGTCTTTTCGCTCTCCAAGCTTTCGATCGATCGCATTCCGGCTAGGGTGAAGTCATGAAACCCCTGCTCCAACATAAGCTTCATGTATCGGACGCGAGGACTCTTCGGGGCATGGGTCAAATAATCCGTTCGAACCTGCACAGAGGACTTTTCGTTTCGTCCATGCTCGGGAGAAGTCGACCATGATTCGTCAGCACGTGTCCACCATGCGCGATATTCGCGAATCGCACTAAGACGCTCCTCGATCGGCAGCGAAAGCGATTCCATGAGAAATCGCGAAAGTTTCGGCGAGCTTTTGAGATCGCGCTCGAGTTTCTCTAAATAAGCATTTTGCACAAGAAATGTGAGTCGAGCCTGAGGCGTCAAAAGCACCTGATATTTGCCCCAGGGACGATCCGCTGAAGCTTTGCCTTCAGCTACCGACGAAGTCTGTGCGTCCCTAGTTTGGGAAACGGCTGTCTGAGGGATCGCGATGGCCGCCGCCTGCAGCACCACAAATCCGAACTGAGCGACTTTTCGCATGGCTAATCCTCCGCCGCCGGGTCACCCGGCCCATAAGGAGAATCCACACCGCGTACCTTTTAAGTCTTGCCTGGGAAGCCATTAACACTGAGTAGGGACGCCACGATCGTCGATAAAATAGACAGAAGCCCGCCATTGGCATGCGCTGCTTTCGATGCGAGGGGCATCGAAAGATTGGCCCTGCGTCGCTGCGTCCTTATTGGATTTTTTTGTAGCGGAAGCGTTTTGGCTGAAGAGCTGCTTCGCCTAGGCGCTTTTTGCGATCTTCTTCGTACTCCGTGAAGTTTCCGGGGAAGAACGTGACAACGCCCTCGCCTTCAAACGCCATGATGTGCGTGCAGATACGATCAAGGAACCAGCGATCGTGCGAGATCACAACCGCACATCCACCGAACTCAAGCAGAGCTTCTTCCAAAGCTCGCATCGTGTTCACATCGAGATCGTTTGTCGGTTCGTCTAGCAACAGAAGGTTGCCGCCGGTTTGAAGGACCTTTGCTAGCTGCACGCGATTTCTTTCTCCACCGGAAAGATCGCCGACTTTCTTTTGTTGAGTGTCCCCATGAAAGTTAAAGCGCGAAACATACGCACGTGATGGCATTTCTTTGGAACCAACCATCATCAAGTCGTTTCCACCCGAGATTTCTTCCCAAACCGACTTCTTCGCATTGAGCGTGTCGCGCGACTGGTCGACATAGGCAAGCTTCACCGTCGAACCGACTTTGAAGTCGCCGGAGTCTGGCTTTTCTTGTCCTGTGATCATGCGGAAAAGCGTCGTTTTACCAGCGCCGTTGGGACCGATAATGCCGACGATGCCGCCTTTAGGTAAGGAGAACGAAAGATTGTCGATCAGAACCTTGTCGCCATAGGACTTCGATACGTTCACAGCTTCGACGACGACATCACCCAACCGAGGTCCCGGCGGAATGTAGATTTGAAGATCCGCCAGTTTTTCAGGAGTGGCTTCTTTTAAGAGGTTTTCGTAGTTCGAGATACGAGCTTTCGACTTCCCTTGACGAGCACGCGGGCTCATACGCACCCACTCAAGCTCTCGCTCAAGTGTCTTTGCGCGCTTCTCGCTCGCTTTTTCTTCGTTCGCCATACGACGCTCTTTTTGCTCAAGCCATGAAGAATAATTCCCTTTCCAAGGAATCCCCTCACCGCGATCGAGTTCCAAGATCCAGCCAGCGACATTGTCGAGGAAGTAACGATCGTGGGTCACAGCGATGACCGTACCTGGGAACTCCGCCAAGAAGCGCTCAAGCCAAGCCACCGACTCGGCATCAAGGTGGTTCGTCGGTTCGTCCAATAGCAAAATGTCAGGATTCGAAAGCAAGAGGCGACACAAGGCGACCCGACGCTTTTCACCGCCTGAGAGATTTGTCACTGGCGACTCACCCGGAGGACAGTTGAGCGCATCCATCGCCTTTTCAAGCTTCTGGTCGACTTCCCAGCCGCCTTGCGCCTCGATTTTCTCCTGCACCACACCTTGGCGCTCGATGAGCTTTTCCATTTGCTCTGGTGACATGTCTTCAGCGAACTTTTCCGAAATTTCCGCAAACTCTTTCAAAAGCTTCGGCAGTTCGCCGAGTCCGTCCATGACGTTTTCTTTGACGGTCTTTGCCTCATCAAGCTGTGGTTCTTGCGGCAGATAGCCGACTTTGAAATCGCGCGCCGGGAACGCCTCACCGACAAAGTCATGATCGATTCCCGCCATGATTTTCAACAGCGAAGACTTACCCGATCCGTTCAAACCCAAGACGCCGATTTTCGCGCCGTAGAAGTAAGAGAGGTAAATGTCTTTGAGAACCCAACGGCTGGGAGGATAAACCTTCCCGACACCTTTCATCGTGTAGATGATCTCGTGACCTGTAGTTTGTGACATGAAACTCTCCCTTAAATTTTTAAAGCCCGCGCAGTCTGCTTCATAGACAGGCGCCTAGTCAATTCTCAGGAGATATCTCTTAAACTTCTCACCAACCGCAGCTTGCCAAACACCCTCTTTTCGGCCCAGAATTCTGGTGTGACGAATAGTGAGAAATCCGCAAAATCCGATAAGCTCAAAAGTACCCTCTCGGAGCTTGAAAACGCCCTCACGAGCTGGAACAACACGGATCTTCTCGACCAACCGGCAGATGCTACAGGAATAGGCGCTGTCGCCCCTCGCCGCCCAGCCAGCACCGAAATTCCCGACGACATGCGCCGTAAGACACGCGAACTTCTCGATCGCCTAAAATCACAGATCGACGAGCTGTAGACACCGCTTCGCCAGGCCTTTGTGCTTAAGGTTTGCGACGCCCCATACAGGCTGGAGAAACAAAACCGTCGCGAGCACCTTTTTCTGCTTCTTCTTGCGTGATCGCACGGATCGACAGTGCATGCAGACCACTTTTGAACTCGTCAGAGAAGAGCCCCTGCACACGGCGACTTCGCTCGACGCGCGAAACACCTAGAAAATCATCTGCAATCAAAAGAAGTTTGAAATGAGTTTCCGAGCCAGCAGGCACGGCGTGCATCGAGGACTCATTTTCCAGCCCATACTCGGCGTTCGGAAAATGTGCCTCTAGAATTTCTCGCATCCGTTGTTCGCGACGTCCCATGACGCCAATATGCCATTCCACGGCAATCAGGTTCAAATATATTCATGTGCCATCGAGCCGATCGTTTTTTAAAAGTGTTGGGATTCTCGACAGCTCTTAAGTCGCCGGCCAAGCAATGCCGCCCGCGAACTCCGAGAAAAGCCGAGTTCACCTGTAAGCGCTTCCAAATTCGTCCAGACTTTAGACAGCTTGACGCCCCCGATTTCATCAAAATCACGGCCGACACCGCGAAGGCTCCAAAACTTGCAAACTTCCTAATTCGCGAAATCGATCAGGGAGTTTTACGACGTGTTCAAACGCGACATCTCGACAAATGACCATCAAACAAGCATGAGCCTCGCTCAAAGCCAAAGGACGTCTATCCGGACGGCCCTCATGTCTGTTTCGTTATTTGTTTCGATGCTCACCCTAGGCGTAGCCGCACACGCTCAGGAATCGCCGACACGCCCAGCGGCTTCAAAACCAGCCGCAAGACCAACCACAAAGCCTGCGGCGAAACCGGCAGCCAAGCCCGCGGCGAAACCCACGGCCTCACGCCAGCCCTATCAGGAACCGGTTGAACAGACGATGAAACGTCTGGATGACTCACAGACGATTCTAAAGTCCTACGCCGAGCATTTCTCGCAAAACTGGAATTCGTTTGATGCCGACGCCTTACCGATGATCCTCGAGGGGCTTGCGACCGAAACTGTCTTGGCGGAAATCATCCGCTCTGTTTATACCGAGTCTCTTCGTCAAGGCTGGCGAATGACGGATCGTTACAACATCTTCCCAATCCACCAGTCGGCGATGAATTCGCAGCTCAAGGATTCATTGAAGTTCAACGCCAACGGCGCACGAATCGCCGTATTTGGTCTTCGCATGGGAAAGCGGGTTCGGGGCATTATTCTCACGTCGCACTACCAACCAACACTCCCCGGCGAGTTGGAGCGGCAGTTCCGTACAAACCAGATCCACGAAACACTTCTGTCAGCTCGTCAGACGTTTAACGTCTACGCCAACGAACTCATTGAGCGTATGATGAGCCGAGATCCACGAGTTAGCGAATACCTTCCGCTAAAGGGCTCGGCGGATTCCTGGGTTCTAGGCTGCGAAAAGGTCATAAACGAAAAATTCTGCGTCAACGCGCGCGTATTTGACTCGGCCGACACAAGAACCGACATTTTCTACGACACACTCATGGGCCACGTGGAAGAAGACCCCCGCCTGCGTGCGATCAAAGCAACCAGACTCGCTTGGCCAGTTAAAGATTCGTACATCTCGCGCGGATTTAAAATCGAATGCTCGCGCTGTGACCGAAACCACTACGGACTCGACCTCGCGACACCAAGAGGCACACTCATTCATTCCATTCAGTCGGGCGTCGTTTTAAAACTCGGGACACTGTCTGGCTGGGGGCGCACGGCCGTGATCGAACACACCCTTCCAAACGGTGATCGTTACGTTTCGCTCTACGCACATCTTCAGCAATTTAAAAAAGGCCTCAAGGTTGGACAAAGCGTCGAGCGCGGTGAAATTATCGCGCGAAGCGGAAACACAGGCGTGTCGACAGGACCTCATCTTCATATGGAAATTCGATACGCTCAGGAAGGCCGCGATTCGATAGACACGCTTCGCCAGCCGCGAAGCCAGGTCGAGCGACCGCTCGACCCGCTGAGAGTTCTCGACGTCTTCAATATCTTTGTCGACGGCGAATAGTCTATTACGGAACGCGCTTATAAACCGTCGTGATCTCTTGATAGAAGGTCGGATCCGCATCGTCCGTCTCAACTCCAGTGATCACCGATTCAATCGCGTTGTAGGACATTGTCGAGAGAATCTTGCGTGTCGTACCCAAACGCTTCAGCGTGACATTGTGGAACGTCGGAAACCCTGCCGCATCAAATGTGATTGTCAGCGCCTGGTTTGCCGGCTCGACGAAGTCGATTGCAACCGCACCGTCAAAGTTTTTGTCCATACGCGAACGGTAGGTACCGTCTGCATTCTTCAAAAAATAGCCCGTGCTTGCGACTTTGCGCTCCGAAGATACGAAGTTGTCATACATGATCGAGTCCGTTGGAAGGCCCGTGGTCTGGTCTTTGAGGAGAACCATATCTCGGCACGTAAGCGTTCCCACGACACAGTACTTGTAGCTCTTGTCGACTTCCAGATTCTGAAGAGCCGCTTTGACCTCATCGGTTTCCGCCTGCAACACCTGCGCTTCCACACGACCGGCCGCAATGAGACCGCGCCGCGATACGGGTCGGCTCGGCCCGTTAACTCTTGAAAACTGTGGCAAAATCTCGATGAACGCCGGATTCATCGGCATTTTTTTTAAGAGCCTGTAAAATTCTTCGCAAAGTACCTTGCGGTACACAGTACATGGTGATACAAAGAACTAATGAATACGCAGTTCCACAAAGGCGTCGTCGAAATGTGTGTCCTAGCCTTGGTCTCCAAACAAGACCACTACGGCTATGAACTCGTGAACGCGATCTCGACTCAGATTCCGATTTCCGAAGGCACCATCTACCCGATCCTACGACGACTCACGCAAGAGGGTTATTTTGAAACCTATCTCGTCGAAAGCAACGAGGGCCCACCTCGAAAATACTATCGCATGACCAAATCGGGCCGAAGCTTCACGCAGTCTCTCATTAAACAGTGGGAAGACTTCACCGACAGTGTCGACAAAATCATTCATTTGAAACCGAAGAATTAAGGGAGAAGACTTAAAAGTGGTCCACACTATCAAAACTCAACAAGACTATCTTCAAGAGCTTAAAGCACACTTAAGTCCCCTGCCGGATTCCGAAAAGGCCGATATTCTTCGCGATCAAGAGGAGTTTTTCCGGGAAGCCATCGCCAATGGCCGAACAGAACTCGATGTGATCGGAAGCCTCGGCGAACCCAAGCAGCTGGCACGTGCACTCATCGCCGAGTCACGCTTGGCTGCTACGGAAATTCTGATGAAACCAACTGACGACGGTAGCAAGAGCCCCGTATCGGATCAGCTCAAAGCGGCTCTGCGAGCAGTCCTCGCGATCGTGACCCTTGCACCGTTTAATTTGATTTTTGTGCTCGGACCTTTTTTAGGTCTACTTGGTTGCTTGTTGGCCGGGTGGGTGGTTGGCGCCGCCTTTTTGATTGCGGGCGGCGCCTCCATCTTTTTTATCTTCACCGAGTTAAACACGGCGGCCGCAAGCATCTGGGCTCACGCCTCAAGTGTCTTCTTCGCCCTTGGCGTCGCGGCGGCAAGTGTCGCGTTTTTGGGATTCATGGCATGGGTCTCAAGCCTAGTTGCGCAACTCACTGTTAAATACCTGCGTTGGAATCTTCAAATCATTCAGGCCAAAGCCTAACCCGATCGATCATCAGAAAGGCCTCTTACAATGTTTCTCATGAAAGTCAGCACCGGAAGCCTCGTTCTCAGCGTCGCCCTCTTTACCGCGAGTTACCTTACTTCGCTTCGCTTACCCGAAGCCGGACAGTACAGTTTCCCCGAGTCAATTGCTCGTCATTACTCGGCCGCCACCGGAGGCAGCACCGAGTTCGGCCAGATGGCTTCGTTTGACGAAAAGGTTTCGCTGCAAAACGGCTCGGTTCAAATTCGAGAGATCGAAATCGAAACGACCTCTATCAAAGTCGAAGTTGAAACTCACCAAGATCCGACCATCAAAACGATCGATGTCATGCTGCAATCGCAGCGCGCCGAAAAAGACCGCCCCGTGTTGATCGACACCAGCCGAGGCCAGGTCTTAAGATTGATGACAAACGAGCTTTCGAGCTCCAATCGCCGAAACTCCTTTATGGTTTTCAATTTCGACGACGAAAAAACAAAGCGACCAAGAAGCTCGCTTCTTATTCGCATCCCTCAAGAGATCGAGGTCCTGAAGGTTCGCACCGTCTCGGCCAACCTCTACGCCAGCGCTCGCCCCAAACAGCTTCAGTTTCAATCAAAGTCCGGCAACCTCGTTTTAAACAATCTAAACCCCGGCACGACGCCGCCGCGATTTATCGAAAACCTCAGTGTCGAAACCGTCAGTGGAAAACTAAAAGGGCCTGGCGACTTTCAAGCTTTGAAGTTCAATAGCGTCTCCGGCGACGTGAAGCTCACAAGCTGGGGTACTGAAATCGAGTCGATTTCCTCGCAAACGATATCTGGAGACTTCGAAGTCGATCTACCAACGACAGCAAGCCTGCAAGCGATTGACGCCAGCATCAGCTTTGATTCCAAAAGCGGCACGCTAAAGGTCGACGACCAAACACAGAAAACACGGTCTCTTACTATGGGAAAGGGCCGCGCCTCGGTCTCCGTGGTTTCGGTATCAGGCGACTTGGAAATCTCCACCGACGACCGCGACTCGTCAGACGAAGACGGCGATTAAGCTAAAAAGACACCGCCGACAGGCTAAGACTTTGGCTTCGGCAGAGTGAAGGTTTTTTGAAAACGATTTTTGGAGAACTCTTGGGCTTTGTCCTTGGCCTGCTCATTGGCGAGCTTTTCTAGCTCGGCCATCTCTTCCGGAGACCGTTCGGGCTGCGCCTGCAGAGCCGCCGATCGCTGATCGAGCTTAGCAAACAAAGCACCCAGTCGATTGGCCCGTTCGGCTTTGGCAAGCGGCCTAGCGCCGTCGTCATAGCGACGTATCAACCCTTCTGGAATTTCTTGAATGAAACGAGAAAGCGTCACCGGCGCAAGTCTCCCGAACCGACGACGAACCTTCGCCGCTGACAAGATGAGATGCTGGCGAGCACGTGTTACGCCCACGTAAAACAGGCGGCGCTCTTCGGAAACATCTTCTCCCAAGGTACGATGCGGAAGCAGATCCTCTTCACACCCGATTAAACAAACAGCATCAAACTCCAACCCCTTGCAGGCATGCAGCGTAAGAAGCTGGATTTTTTTATCGAGCTCCTCTTCTTCATTGGCGTCGGAATCCCGAAGTTCCATAGAATCCATGAACTTCGAAAGTGTTTTGATAGTGGGAGCACCTTCTTCTCGCGCAAGATAGGAATCCAAAACCCGCGCCAAGACCTCGATCACCATCCAGCGCTTTTCAAAGGCTTCGCTCTCTTTATGGAGCGTTCGAATATGTTCGCGGTATTTGATTTCATCGAGATACGCCAGTAGGCGTTTTCCAGGCGAGTCACCCTCCGTCCCCGTCGGAGTCAGAATTTTTTCCGGAAGACCATCCAGCGACTCAAAGAGTTGCTCGATCGCTTCGCCAACTCGGTCTTGAATCCCCGCCATCTGCCATTTTCTGGCCGCGACGTGAAATCTCACGCCTTGTTTGTCGGCCCACTCCGTAATGCGGTCGACAGACGTTTCACCGATCCCACGCGGCGGCGTCGAGAGAATCCGACGAAAAGCGACTTCGTTGGGAGAGATCGAGCAGCGAAGATAGGCCAAAACATCTTTGACCTCTTTGCGATCAAAGAAGGCCGTACCACCGGTGATTGCATAAGGAATCCCGTCGCGACGAAGCTCACCCTCTAAAAGCCCACCCTGACCGTTTGAACGATACAAGACGGCGATCTCACGCGGTGTAATTCCCTTTTCAAGGAACTCGCGAACCCGAAGCACCGTTTGGCTCACTTCCAGTTCCTCTGTTTCATAGGAGAAAAACTCTGGTCGCTCGCCCGGATCCGCATCGGGATCGGGCCTTAGCTGTTTGCCATGTCGTTCCGTGTTGTTTGCGATAATCGAGTTTGCAAGCTCCAAGATCACCGGCGACGAACGATAGTTGCGTTCAAGACGAACGACCTTGGCCCCTTTGAACTCCTTTGGAAACTCCAGAATATTTGCGACCCGCGCCCCGCGCCATCCATAGATCGACTGATCGTCGTCGCCGACGACCGTGATATTTCCGGTCTTGCTTTGAATCTCACGCACCAACTCGAGCTGAGCACCGTTGGTGTCTTGAAACTCGTCGACCATCAGAAAGTCGAACATGGAGCTTAAATCCTTATGCAAAGCCTCGTCTTGTCTTGCCGCTATCAACGGGCGGATAAGAAGATCGGAGAAGTCGGTCACACCCAAAAGCTCAAGCCGACGACGGTATTTTGGAAGAACCGCCGCCGCGATGACCTCGTAGTCGTCTTCTTCATTGTGACCCATCTTTTCAGGACTGCGTCCCGAGATCGCCGCTTCTTCACGCCAGGTGTTCATCATTTCCAAGATGCGATCGATGCGAAAACTGTCTTTCGATGGAAGTTTCGTGTCCTTTAGGATCTCTCGCACAATGCCCTCGGCATCCGACGAATCGATCACACCGAAACCGCTTGGAAGAGATAACTTCTTGTGATGCTTGCGCATCCACTGAAGACCGAAACTGTGAAACGTTCCGGTCCAAATCGCTTTGGCTTCGTCGCCTAGTCGCACACCGACTCGGTGCTTGAGTTCCCGCGCGGCCTTGTTGGTGAACGTGAGAACACAAACGCGTGCTGGCTTCACGCCGACTTCATCCAAAAGTCGTCCCGTGCGCGAAACCAAAACAGTCGTTTTACCAGAACCCGCACCGGCCAGAATAAGAAGTGGCCCTTCGGTGTGATTCACGGCTTCGATTTGCTCGGGATTTAGACCCTTTAACCATTTCGACACGCGAGAAAACTCTCTTTAAAAAAACGAATCAAATTCGGATTAAAAATTAGATGCCGATCACGTACATGAGCGATCGGATCGTCAAGCCTATGAGAAGCGTGCCCACGACCGCAAGTTTGATTCGCTGCGGAACTTTGGATTGAAACTGAAGACCAATCTGAGAAGTCAAAATTGCTGTAAATGCAAGCAGACCGACCACTGGGTAAGAAAAGAGAACATCGCCCGGCTCCGCATTCGACATCTCAAAGATAAACGCCGACGCACTCGCCAGCGCCGAAAGGGCGATCACACCTATCGAAGTCGGAACGATTCTCGACAAATCGAGCTCGCGGATCCGGTTGAGGTACGGAAGCACCACGACGCCCGTGCTCACACCAGTAAACCCACTGGTAATACCAGCCGCAAGGCCGACGCCAAAATCCCAGGGCTTTGCGAACTCACGACGGCTATTTACTGTTTTAAAAAAAACCTGATAGGCCATCCAGCCCGTTGCGAGACCAAATCCAGCTATCAAGGTTTTTCCCTCCACGTAAGACGAGAAGTTCGCCGCCAATGCGCTTCCGATCATCGCCATACTTCCAAGCCTTAGCACTCGACGCCAATCCATTTCGCCACGAAGGATCACACGAAGCGAGTTCACGACGCCGACTGGAGCAAGCGACACCAGGGACGACGCGACGGCTTGTCTTGGTTCCATTAAAAACAGTAACGGTAAAAGCGGCACAATGATGATTCCACCACCAAGACCAAATAGCGACTGCGCAAGCCCAACAAGCACGCCAATAGCGATGACATAGGGCCAAGCGGCGTGGATGTCTTGAATTGCTAAATCCATGTCGCCACGACTCCGAAATGATCCGAAGCGCCCGTCTCCCCAGCTTTGGGCTGCCCGAAGACATCGACTTGGCTCACATCACGGACGCTGCCGCGACCGAAGAGATAATCAATTCGCCGAGGCAGGAGATCGAACTGGCGATACACGTCCCGCAATGCGCGATTGCCATAGTCAGGAAGCGGAAAATCAAACCCCTTCATCCGCTGCAGGCGGTGGTTCGCTTCATTTTTTATCGGATCCCACGTCGCCTCGTCGTTTCCGGCTTTCTTCGCAAGATCATAAAAACCAGCCAACTCAAGAGAGCGGATGGCACCACCGGTGGCAACCGAGTTGAGGTCGCCGCCAATGACAACGCCGTCATGTTCCGCATTCACACGTTCCACGAGCTCCAAGATACGATCCACTTCGGCAATTCGCCGATCTCGACTGCGATCCAGATGTTCGAGAACATCTTGCGCCTCGGCCCGCCCTACTCTCCCTGCCTCGACCGCCTCACTGAGAAGTCGCAGCAGCTCGGGGAAACGCTCAAACCCATGATGCAGGTGAGTGTTGACGACAAGTACCCGCCCCAGCCGTTCATGTCGAACGGACAAAAACTGTGCGTATCGCTGCTCATCGAAGTGGAGACTGAAATCTTCTCCGGTGACACCCAGACCACCGCTAAGCTTACGACTGCGCGGAAACTTTTCGACATCGTCACGCAACCTCGCCGCCCGTGCTTCGCCACGCATGAGAATCCCAAGCCCTGTTGAAAGATTGCCCGGAACCCCGCGCGACAGCACCTTCAGGCCGCTTTGATCCACGCGCCCATAAAACTGACCACCTAGTGTCGAGACGAGGTCTTTTCCTTTTTGTGAAACTGGATTTAGCTCTTGGAGCAAAACGACATCGGCGTCGACCTCCAAAAGGTCCTTCAAGGCCGTTCTCCATCTGGCTTCGCGGTCATCGCGATTCTCGAACTCCCGAAAGCCAAAGAGGCCATGAAAGGCCCCTTGACCAGCAAGTCCATGCCAGACGTTGAAAGTCGCTATGCGAAAAGGTCTCACGGGCGATTGTGAATCAACTGACGGACACCCGACTCGAATGCCACTTCAATGCGGTCCGCCGTCGAGACTGTGACAAACCCAAGACCGAATGTCGGGTGCTGAACAGCGGCTGCCACTTGGAAGTTCGTTTTCATACCATATGGCTGGACACCGTTTGTCCCGATCTGCGTCTTCAAACTCTCGTATTGGCGAGCGTAATCGGCACGTACTTCGGCCTCTTTGCGAGCTGCTGTTTCTGCCTTGCGCTCCGCCGCCGCGACTCGTCTCTTCTCAGCTGCCGCCACTAGACCAGCCGTATTGCGCGGCTTCTTGGTTTTAGCTTTATCCGTTGAACTGCCGGCTGAGTCGTCTGACATGCTTCCCTCTCCGAGTCTGAGCGTTTTAGAACGTCCACACACCTCGCAACGAAGCTTGGCAGCCGTGGTGCTCAAATGCGCCAGGACTTTAAAAAATCTCTCAGTCTCACAATGGGAGCACGTGAGCGAAACACTTCGTGCGACAGCGGGGAGTTCTTGAAAAACGGTCGATTGCGACATGAGGCTCTACTCTACCCTCGAATAGGCCCCTCGTCACCAGCCATCTTACGGTATGAAAAGATATATCCTTAGGCCAAGCGAATGGTCTGGCGGCCCGAAGGGGACTCAATGACCAGATAAACCTTGGTGGAATCCTGCATCGTATGCGAGCCCGCGCTCATGGTCTGCGGCAGCAGGACCTCGGGCTCGACCCCTAAGACCTTGGCGATCTTGGCTACCGTTTTAAAGCGAGGTCGGTCGGTCTTATATTTCAGAGTGTGGATATTGGGTTGCGCAATCCCCAAGGCGTCGGCCAATTCGCTGTCGCTCATGCCCTTGCTTTGCAAAGTCAGAACAAGGCGCTCACCAAACGCCGTCAGGCCACGCTCCACGGCAGCCGCACGAACCGTCTCTTTTTTGACATCTTTGCGCGCGCCACGCGAAGCCGTCCGCGTGGATACGACGATGGATTTCGTTTTTGATGTCTTGGTTTCTCGCGCCGAGCGAGCCGCTGTTCGAGCCATGGTTGCAAATCCTCTTTGATTAATAAATTCCTGTTATATCTAACACGAGCGTTAGACGCAGAAACGCTAAGATTGCGCTAAGGAGATTGGCCTCATCTGCCAAATCTCAGATAAGCGAGAATAACAGAATCAGTTTGGCTTGCGATAAACCGTAAGCGGAGCGCCGATCGGCTTCTCCACAGTCTCAGCGCCGTCTATGAAGTACGGCCCTTCACCTGATTCAAGTCGGCGTTGAAACGCGATCAAAGATTCCTCGTTCTTTGGTTCCACGTCGAAGCCCGCAGGCGTGTAGTGATGCCCAAAGTTTCTCGCTTCTTTTTTCTTAAAGAACTGCGACCAGAGCGCCGTGTCCACCTGCACCCGATACGTCAGTGTGTGCGAATACGAGTGTACAGGAGTAAACGCGGTCAAGACCTCGAAGTCCCCATAGTGGGCATGTAACCGCACCGCGGGCGACGTCCACTGGGTCATGCCACATACCTTCTGAACGTTGGCGTACCAGAGACCAAAACCTTTCGAAAGAAATCCTATGCCGTAATACTGGTGCTCTTTCGGAAGAATCGAATTCACCGAGCACAAGTTATGAGCCACCCACTCGCCCTTGTCCGACATTGTGGGAATGATGATGAAAAGCGAAAGTGGCGTCCACTCTTCTTCCCGCACGGCCGCATCACCTTGCACACCCAACGCCTCTCGCACCGCTGGCGAGAGCGAAGATGTCCTCGCCGCAAACCCGGCAACAAACCCCGGAACGATCGCGCAATCGTAAAACACCCAGCGAGGCATCTCCATGCCACTTGGGCCAAAGGCCTTCGTCTCCAGGCGCAAAATTCGATCGGCAAACTTCACCTGATCCATTTCGAGCGGGTTTTTATAGAGAACTTCGTGAGGAAACCAGTCGAGTGACTCGTGATATTTTCCAGGTTCAGGGATGCGGTTCTCGGGCCGCACAAATACATATGGACGGATATCATCGCTGCGCATCCACGCCAGCTTCTTTTGAAGCGTGGGACTATCAAACAGAGGATGTGATGTGTGAGAACCCTTACCCATGCCGTTCACTCGCTCTTCTTAAAGTTGCTCAAGAAGCCGAAAGGCCTCTTTGCTAGTGCGCGCGACAAGATAACTCTCCAGTCCGCCTGGGCGGATCACCTTTTTCAGCGCAAGATCTTTGTAAGACTCCAAGGTAGCGTCCCAGAACCCGTCGACGTTGACAAACACGATGGGCTTATCAAGCTCACCGAGGCTCTTCCAAGTGATCACTTCTAGCGCTTCGTCGAGTGTGCCAAAGCCACCCGGGAAAACAAAAAACACGTCGCTTTCGTCCAAGAACCAGCGTTTGCGATCAAAGAGATCACGCACGATCACAAGTTCGGTTAAGCCTTTGTGCGCAACTTCGTGTCCTTCGGCCAAGCCTTTGGTGATCGCCCCACGAACTTTCAAATCGCGCTTCAGCGCCTGATCCGCGAAGTAGCCCATGAGACCCGCTTTGCCGCCACCGTATAGCAATTCTCCGCCACGAGCCTTGAGCTCGTCGCAGAAGATCTCAGCCTCTCTTAAAACATTTTCCGGGAGGCCGTTGTTTGCGGAACAAAAGACGCAGGCTCTCATTTTTTGATCGGTCCAAGCATGTCTTCGGGACGCACGAGCTGATCAAATTTTGCCGGATCAAGAAGCCCCAGCTTCTCGGCTGCGATTTTAAGTGTCGTGTCGTTTTCGTGCGCGTACTTCGCCACTTTCGCCGCGTTGTCGTACCCGATGTGCGGGTTAAGAGCCGTCACCAGCATCAACGAGTTATCGAGGTGACGCTTCACTTGGGCGTGGTTCACTTCGATGCCGCTCACGCAGTGTTCTTCGAAACTCAAACACGCGTCGCTCAAGAGACGAATCGAGTTTAAGACGTTGAACACGATCAATGGCTTAAAGACGTTTAGTTCAAAGTGCCCGTTCATGCCGCCGACGGCGACAGCCATGTCGTTTCCGACAACCTGCGCGCAGACCATGGTCATGGCTTCGCTCTGAGTGGGATTCACTTTTCCTGGCATGATGCTGGAGCCTGGTTCGTTTGCCGGGAGGTTCAACTCGCCGATCCCAGAACGCGGGCCTGAGCCCAAGAGACGAATGTCGTTGGCGATCTTCATGAGCGCACAAGCCGCTGTCTTAAGCGAACCGGAAAGCTGAACCAATGGGTCATGTGATGCCAGGGCCGCAAACTTGTTTGGTGCCGAAACAAAAGGAAGCTTCGTTTCTTTCGCGATCTGTGCCGCCGCCTTCACCGCGAAATCCGGATGCGTGTTAAGCCCTGTGCCAACGGCCGTACCGCCAAGTGCCAGTTCATAAATATGTCCAAGATCACGTTCGAAACGAACGATGCATTGATCAAGCTGAGTGACGTAGCCCGAGAACTCTTGTCCAAGAGTCAGCGGTGTTGCGTCCATCAAGTGCGTGCGACCGATTTTTACGATCGACTTGTACTCTTCGGATTTTTTCTTCAAACCATCGCGCAAGACTTTGAATGCCGGAATCAAGTGCGCGTTCACACGTTCCGCGACCGCGATGTGCATCGCTGTCGGAAAAGTGTCGTTGGAGCTTTGCGCCTTGTTCACGTCGTCGTTGGGGTGAACACCTTTAGTCCCGCGCGCTCCGCCCATGATTTCGATGGCACGGTTGGCGATAACCTCGTTCGTGTTCATATTGGTTTGCGTGCCCGAACCGGTTTGCCAAACCACCAGAGGAAACTCGCGGTCGAGTTTGCCTTCGATGACCTCGTCAGCCGCCTTGATGATGGCCTCACCCTTATCTTTTGCCAAAAGACCGAGCTCCATGTTCACCATGGCTGCGGCTTTTTTTAAGATTCCGAGTGCGCGGATCATTTCACGTGGAAAACGATCGCCACCGATTTTGAAATGTTCCAACGAACGCTGCGTTTGTGCGCCCCAGAGGCTTGCCGCCGGAACCTTGATATCGCCCATCGAGTCTTTTTCAATACGGAATTCGCCCTGTGACATGCCTTACTCCTTCGTACGAAGCCCCGAAGCTTAGTCGAAGACAAGGCGGCGTGTCACTTCCGTACCAGATGCGTCACGCTGGCCTGCGCCGTCGGAAAGATGACCATTTCCTGGATATTGACATGAGGCGGCCTTGTGACCGACCACGCGATGCAATCGGCGATATCGTCGGGCGCCAGAGGCTCATAGCCCTCATATTCCTTCCGAGCACGATCCGGGTCCTTGTAGCGAACAAGCGAGAACTCTGTCGAAACCTTGCCCGGCTCGATATTCGTGACCCGAACACCACTTCCCTGAAGATCCAGCCTCAAACCCTCGGTAATCGCCAAAACCGCCGCCTTGGTGGCACAGTAAACCCCGCCTCCCGGATAGGTCCAACGGCCCGCCACCGACCCGAGGTTCACCAAGTGCCCGCGGTTTGGTTTGATGAAATCTAAGGCAAAGCGCGTGACATAGAGAAGTCCCAGAACATTGGTTTCGATCATCGTCTCCCAGTCTTCGACTTTGGCTTCGGGCATGGGATCGACGCCCTTTGCAAGCCCAGCATTGCTCACCAAAACATGAAGACGTTTGAGAAGATCTTGGATCTTTAAGTCCTTCTGGCTTTGAAAGGCCGAGCGAACGGCTTCGCGATCCGTGATATCAAGAACCATCGTACCGACGCTTAGGCCCTTTGATCCGCCAAACTCCTTTTCAAGCTCCGCTTGGAGTTCGCGAAGGCGCTCTTCTCGTCTCGCGACCAAAATCAGATCAAAACCCTCTTTCGCGAGCCGACGCGCCGTCGCTTCGCCAATTCCACTGCTAGCGCCCGTAATCAATGCGACCTGACGTGCTGTCACTGGAAACTCCCTTCGAATCTGCGACACCTTCTATCGCACGACAAAGCTAACTTCGTCGACCTTTTCTCCTTTTGGACCACGAAGCTCCACACGGTGGCGGCCTTTTTCAGGCGTCCAGAGACTCACACGACTGGCCTCGGAGAACTTTCGCCCGTTCACAAAAAACGCATAGCCGCGCCCGGCGCCGGTGGCTCGAAGCGGAACCTTTTGCGAACGCTTTGGAATATCGGGATCAAGGCCGATCAACATTTCTCGAACCGGGTACTCGATCTTCACCAGGCTCTTTTTCGGCAAAGGTCGGTCCGGAGTTTGATACTCCATACGCGGATCTTCTGGCTTTCGCTCCTGATGAAGCGCCAGCATCAGACTTCGCCAAAGTGGCGCCGCACCGGAAATACCGCTGACGTTCCACATCGGGCTTCCGTCGAAGTTCCCGACCCAAACCGCGACCGTGTACTCGCTTGTGAAACCCACGCACCAGTTGTCTCGCATGTCTTTGCTCGTGCCTGTTTTTACCGCCGCCGGAAACGGAAGTTGCAAAACACTTCGCACGCCAAACGTGAACCGACGATTCTCCGGAACCGAGAGCGATTCAAAAATCCGACGCTTCGTCATTTCCGAGTAGATCTCTGCCGGCCCTTCTTCGCCCATCTCCGGGCGACTATAAAGCGAAAGGTGACGATACCCGTTTGCCAGCTCCCATAGCGACGCATCGACCGTTCCCAGTGCCAAGCTTGGCCCGTACATGTCGTCATCCAAGAGTTTCTCAAACCCAAGACGTTTTAAACGATTCGTCACGCGACGTTCGCCGACGAGATCCAGAGTTCGCACCGCCGGGACATTGAGACTTGAGGCCAAAGCTTCGGCCGCTCCCACCGCACCTCGAAACTGATGATCGTAGTTTCGCGGTTGATACACTTGGCCAGATCCCACCGCTATATTCTCTGGAGAATCCATCAAGAGCGTTGTCGTGGTGATGAGGTTATTCTCAAATGCTTCGGCGTATATAAATGGCTTGATCGTCGAACCAAGCTGACGCCTTGCAAGCACGCCATCGATTTGCACGGCTGTCGAATACCCGCTTCCGCCGTTGGCCACGTAAGCCAGCGGTTTTCCGGTTCGGGTTTCCAAAACCAAAACGGCGGCGTCACCGACATTTTGATTTTTTAGCTCGAGCAATTGTTCCCGCATTTTTTCGACAGCAAGTCGTTGAATCCGAATATCCAAAGTCGTCGGAATTTCCGACCGTTTTCTATCCAATCGCGCCTTGCCCCAACCGCCGGCATTCGAAAGCACGAACTTGCTTGAAACAACCGGAACAAGATTGCGCTCACGAACTAATTTCAGTGGTTTATCGAGATTGCGATCCACAAGATCTTGCGCCTCGGCGCAACGATCAACCCGCAGCAGGCCACAAGCTCGGCGCCCTACTTGTCTGGCTTCAGCGTTTGGCGAACGAATGAGAGCCACAAGAATCGCCGACTCCGTGTCCCCCAAAGCCGATGGAGCCTTTCCAAAAAGCCCACGACTGGCAGCCGAGATCCCTTGAATCTCACCGCGATAACTCACGCGATTCAAATAAGCTTCCAAGATTTCAGCCTTCGACCACTTGATCTCAAGCGCGAGCGCACTTGCCATTTGATTGAGCTTCCACACCAGCAGCTCCGGCGCACTTGCTCCGCTTGGTCGGCCTCCCAGACTTTTTACGAGCTGCATGGTGATCGTACTAGCGCCGCGGGTATGCGAACTGGTTTCTCCGGTGAATACCTGCGCCACACGCTTTACCGATTGAACACCGGCCGCGACGAGGGCTCTTAGGTCGACTCCCCAGTGTTGGTAGAACCTGCGGTCCTCGGCCGAGAGCAGGGTTTTCACCAAGACAGGAGAAACCTGTTCCAAGCGCACCCAATCAAGACTGCGCCCCGTTTTACCCGTGCGGATCGATTCTAAAACAACGCCGTTGCGATCGACCAACCACTGATCCGAAGGACGATGCTGTGCTCGCACGTCGTGAAACTCAAGCGTTGTTCCCACCCGCATCGCCACATTGGCCGCAAACACTGCGACACCGCCAAGAATCAGAATTCCTAAGCTGACCTTGGCGGCATAAAACAAGCCTCGCCTCATTCAATCACCCAGTCTGCAATCGGTGCTTCACCAAAGTTTTCGGGCGTGTACATCGCTTCGACCCGTGTCGGCGGAAGCTTGAATACTCCCGTGCTGTTTAAACGAACGCGGTATTTCGTCTGATAAGTCCCCTTCATCAGGTATCCGACGTAGCTCGTGAAGTGACTAAACGAACGCTCCTCGAATTCTGTCGGCCACGCCGAGACTTCGCCAGGTTTTGGCTTCGCAACCGACGTTCTCGCCATGATCTTCGACGACCCATCAAGCGAACCACCCAAAAGTGTCGCACCCGCGGGAACCGGATCTCTCACCACGACCCATGGATGGTCGTACTTTGCTGTGATCGTCAGAGTTACCTCTGCAATGTCGCCGTTCTTCCACTTGATACCGGTCGCTTGAAGCTGACCAGTGTCGCTCACCTTCGCCACTCGGCGTGAAACCAAGTAACCAAGGTCACGCGGACCCTTTAGCGGAATCGCCGCCTTCATCTGTGCAAGTATCCAAGGCCTGCCGGCCCCTTTGTGCTCCATCTTCATTTCAACAGGCTTTGTTTGACTGCCTTCCGGCCAGTTCAACAAGAAACTCGAACCCCGAGGCTCCTTACCCCAGTCGAGCGCCGCGTTTGATCCCGGCGAATTGATGTGGGTGTTGCCGGTGACCTTTTCCTTTTCAAATATCGAGGCAAAACGATGAAGGTTCAGCGTACCAACCGCATTGGCCATCGTCGAATCCCAGACGCCGCGCTTTTGTCGGGCCTGAATTCCGCGAGCCATGCGAGGCGCTTCGTCCGACCAAGTTTTGTCTCCCGCCGCGACCGCCTCAAGAATCATGTCGAAGACAGCTTGCGCTTCGGAATCGAGACTGGAGAACAAGACCCAACGAGCCTCCCAGTCCATCGGATTTTGCAAACTCAAGCCCGTTCCTTGGTAGTTGAGACGCGCGCGCACGATCGTTTCAGCTTCCTTCATCACTTGTTCGCGATTCGGGAACGTCGCCTCACGGCGTGCGAGTGTCGCAAGGGTCGCCACGGCATGTGTCGACCATGTGTTTGGCTGAATCAGTAGCGGCTTCACATACTCAACCTTAAACCGCCCCCAGCGAGACATAGCATCGATGACCAATATTTTTCCCTGATCGCGATGTGTCTGCGCCGTGTGCTCATCCCACCAACTGCGGCACGAATAGTTGCCGTTGAGCCACGACTCAAGACCACCCAACACGCGGCTAAGCGAGTCCGGCGGAATGTTTTCCCCTGACATTTTCACCAAGGTCAGAATGTAACGGGACAGCTGCGGCGATCCACACATCGACGTCGGGAAGTACTTCAAAAGCCCCAATCCATCCATATAAGACGGCATTTCTTGTATGAGCTTTCTCAAGTCCGCTTTCGATTCGGTCGCAACCGCTTTTGAAGCCAATTGCTCGTAACAGGTGTACGGGTACTCTTCCATATAGGTACGAACGCCAAGAAGACTTGCGACAAGCGACGACTTCGCGTCGATGGCAACCCCGCCACGATTCGGCATCGCCTCTTTAGGCTGCTGAACCGTGAGCTTGCCGCTTGGTTGAAGCTGTAAAAGTGTCGCCTGCTGCACGGAAGCCGGCACCGCTTCGTCGACCCGAGTTTTTATCTTCAAGGCGTCACGCGCCGTGCCCGAAACGTCTTTGGCTACAATCTCGTAGCTCAACGCCTTGATACCCGGAGGAACTGTCACCGGCACATACATCGTGCGCGACTGATTGGCCGCGAGGTCAAAGGCGGCAGGTTTGCCAAGCTTCGCGGCTTCTGGACTCTTTACCTCCAGATCAACCTTCATCGCCTTCGATGTCGTATTGCGCACCGTGAGCGCGTTTTGAATCCGGTCGCCATCGCGAACCACCGGTGCAAAGCCCGAGTACAAGATCAGGTCTTTGGAACTCGTAATCGTGGCGGCGCCCGAACCAAAATGGTTGGCACCGCTGATCGCAATCGCATGAATCTTAAAGCGTGTGATCGAATCATTGAGATCAAACTCCACGTCCGCTTCACCAGAGGCGTTCAGCTTGAGCGCCGGAATCCACTTTAGAACAGGTTCAAAGAGCTCACGACTCTCCATCGACTCTCCGCCGCCCCCGCCGGGAGGACGCGCTTTCGAGCCGTAGTGACGTTTCCCAACGACCTGCACTTGGCTTGTCGAAGTTGAAACAGCCCAACCTCGTTCGTTCATCATTCCCGATAAGAGTTCAACCGACCAGTTCTTGCGTAAGAGCGATAGCGCTTCGTCCACAACCGCTATCGTCACTTCGCCATCTTTCAAAGGTTGACCGTCGGCGCGAACGACCTTGATTTTCGATTTCACCTTCTGGCGAGCCTGGTAGCGTGGCTTTTCTGGCGTCACGGTGACTTTTAATTCGTGGGACTTCCAGCCGACAAGAATCTTAGCCGCACCCATCTTCACTGTCGGGCGCGCAAGGTCCAAAAGTGCCGTTGGCTTTGGATTGCCAACACGCCCACGAATGGCAACCGCCGAGACAAAGACGTTCGGCGCAAAGTCCCCGCGAATCGGAACTTCAAAAACCGGGTTCTCACGTTTGATGTCGCGAACAAACGCCTCGACGACTCCCTCGCGCTCCACCGTCACCAAGACTTTGGATTCCGGGAATGGCGTGCGAAGAACAAACTTCGCCTTCTCGCCCGCTTGATAGTTCGCTTTTTCCGGCAGCAGATCGACGCGGTCGCTATCGGAAGGATCCCACCACCACATCTCCGACTCTTCGTACACGCTGACACCGACATTGGCCAATGTCGGACGTCCCTTGGAGTCCAGCACGCGAGCCTGCAACGTCACGGAACCCGTCGGAAGTTTTTTGGCTTCGCATACGAACTCTCCTTTGGCATCCGACTGACCTTGGCAAATCGCCCCTAACGACACCGTTTTTTCTGAAGAGTCGTAAGAATAAAATCCGCCGACGACACGTTTTCTATGCGAGGTGTACTCGGTTCGATAAGCTTCGACCACGTACTTCACGCCAGGAACTTTCTGACCGTTCGGTCGAACAACGACACCACCGACGGTGGCGTTGCCGGCCTTTGCCAACCAAGTTTCAGACTTAAGGCCCACGATTAAGTCGCTTGGAAGCAAGCGCACGGTTCCGCGACCTGTCTTCACTTCGCCGTTTGGATCTCGGTATTCCATCTCGACGTTCAACGAACGAACCGCCATCACCGTAGGCAGACCGTTGATCATGATCGAAGCCCCACCGTTTCCATCCAGTTTCAAAGACTGGTTGGAAACGAAGTTCAGATCCGCTTCCTGATTGGAGTCTTGTGATCTGACCGAAGTCCCTAGACGAACCGCCTTCGAGTAGAAGGTGTAGTCGCTTGCGCCAGGAAACTCCGGGCGGAACGAATCGCGCTCAAGCGCCGCGCGAATTTTTACCGGAAGCTCGCGCGCGGGTCCTCCGGCAAGATAGTTGGCCGAGAGGTCGACTTTCGCCGCACCCGGCTGAACCAGGTTTTCACCTTGAATCTTAACCGTGCTCTCCATCAGCGGAAGTCGGTACTCTTCGACCACGAAGTTTCCGACCGACTGAGCATCCCAATCGTAATCGTTATCGCCGTCGGTTCCGGTTGCCTTTTGCCGCATCGGTTTTTGCGAAAGCTTGATCTCATAAAAACCAAAGCTTGCTGTTTTTGGAATAGCAAACTGCGAAGCCACCGTTCCCGTCGCCGGATCAAACTTGATCGGAAGCTCAAAGACTTTTCCGGTGGCGTTGTGAGTGATCGTGATCCGCTTAGGCATGCGGTCTTGCGGGAACATGCGGAAACCTGTTTCCGTGCGATCACGCAAGAAAACTTTGAAGTTCAACGTTTCGCCCGCCTGAATCACGGCGCGATCCAAAACCGCGTGCGCCGAAATCGGACCCCATGGAGCACGAACGTACTCCGAGTTCAGATTGAAACGATACTGCTCGATTCCTTTATTCCAGCTTGATGAAACGAAACTGAAGTCATTCCCCGACTTCGCGAACACAAAGAGCTCGCAGCGCTCGCCATAAGTTCCTTGCTTGTCATCCCACGCGCACGGAAGCTTTGCATTCGTACGGAAAATCCCTTGCGCGTCGGCTTTGCCTTGAACAACGGGATTGCCGTCACCATCGACAATCGTGATATCCGCGCCTGGAACGACTTGAGCTTTGTCCAAAGTCGTAACCCAAACCAGCGACGAGTCGCGCCCACGCTTAAAATGCACGGACAGGTTCGTCACCAAGGCCGCCGAAGCGACGTACATCGTGCCGCCCTCCAAAAGCGCCTCGCCTAGGCGCGGGCTTTGTACTTCGACGATGTGAAGTCCCGGCTCTTTTAACGGAATACCGATCAACTCGAAATCGCGATCCGTTCCCGGACGCGGCACTTGAAACGACTTCGCAGCTCGTACGTCGGCAAATGCCGAAGAACTTAGCGTGCTACGTGGGTCATCGCCGTAACCCCAGTTCTTGTCATTCACGATGCGGTAGTACTCGATGATTTCTTTCGGAGTCGACTTCGAGCTAAAATTGATCGTCTTCGCCGGATAACCAACCGTTGCCGCCGCCAAGTGCTTTTCAACATTTCGCACGGAAACCGGAAGAACCGGATCCGCATTGAGTTCAAGAATCCCGAAGGGTGCGGCGAACTTCACGAGCGGCGAATACTCATCCGTCTTAACCACGAGCGGAAACTTCGGCTGATTCACCAGACCGCGCCCGGTTTCGTCTTGCAAAGACTTTGGCAAAACCACTTTGAATTCCACTTGAGCAGGAAACGGAGCCTTGAACGTGAGCGATGTGATGCCAGACTCCGGATCGACCTTTTCACGATTCTTTGGATCGTCGGCCAATTCGACCGGCTTCCAAACTTGTCCCTTGGGGCCTACAAGCTGCGCACCCGCAAGTGCTTTACGCTTAATCGAAGCCGTGAAGTCCACACGCATATCGAGAATTGGGTTGCAAGGCCGTTCGGGATTCACGCGCTCACAGCTAAACTTCGCCGTGAACTCCTCCATGACAGCGAATTGCTGCTTGAACACATCGCTTGTCGGCACCTTCGCTGTCGAAAGAATGCCCTTTGGCCACACGATCACGACCTGACTCGCTTCAGGAAATTTGGTCAATCCCGCAAGCACGACAAATCGGTCAAACGGCTGACCCACCGGAAATGCAGTCCCTTTTGCAGGAACTTTTTCAAGAAGCTCGCGGTACTTGCTCCATTGCCAATCGCGTTCGATCACCGCGCGCAAAACCTGCTCGCGTTCTGCGCCCAAAATCACGCGCGACTTGATCTGGCTTGCGATCGACTTGCTAGACTCAAAGTACACCTGGCTTTCAATGGAGGCCTTGTCCATCGGCGAGTCGAACTCAAAAACAAAGTATTGACCAGGTTCGATGTGTCCGTACTGAGGCGTGTAGCGCAAGATCGTCGGTCCACCCGTCGAAAACTCGTAGAGACCAGAATGTTTGAGTGTCGCACCAGCCAAAGTCGACGTCGTCTTTACCACCACCTGGCAGCGCACACCCGTTGGCAGCGGTTTGTTGAAATCATACGAATAAACTTTCGAATCAACCCAGCGACCTGAACCCGGGTAGTTTCCAGCCTTGGTCTCGCCGCCAACCTTACACGAAACCTCCACCGGAGCCGTCGCCTTCGGATCTCCCATCGGCACCATCTCGTGGGAAAACTTCACCAAGACCTGCTGCGCCCCTCGTACCGCCCCACTTGGTGTCACCGACAAGATCTCTTGCGCCGAGGCTTCTGCTCCAAGGAACATCGTCAATCCGGGAATCAGCCCCAAAAGGACCGTGACCATAAAACGTGCGATCAAACGCATGAGAAGCCTCCGAGATGAAAATTCAACCAGTCGTCCAATATGGAAAGCCGTATTGGACCTATGAAAAGCGCTGGCGTCGATGTCTGTTGCGTCGCTTCAGCCTCCGGCTTCCGCTGCCCGCCGTGCAGAGCACGGGCGGGATCGAGCGTCGCTTCAGCCTCCGGCTTGAAGCTGCCCGCCGTGCAGAGCACGATTGGCTTTGAAGAATGCCTCCTAGGCATGCTAGCTGTCTTCTGAGCAAAGAAGTCGCAACCGGGAGCTTAAAACTGTGTCCAAAGCCGCAAATCAGCCACAATACTGGCTTCTGAAGTCCGAGCCGGAAACCTACCCGATTGAACAATTCAAAAAGGATAAAAAAACGCTCTGGACGGGCGTCAGAAATTTCCAGGCCCGGGGTTTCATGATTGGAACACCTTCTACACCGCCCAAAAAAGCTCCTGCCTACGAACCGATGAGAGTCGGCGATTATTTTTTGTTTTATCACTCCAATGCCGAGCCCTCGGCCTGCATGGGCATCGGTCGAATCGAAAAACTGAATCAAGTCGACCCGACACAGTTTGATAAAAAATCCGACTCGTTCGAACCCAAGGCGACCAAAGAAAAACCGGTTTGGTTTTGCTGTGAGTGCTCGTTCGTCGAGCAGTTTAGTACGGCCGTGAGCTTGGACATGATTCGAAATGAAAAGTCGCTCTCCAAAATGCTTCTCTTGGCACGCGGAAGCCGCCTTTCGATTCAACCCGTGCGCCAAGACGAATTTGAAACGATCCGCAAAATGGGTCGGCAGAAATAACAAGAGTCCTAACGAAAGAACTAGTGAGAGTAACTGCGTGATCGCCCTTTCGACCGGATCAAAATCTCAAGTGATTGCGCTCGCCCCTATGGAGGGCGTGGTCGATGACATCACACGCGATCTTTTGACGAAAATCGGCGGCATCGACCTCGTCGTTACGGAATTCATTCGTGTCCTAGGCCTCACCTTGCCGGATCATGTTTTTTACCGCGATGCTTCGGAACTGAAAACCGAGGGTGCAGGAAAATCACACACCGCCGCAGGCACACCACTTCTTGTTCAGCTCTTGGGCTCGGACCCCGAATCGCTTGCCGCCAACGCCCGCGTAGCACTCTCGCTTGGAGCAGTCGGCATCGATCTCAACTTCGGTTGCCCAGCTAAAACCGTAAATCGTCACGACGGCGGAGCCACGCTCTTAAAAGACCCCACCCGCATCGAAAGCATCGTGCGAGCAGTTCGCGAGGCGATTCCAAACACGCACTCCGTTTCGGCCAAAGTACGCTTAGGTTTTCACGACAAGAGTCTTCACCGAGAGATCGCCCAAGCCGCGGAGGCCGGTGGAGCAAGCTGGCTCACCGTTCATGCTCGCACACGCGATGAGGGTTACAAGCCTCCCGCACACTGGGAGTATATCGGCCTTATGCGTGAAGCGGTCGGAATTCCAGTGATTGCCAATGGCGAAGTCTGGACACCAGAAGACTACCATCGCATGCGGGAGGTCTCTGGCTGCGAGCACGCGATGATCGGCCGAGGTCTGCTTGCTCGTCCAAGCCTTGCTCTAGAGTGTAAGGGCGAAAGCGACCTCTGGCCCTGGGAAAAGGTCTTCCCCTTTGTCGTCGACTTCGTACACGCCTCCAATCAGCCGCCAAGAGGCCAACCCGCCGGAGGCCAAAGCCGCGGCTCGCGATTCGCTTCAGCTCGCTTAAAACAATGGCTCAAAAGTTTGCAAAAAACTTATCCGGAAGCCGCCGCGCTCTTTGAGAGACTCAAAACTCGCGATACTATAGAACCTAGTGACCTCACCACACTGCAAGAGGTCGGAGTATGAATATGTCTAGCACACCAAAAGTCGTCGTTTACTCAAAAGACTATTGCCCCTACTGCGACCGCGCCAAGGCTCTGCTAAAATCCAAAGGCGTCGCTTTTGAGGCGATTGAACTTCAAAATCACCCAGGGGAATTCGAAAAACTCAAAGCACGCACTGGCTTGATGACGGTTCCGCAGATTTTCATCGGCGAAGAACTTGTTGGTGGTTACTCGGACCTTGCGGATCTTGATCGCGACGGCACTCTGGATAAAAAGTTGGGTCTTACGAAATGAGCAACTCGAAACTCGTTTGGTCGGATGACCCAAAAGACCGCGCGAAACTCGATGCGGAAGCCGGCAAAGCCAAAACCAAAGAAGCCTCTGACGAGTTTGTGAAAAGCACGAACTGGGTCGCGGTGTTTCGCCTAGAAAAAAGTGGTCGTGGCGGAAAGACCGTCACCGTAATCGATCAGCTTCCCAAACAAGAGATCTTCCTTCGCGATCTCTGCAAGGAGCTGAAAAACAAGTGCGGAACCGGCGGCACCTACTCAATCGAAGGAAAAGAAGGCTTGATCGAAATCCAAGGCGACAAACGAGACGCCATCAAAGCCATTTTCACGAAAAAGGGCTATCGCTTTAAGGGGATGTAATCCACTTCGTCCACGCCGTGAACGCCAGAGCGAGCCTCTTCTTGAACGTCCAATTCGAGACATGTCGAATGTTTTCGATAGTGTCGATATCCTCGACGACCTAAGCTCGAACGTTTAAAAATGTGCCGACCATCTCGTCCAAGCAAGTTCGGCGCAGAGCGATTGTGAAACAACGCCCATCTTCTCAAATCGAAGCACGGCCCATCACCTGCATCTCTTGAGTTCTTGAATACGGAGGTCAAGATGAAACGCTCCCAGCGCTACACCTCAAAACTGATCACAGGCGCATTGGCTACCGCAACCGCCGTGACGCTGTTGATAGGTCTCTCCACACTGGCTCTTGCACCCGTCAACCAAGCATTTGGCCAAGGATCGCCGTCTTGTGAATCAGCCCATGTGAGTTTACATGAAGCGAAGTCCTGGGTGGCTCGCTACGAACCGCTTGCTTCGCGTGGAGGCTTCTATCGCAAGGCCTACGAACAGGCTTTAGGCGAAAGCACGTCAGCTCATTCAAAACTCCAAGCGGCTTGCGGACTCTAAAAACGATTGCCTAGGAACGATTACTAGGAAACCGCCGAAAGCGCGAGCTGTCCCCACATCGCGACAATCGTCAGCCATGCAAGCGCAATGGTCAGGCTATTGGCCTGACCGACCTGCATGTGCGCCAAACACGTGATAAAAAACAAGAGCGGAACTTGATACTGCTTTAAACTGATTGTCGTAATGTCGACCAACAACAACGATCGCCTCCGGAGGCGCCTCTCCGATTTGCGCGCGATAGAACTTCGCTTTTACCACGTCCTCCGCTGAAGGCGTTTTCAGCCTAACTCCGTTTTCCATAGATGCACAAGACCCGTCCCGCGAATCGGCTCCAGCTGTTCCCAGCAAAACCCAAGCTCTTTGCTTAACGCCGTTAGCGCACCCGCACGGTCGATGCCGTGATCCGCAAGATCACGAAGTAAAAAAATCGCCTCACCCGTCTCAGGTTTAAGACAGAAGTCGACGACACGAACAAAGTCTTCAAACCCGGCGTCTAAAAAGAAACGCGAGTGAGCTTTCACTTTGTTCGGCGGCAGGCGGCCTTGGCTTGCCTCAAAATACGGCGGGTTCGACAAGATCAGATCAAATCGCGACCGAAAACCCATGGCTTCGTCTCTCAATACCTCTTTGAAATTTTCTCGTACAAATTTGGCGCTCAAACGCTCGCGTTCACTTGAATCCAATTCCGAAAGCAATGTCTCGAGATTGATCTGGAAATGCTCCCGATACTCTTCTTGGATCTCAAGAAAGGTCCAGCTTCGCACAAAACGCGGCGTGAGCAGATTTCCAAGCCGTAACCGCTGACGAAGTCGTCTCTCGGTTTCCAGGCCCACAACTCCACACCCCGAACAGAGATCAAGAGCTTCGAAGGCCTTCGGTGCCGCGGCGTTACTCCCCGCCCACTTTTCCATAACGATCCGGCTTGCGCGATCGGCCAGCTCGATAGAGTCATGAGAAAACGGAGCACCTGGCGGTTGTGAGTAAGACATCTAGCCCTCCTACAAGGTAATCACCAACCGGGGCAATCGCTACATGAGGCATTGAGGTTTGCGACGCCTAGGGCCCTTTCGACACTGAAATATTTTGGCCTACCACTTGCGATAACAATTATCTGGCTGATCTCGCACCGCTTTTAGGGGAAAAACCTCGGCAAGTTCGGTTGCGTTTCGCCACCACCACAACACATAAGAAGGGGTATCACGTGTCCAAAACCATGGCTCTCTCCCTCATCGGCGGTCTGATTGGGTCGTCGTTCGCGCCGTATGCGACGGCAGCGGAAAGCACACCTCAATTCTTCACAGCTCCAGCGCCAGCTCCGCTGGTCGCAGCCGTGAACTCCACTCCGCTGGCGGGACCCGTCGTAGCGACCGTGATTTCGAGTTCAAAGGACTGGCGCCTTCTGGATCTCGGTTCTTCGTGTGTGGCGACAACTGCCGTTCAAGTTGATGGCATCAACCATCACCTCGAAGTCAAAGTTTTAAAGGCTCCTACTTCACCTCTTGAGCTTTCGATTCGCGCAGAAGCGGCGGCGACTCCTGCGATCGGCTACAAGGCCGCTTTGGATCGCGCAAAAACACAAGTCTACACCTTCGCTAAAATCACTTCGAACTCCGGCGAAGAGGTTTTCTGGAATATCCCACGCGGCTCGGAAGCTCTGATCAGCTACCTTAAGCGCGAAATGAAATTCGAAGCGCAAGCGACGGACCAAGCTGGTCTTCCAGGAAAAGTCGCGACGTTCTCGCTTCGCGGAAGCAGCGCCACGATCACAGACCTCGGCAAAAAATGTGCGGCAGGTCTTTCAGTTCCTACGGCTGCGGACATGGCGTTTGAAAAAGCATTCTTGCCACAAGCTGTCGCTAGCGTCGATCTCGCTCGCGTCACACCAGCTCGTGCCGATGCTTTGAAACTGCAACTCGAAGTCGCTCGCGCGGCCTTCTTGGATTCAGCGGTCACGCAAACAGAGATCGAGCGCCTCAATGCTCGTTTCCTTCGCGAGATCAACGAACTTGCTGGCCTTCGCCGCAACCTCGACCGCCTCACTCAACAAGAAGTGAAGCGTCTTGAAACTGAGCGCGCAAATGCTCAAGTCGCGATCCAAACAGCATCTCAGGAAATCCAAACCCTGAAGCCACAAGTTGCAACAATCGAGTCGCAACTCGTGACAGCAAATGCTGAGTACGAAGCTGCTTACAACCGCATCTCTTCGCACTTGCCAGAGTACAACCGCCTCGTTTCGGCCGTACGCACGCAAGAATCGCGCGAGTCGGACGCGCAAGACCGTCTCTCACAAGCTGAG
>CAUJGS010000024.1 GCA_963170185.1 Bdellovibrionota bacterium
GGCGCTTCGTGATGGTGAGGATGCCAAGGTCGACGATGTCATCATGGACGAGTTTCATTATTACTCGGATCGTGAGCGCGGTATGGCTTGGCAAGTGCCGCTCTTGGAGCTTCGACGTGCGCGCTTTCTTCTGATGTCGGCAACCCTTGGCGACATGAGTCTCTTTGAAAAGGATTTGAAAAGTCGAACGGGGCGCGACGTGCAACTTGTCACGGGACTAGAACGCCCGGTACCGCTTGAGTTTGAATACCGAGGCGAGACGCATCTGCACGAAACAATACAGGATCTCTTGAAGCTGGGAAAAGCGCCGATTTATCTGGTGAACTTCACACAGAATTCGGCGGCGGAAGAGGCTCAAAACTTAATGAGCATCGATGTTCTAACGAAAGAGCAGAAGAAGGCGGTTTTAGAGAAGCTTTCTGGCACGGCGTTTCGGTCGCCATACGGCCGCGAAATGGCGAAGTATTTGAAACATGGAATCGGCGTGCACCATGCTGGACTATTGCCGAAGTATCGCATCTTGGTAGAGAGGCTTGCGCAAGAAGGATTTTTGAAAGTCATCGCCGGCACAGATACGCTTGGAGTCGGCGTCAATATCCCGATTCGCACGGTGTTGTTCACAAAGCTTTGCAAATTCGACGGAGAAAAGACTGCGATTTTGTCGAGCCGGGATTTTCATCAGGTTTCGGGAAGAGCGGGCCGTAAAGGGTTCGATGATCGGGGTTTTGTCGTTGCGCAGGCGCCAGAACATGTCATTGAAAACGTGAAGCTCGAGCGAAAGGCGGCTTTGGACCCCAAAAAAGCCAAGAAGATGGTGAAAGCAAAACCTCCCGAGCGAGGCTTCGTGCATTGGGACGAGTCGACGTTTCAGAAGCTTTCAAAGTCCACGCCGGAAGCTTTACAGTCTCGATTCCAGGTCAGCCATGAAGTCGTGCTCTCGGTGCTTTCGCGAAACGAAGATGGTTGCTCGGCACTTCGGCGTCTGATTCGGACTTCGCATGAAACGGAAAACAACAAGCGAAAGCATCGAAAGCGCGCGTTTCAACTCTTCCGTTCTCTACTGGAAAGAAATCTCATCACGCTTTCTCCTTTAAAAGTACATGGCGATTTACAGACAGACTTTTCTCTGCACCAATCGCTTTCGCTTTGGATGATCGACACCCTTAGCGCTTTGGATCCGTTAAGCGAAACCTATGCCCTGGATGTCGTGACTCTTTGTGAGGCAATTGTCGAATCGCCGGACTTGATCATACGAAAGCAAACCGATCGCGCGCGCCAGGCGCTTTTCCATGAACTCAAAGCAGAAGGCGTCGAGTTTGAGGAGCGACAAGAACGATTGGAAGCGGTTGAGCATCCGAAACCGCTTCGCGATTTCATCTATCAGACATTTAACGACTGGTCGGAAAAACACCCTTGGGTGGGAGCTGAGAATATCCGTCCTAAGTCGATTGTTCGTGAAATTCTCGAAAAAGGCCTTAGCTTTGCTGACTATATTCGCGAATACGATCTTCAGCGCGGTGAGGGAGTTTTGCTGCGCACGATCAATGACGTTTACAAAGTCTTGGTAAAGACCGTTCCGGTATCTTTTAAAAACGATGTGTTATTGGAGATTGAGACTGAATTGGCACTTATGATTCGTTCGGTGGATTCGTCTCTCTTGGACGAATGGACGAGACTAAAGAGTGATTTCGTCGAGCTTGGCGGTCAAGTGCGTGTCGCAGCTGGTGAGGCTAGCTCGATTGCCGCTAGTCAGGAGAATGAGGACAATATGTCCTCGGTTGGTTTTGACTTGCGAGCGGTTACAAGGCGGCTTCGAGTTGAGTTTCAACGACTTACCCGCGCATTGGCGGCTCAAGATGTCGAAGAAGCCGTCTTTCTTGTCAACGAATGGCAAGAGTGGGGAGAGCTGCGGCCTGCACGACTTTTAATCTCGGACGATGTGCTTGGTGAGCCGCTTGAAATCAAGAGTTTGCCGCCTAGTTTTTTTGGTGATGCGCTACTTAAAATGAAGGCTCTTGGTTTTCGTGGACTTCGGACTGATCTTCCATCTCGTGCGCCGGAACTCTTGCAGGTTTCACGGCAGGGGAATGTCTTGAAGGTCGTGAATCGCCTCTTGGATCAAGCAGATCCAGAACTCTCGATTGATGTGATCGCGGAGTTTGAAGTTTTGAGGAGTTAAAAAGAATGACCGGTGTTAAGAGTCAGCTCAGACAGTTTGTCGAAAAATACGAGACTCATCTTGAGGTCGGTTTTTTTATCGGCGGCTTTCTTCTCGACATATTCCTCTTGTCCCAACCTGACGACCTGTTTGGTATTTTGCAGCAAGTTGTTTACTTTTTGATTCTCGGCTCACTCATTCACTACGAGATTTTGTTTCGCTTGCACAGGTTTCGTCCGAAAGGATTTATCAAAAAATTTTGGCCTTATCGGGGGCTTGCGCTTCACTTTGCATTTGGAAGCCTTTTAAACCTTTACTCGCTCTTTTATATTAAGAGCGCTTCGATCTTTAGCAGCTTTCTCTTCTTGTTGGTGATGCTCGGGCTGGTTCTTGCCAATGAGCTTCCGTTCGTGAAGAAAGCCAACGTCTCGGCTAAAGTGGCGATGTACGCGATTTGTGTTTTTTCTTTCTTCTCGATCCTAATGCCTATCCTTCTTGGGTTTGTCGGTGTCTTGCCGTTTTCTCTCGCGGTAGTTTGCACGGCGGTTGTTTTTTATGGCCATTTGAAGTGGCTCTACATGGCCTTCCCGCTGCCTCATTTAGGCGAAAGCGGAGCAACGTCGGAAGTCGGCGTCATTGTGAAGCGTAAACTTCTTGGTCGTGCACTTGTATTTCCTGGAGCAACGACAATTGCGACGTTTGTTCTGTTTTACTTTTTAGGTTGGATTCCACCGGTGCCTTTAAGCGTGGTTGAGCAGGGGATTTATCACAACATCGAAAAGCGGGAAGGGAAATACATTCTGACCTATGAAAAACCCTGGTGGAAATTCTGGGTCACGCATGACTCTGTTTTTAAAGCTCGTCCAGGTGACCGCGTGTTCTTTTATGCGCAAATCTATTCGCCGACCAGAATCTCAGACTCTGTCACGATTCATTGGCTGACGAAGAATAGTAAAGGCTCTTGGATCACTAGCGACAAGGTCCCCATGCGTATTCAGGGCGGGCGCGAGGCGGGATTTCGAGGATTCTCGTTTAAGAGCAATTATTCGACTGGTCCGTCGCAGGTGAGAGTTGAAACTTCAGGCGGCATCGAGATTTCGAGACTTTATTTCGATGTCGAAAAACTCGAGGGAGAGTTACTTCCACCTCGAGCAGAAGACATCCACGTTCTCGAACGCTAGTGTTTGGTAAATAGACAGCTGTCAAAAGACCGGCTCTCTCGCGAGCGCGGAGAATATGCTGGATGGGACTGCTTCTTGCTCCTTAGGCGATATATTGGGGGCAAGATGTCCAGGTTTTCCTTCATCACTTTTTTCGTGAGTTGTGCCGCATTTGTGGGGTCTAGCGCTTTTGCCTCGGAACCCCTCGTTGTGAATTTAAATTGCGTAAAGGAACACTCCAAGATCCTCGCTAGCTGCAAGGGGGGTGACAATGTCGACAAGTTTATGGCGGCGTTGGGGTCTTGCAATGTGAATACTCCGAGATATGTTGTCGAATGGCGAAAAGCCTCCAGCAAGTGCTCTTATCTTTCGAAATATATGGGCGGACGTAGTCTTGCGACAAAACCAAGAGCAGCGAGTGAAAGAGAAGAGGAGCTTCATCCAGACTACTTCCTTCCTCGACAGCTGATGACAATCGCGATAAGCCAGGAGCAAGCAGAGAATTTCGTCTACTCGCGATATATCGACGGTCTGTCGGATATTCCGGAGGTCGATAAACGGGCGGCTTCTGGCCTTCTTTATCAACACCAAGTCGATCTCGAAGAAGTCGCAAAAAAGGACGGCCCATTCTCGGCCAACGAAGCCGGTCGAGTCAGCGAAAAGTTCTTTCTTGATCTCCGCGATCTCGTTGGTCGTGATGACTTTCCTCGGTTGTGATCATCTCCAAACTTGAATCGAGAGGTAGCAGGTCACGACCGAAATTATAATCGTCAACGGCAGGCCAATGACAATGAAGTCTCGAAACTTGTAACCTCCCGGGCTTAAAATCAGTAGATTTCCATGGTGCCCAATAGGTGTAAGAAACGACGCGACAGCACCCGTGGTTACTGCGACAACGGCCGCTGTGATGGAAATTTGGCTTTGTGCCGCAATCGCGGCCGCGACGGGTGCGATCAACGCCGTGGTTGCGGCATCTGAAAGAATCTGCGTGAGCAGTGCCGCGATCCAGAAAAAGAAGAGCAGGATGAATAGCGGGTTCCAGCCGCCGCTCCATTCGAGGAAGTTTTTGGCGAGCATTTGATCGAGGCCAGTTTTGGACATCGCAATGCCAAGCGGGATGACCCCGGCAATCATGACGAAGATTTTGGTCTCGATGTTGTCATAAGCATTCTTCGTCGGTACGCACCCGAATAAAACCATTGCTGTCGCACCGGCTAAGAAGGCCATTTTCGGTTCAAGCCAAGACATCGAGGCGGCGGCAACGGTAAGTAGCATTATGCTGGCGGCAAGTCCGCGTTTGGAGCGAAGTTTGGGACTCGCTTTCAGCCGTCATGCCTGAATTTCGCATCGGTTAAGAACAAGAGCCACACAACGGCAAATTCTCAAACTCAATATGCTGCTTGATCAACGTGGCGTTCAGGTACCTTTCGCTCGGTAGCAAAATTCCTGGCAGGTCACCACATCGGCGAAGAATTACCGCGATGTTTTTACGTCTTTGTCATTTTTAGTGGCGGTTCCGCTCGGGCCCATTATTTTCAAGCGCGCCTCGTCGAAGAGCATAGAGAAGCGCTTCAGAAGCCCCTGTTCCACGTTTCTCGCCTTCGCCAACAGCGCTGACCTAACGGCTTCCGCGCGTTCGACGTTGCACTCCGGTATCGATGAATAGTGCGGCTTCGGGAACACTTCATTCAATACTTCTTTGGGAACACCTTTGATGCTCTTGAAGATAACACCTGGATCTCCCTCCGTGTTCAAGAAATTCGCTTGGTCCGGATACATGTCCGGGAAGAACACTCCAAGTGTCGACTCCGCACCATAGATAACAAGCGCTCCACAAGCTTGCGGCACTGGCATGAGCTTGCGTCCAGGCCTTTTTCCCCTGACGTACCCATTCGCGACCATCGTCCGCGGGTCAAGCAGCTTAAGATCGAGGTCTTTGTAGAAATAGCCGCCACTCGAACACTCAATCTTGCCCTCGTTAATCCATGTACGAAGCGGATGAAACATTGAACGAACTAAGCTCGCGTAGCCGCCCGTTGACGCCATAAGAGTCCCAAGCGGACAGCCAACAACCGTCATAAATAAATTCAGACCGACGTCGGAAGCCAGGCTCAAAGCGGCCGAAGCGGCCGAAGCGGCATCCGCCCCCTCCTTTTCAAGGGGCTTTTCATACTCAGCCGCAAAAGCCGGAGCCGACATTCCGAGCATGGTCAAAGCGGTTTTTTCCGAGGGCCACATTCGCGCATTCGCGACTTTGAATTCGAGTTTCGCGATGGCATCTTCGAATGCTTCATAAAAGCGGCCCGTCGATTTCACATGAAGAACGACGCCACTTCGGTTCTTGAGTGAACCATCCCTGCGTCGCAGTATCTCGGTTTTTCCCCATGCTACTTTTGCTTCCATGATCTTAGCTTGTGGGAGCGCGGTCTCGTCCACGATTCCACGCGCTTGAAGTAATGTCCTGACGCGCGTGATATCGTCGGGCGTCGCGATACCGATGCCTTCATAGAAACTCAAGATCGCGCCGAAACTCTTAAACTGAGCGTGAAGCCTGGCTGAATCTTGAAGACGCTCAAACTCGGTCGGGACAAACGCCTTCGCGGCGTCACGTTTTTCCGACGCAAAAACCCGCGAGGGAGCGGCCATTGCCCCGCATGCGAAAGCTAAAGAAGTGATCCAAACGACTGATCGGACTGAGTATGAGATTTTCATAGATCTCAGTATTACAGAACGCGCATCGTGGCTTCAACTCGACGATTGGCCGATTGTTGACTTAGAGGGCTCGCTTTGTAGTCGCACCCGTCGAACTACATCTGCACACATTGTTGACTTAAATTATCACAAGATTTGTGACGATCAATCCTGGACAGTGCCCGGATAAGACAGGACTTAG
Organism: Bdellovibrionota bacterium; assembly: GCA_963170185.1. Lineage (GTDB taxonomy): Bacteria > Bdellovibrionota > Bdellovibrionia > Bdellovibrionales > JAMPXM01. Next base: position 6,212 of record CAUJGS010000024.1, read on the forward strand.
AGCGTCAGCAAAAATGCCACGGCGATTTTCGTGAACATGGCGGAGTGGCGGAAGCTGGATTGGGCATTTACGACGTCGCGCTCAGTGTGAATCTGACTGTTCATACGGCGTTTTGTCGCCTCAAACGGCATGAGGGTCGGGAAGCCATTTTTGTACCAGCTGGCATGATCCGAACAACCGTATCCGCATTTGTCTTCGATAATCGTTCCACCGAGTCCGTAGGTCGCATTGAGCTTCACCAAGTGATCGCGCATGGATTGCGAAGTGAAGTCTGTCATGCTGCCGATTTTGAATTCTCCATCGCCAGGGAAGAGCGTCATGTCCAGTTGCAAGACTCCGACGACGTTTTTACCTTTCTCCTTTGCGTCCGCCGCGATTTCCGCTGAACCCAAAAGCCCGCCTTCTTCTCCGGCGTACCAGTAAATCTCGACAGTTTTTGAAGGCTGCTGGTGGTGGACCAAGATACGCGCGGCTTCTAAAAGATTAGCCGAGCCAGAGGCATTGTCATCTGCACCCGGAGCTTTTTTTCCGCTTCCGAAGAACGACTGGGCGATCGAGTCGATATGACCACCGGCCACGACAATGTCGTTTGAGCCGGAACTACCTGGAATAGTGAGGCGTAAGCTATTCATCGGCGTGTTTCGATGCGAAATGAGATCAAGCTTCCAAGAGTTTTTGCCGCCGGTGAGAACTTTTTCGACTTCCGTTTTGAATGCCAACACGGCGTTTTGTCCGTCGCCGGTTTTATGGTTTCTCGACTGAAAGCCAGAGAGAAACTGAACGGTGGCTTTCAGGTTTTCTTCTTTGACTTCGCCAAGAGCGGCTTCGACGGTCGGATCTTTCGATGCGGATGGATCTTCTGGCAGGCCGATTCCGATGCTGCCGGATTTTCTTCGAGTCTTTTGATCTTCAAGAGCCTGTCGATCAAACGCCGCGAAAGTTTTTAGTGTCTCGCGTTTAGCCGAGCTTAGCGCAAGCGCAAAGGCCTTGCTCGACGGTGCATGTGTTTCTTCTCCCGCAAGTAGTTCGTATCCGCCGCAAGCTCCATTTTCTTCGTGAGCGATATGAGAAAGTTCGTTGCGTTGAGACTCGGTGAGATGAAGCAGTACCGTACCGGTTTGGTCGTGTGTGAGAAGCGCGTCGGCGCGAAGCTCTTTGGCGTACTTTGCGTCGGTGAGAACAAATCGCTTTGGTCCGTCGGCTGTGGACATCGGTCTTGGTCCGCCGTGTGCTCCGTCATGCGCGAAAGCCTCGAGGCTAGAGAGCGATGTCAGGAGTGGTGCTACAGAAAAGGAAAAGAGAGCCAGAGCGTGCGATGGTTTTAACATGCAAACAGGCTCGACTCCCGCAGATCAGGCTGTCGAGCGCTAGTTCCAAAGTGGAACTAAAACGAGACGAAAGCTAGATGGCTTGCTTGGTCCAGCTCGACTCTTGTCTGGTTTAAATCGGAGCTTTAAGAGGTCTCGTTTAGAAATGAATCGGCGGAACATCTTGGCAGAGGATCTGAACACCTTCTGCTTGCAAGGGGGCCGCAGTTGCATCGATCTCCGTCGCCGCAGGCAACATGTAGAGATGTGCCGAGATCATTCGATCGGAGAGTTTCAGAGGCGACGGTAGACCAAGTTTCCGCGCTTTGGCCGCGTGCTCAGGAGCGAGCTTCGCGATTCGCCCGAGTGACTCCATGAGGTGACGGGTCATGCAATTGAAACGTGCGTCTGTCGCCTCGATTTCATGAATCACTTCGCGCGCGGTTTTCGTGAGTTCTTCGTAACCCTTTTTCTTTGCGCGCTTGATTCGACGGCCAAGTATGTAAGGGTCGATTTCTTGAAAACGGCGAAGGTCGGGATGTGGCAAAGGTGAAGCTGTTTGAAAGCCGGGAGTGAGTGCCATTGGAACGTATTCGTCACAAACGATGTTGATGCCGTGCTTTTGATAAATCTCGGCGTCCTTGTCGAAGTTGTGGAAGATACGGCTTCCAAAAATCGCCATGCGCTCGTGCCGAATGAGGCGTTCCGAGATCTCTACCGAGCGAGAGTTCGTCAGAGCGCTATAGAGGGGTTTTCTATGTTCATTGAGTTCAATTGCTTCTCGCAAATGATCGCGAAAACATTCCTCTTTGGCATGTGCCTCGTTGAGAAATCCGAAGCACACAGGTAGAACAAGTGCCAGCATGAACGGGATAACGGTCGGAACAGATTTTGGTCTCATTTCGTACCTCGCGATCTTCGCCGTTCATTTCGTATGGGCGGCCTATGTTCACGCCCGGGGCCTTGTCGATCTCTCCGTAGGGCCGATCAAGGGAACAACAGCTATTTTTCTCGGCCTCGTTCTCTTAAATCTGCCATCGGCTTTGGTGTTTATCCCAGAAGCGGGGATGGCCTCCTCCACTTGGATCTACGGGCATTGTTTTTACCATGTTTTGCTGACTCTCGACGAGGTGGTGAGAGTGAAAAAGGCCCCGATTCGTGGTGTCTTCCTAGTGAATCACCTGTACTGGGCTCTGTTGCTTCTGGCGTATGCTTTGAGTGTCGCCAACCAAGAAGTTTTTTCTCATAGTGCGGCCATGCGGGGTGGATTGTGAGCCTAAACGGGGTAACCCCAGTTCTTGAAGCCATCGGCAAGCACCCCAATCGGCCAGCGCTGATTTTTCCTCGCCGTGCGGTTATGAGCTTTGGAGAGCTTGAGCGAGAATCGAAACGCTATCAGCTGGCTTTGAAGTCGCTGGGTATCGGAAAGGGCGAAACTATTCTCTTGGGTGAAGCGCCCTGCCCGGAACTCTATGCCTTTGTGCTGGCGGCCTTGGCTCAAGGAACGGCGGTGGCGGTCATCGAGCCGTGGATGCCGCTTTCAAAAATTGAATCGGTGGTTGAAGGTTTAAGGCCGAGACTTTTTTTGACGGGGCCTTTGGGGCGCGCGTGGGGAATTCGGTCGCGAGCGATTCGAAATATCCCTAGTTGGATGAGTCTTTCCGGGCTTCGACGAGAGGCGGAGATGAAACCTGCCGACATTGCAGGTTCTTTAGATGTGAAGTCGCTTGCGGCGGACCATCTTGGGCTCGTGGCTTTCACCAGTGGCACGACGGGTCTTCCCAAGGGAGTGCCTCGGCGTCACGAATATCTCATTCATCAGCATCGCGTTTTAAAAGAAGCCCTTCATCACGAGCATCATGAAAAGCCAGAGCTTACGATTTTTACCAACTTCGTCTTTGCGAATCTTGCGAGCGCAAGAGGATCGGTCGTGATTCCTTCTTCTTGGAAAGCGCAAGACTTGCGTTGGGCTTCGGAGCTTCAGGGCGAGCTCGCGCCGGAGACGGGGACGATGGGGCCCGCATTTTTGCGCCGTCTAGTGGTGGAGTCCGGATTTCAGAATTTGCGTTCGCTTCACGTCGGCGGGGCATTGACCGACACGGCGATCTTTGAGTCCGCGTTTGGTCGCTTTCGGGAAACAGAGTTTCTTCATGTGTACGGAAGTTCAGAGGCCGAGCCCGTGGCGGTGATGGATGCGCGCGAAGCCGTGAATCTCAGTCGAGAAAGCGGCCGATTTCAGACATTGGCTCTTGGCAGACCGATCGAACAGATTCAGCTTAAAACCGAACTTTCCACGACGTGGGTGAAGGGTCCGCACGTCTGCCCGATGTACATCGGGAAAGATGAAAATGTGGCCGAGGAGAATCGCCTGAATAAACGCATCGATGCCGACGGCTCGATTTGGCACGCGATGGGTGATCGTGTGAGCTTAAAAAACGGCGTGCTCTGGTACGGCGGACGAAGTTCACAAAGCGAAACAGATTTCGAGCGTGAACAGCAGCTGTACTCGGCACTCGATACAAGTAAGCTTTTTTTGCATAGAGAGCGAGATGGCTCGCTTCAGCTCTTTTGTGAGGGAGCAAAGGATAAACTCTCGCGAATCCAAAGCGAAATTCAGGACTGGAACGAGAGAGTTTCGATATATCAAACGGAAATTGTTCGAGATCGCCGTCATCGCGCGCGCATCGACCGCGTGAAGTCGCGAGAGAAGTCCTCGTTTTGTAGTGAGAAGATGGAGAAGACATGAGTCAAAAAGCCATTGAGCCCAATAGCGTGAGCGCATGGACGATTTATCTTAAAGAGCGTTTTCCGCTTCCGGTGTACTTTCTCTTAAGTGGCGGACTTGTGCTGTCGGGATCTGTTCTGGCCTATATGGAACCGTTCACGGTTCTCACGCTTTTGGCGTTCGCTTTTGCTATGTGGCTTTTTGCGACACTCCGTTTGATGGATGAGCTTAAGGACTATCAAAAAGACCTCGTCGCCCATCCCACACGCCCGTTGCCGCGTGGACTTATCAAGACGGATACCGTCAAGAGCTTGATTCGAGTTTCGATGCTCGTGGGCCTTGCGATTTCAGGGGGTATGTATTGGGCGAATCCGGTCGCCGGTATCTTCGCCCTCATTTCCGCGGTCTGGCTTTGGTTGATGTACAAGGAATTTTACATCGGCGAGAGCTTGGCGAAGCGACCTCTTATTTATGCTGTCACACATCAGGTAATCCTCATTCCGTTTTGCCTAGCGCTTTCGATGCGACCGCAAGTTTATGGCTCGATGCTAAACCTCAAGATCCTAGTATGGGCGATTGGTGTTTTGGGTTCGTTTTTCACCTACGAAGTTTCCCGCAAACTTGATCCCAAAGCGCATCCGGTTTTGCAAACCTATCTCGAGGTGTACGGCAAAGGCGGGTCATTTGCGATCGTGCTCGGCCTTTTCCCGCTTTGTCTGGCGGCCGCTCTTATGAGTCATCTTGAGATCTGGCTGCTGCCATGGTCTGTGTTGACGCTGCTTTCGTACGGACTGCTTTGGCTAAGCGTTCCGAAAGGGAAGGTCGACAAGCGCCACAAACTCATCGAAGGGTTTGCGACACTTTCTTTGTTCTTTCATATCTGGACACCGATTTTGAAGTACTGGCTTGCGATGCAGGTAGGAGAATAGCGGATGGCGTATCTGATTTATCCCAAAGACATTCGAAGCTTAAATCAAGAAGCACAAGAAAAGCTCTTGCGTGAAGAGGTCGGTGGCAAGGGGAAGAATCTCTTTCGCATGACGGTGCTTGATCTTCCTGTGCCACAGTGGTTCGTCGTCGGAGCTCCGGCATTCGCGAAGTTTCAGATCGAGTCCGGAATTCATGCGAAAATCGAAGCGGTTTTGGTGGCGATGAAAAACCGTCTGCAAGAAGCCGAAGCGGCAGCGGTACGTCCGGAGCCCGCGATATTTGACGAAGCGGCAAAAGCCATCGAGGAGATGATCGTTCACTCGGCGCTTCCAAATGAACTCGCGATCGAACTCAAGCTCGGTCTTGAGTCCACGGAACTCGCCAACGAGGAATGTGCGGTTCGGTCAAGTGGTCTGGATGAAGATTCGGCACAGAACTCCTTTGCCGGTCAGTTTTCGAGTTACCTGTTTCAAAAAGGTCTCGATGCGATTTCGGATTCGATAAAAAAATGCTGGGCCTCTGGTTTTTCGGCGCGGGCTCTGAGCTATCGTTATGAACGTGGGCTGGGACTTGAAGAGATCTCGATTGGTGTCGTGATTCAAAAGATGGTTCAGGCTGATCGAGCGGGTGTGGCGTTTAGTCGAAACCCGATTCGTGCTCTTGATCGCGACTCGCTTTTGATCGCATCGGTTTATGGTCTTGGCGAGGGCCTGGTGAGCGGATACCTTGAGTCGGATTCTTACGATGTTTCCAGATCTAAGCGGACCATCAAAGCAGACCTTGTGACGAAGGATCAGGCCTTTCGCCGATCGACGGAAGGTGGCCTTAAGATCGAGTCGGTTGATCAGGCCCTGCAAAAGGTCTCGTCGCTCTCGGATGAAGAGGTTTTGAAAGTCGCGGATCTTTGCATGGATCTTGAGAAAAAGCTCAAAGCGCCTCAAGACTGCGAGTGGGCGATTGAAGGCGGCAAGGTCTATCTTGTCCAAACCCGCCCGGTCACGAGTCTTCCTCCAGACACTTATTTCGAATCTAGTAGTCGAGGCGTGTCTGCGACCCTGTGGGATAACTCGAACATCATCGAAAGCTACTCAGGCGTTACGACACCTTTGACGTTTAGCTTCGCGTCTCGCGTGTATCGCCAAGTGTACATCCAATTTTGCGAAGTCATGGGGATCCCAGAAGCCTGGATTATCGAGCGCGAAGATGTTTTTCGTAACATGCTTGGCTTGATTCGCGGGCGCATCTACTACAACTTGGTCAATTGGTACAAACTTGTTCTGCTGCTTCCTGGCTCCGCGAACAACAAAAGCTTCATGGAAACCATGATGGGCGTGAAACAAGGCCTTAAGCCGGAAGTCGCAAAGCTTTTTGAATTCGTGAACAACCCACCCAAGTACAGTGTCTTGCAAAAGCTCACGCTTTTGGTTTCGACCTACTTACGTTTTAAGAAAATCGACACGCTTGTCGGCGAGTTCAATAAAAACTTTGTCGAAACCTACGAGGATGCAAGAAAACGTCCTTACCGAACCTACAGCTTTGATCAGCTTGTGGATGAGTATCATCGCCTGGAGGATCGCTTCCTTAAGCGGTGGCAGGTTCCAATCATCAATGATTATCTCTGCATGATCTTTTTCGGACTTCTTAAAAAGCTCACGGAAAAATGGGTGGCAAGCGGCGACGAAGGCGGATCGCTGCAAAACGATCTTCTTTGTGGTCAAGGCGACCTTGAGAGCACGGAGCCGACAAAGACCCTGATGCGTATTGCAAAGGTCATCGACAAGGGTGATCCGTCGTCGCGCGAGTGGTTCTTAAAAGGAAAGCCGGGAGAAGTTTGGGCTACTTTGGCGCAAGAAGCCGCTGGCCAAGTGACAAACCAGCGAAGCGAGATCTACCGACTCTTCGATAACTTCCTCGATCTCTACGGTTTTCGTTGTATCAACGAACTAAAACTTGAAGAAAAAGACTTGCACGACGACCCAAGTTTCGTCGTTGGTTCGGTGCAAAGCTACGTGCGCACGGGGTCTTATGATATCGAAAAGATGGAAGCGCGCGAGCTTGAAATTCGCGGCAAAGCCGAAAAGATTCTGGAAGAAAAGGTCTCTGGTCCAAAGCTTGCGATTTATCGCTGGGTTTTAAACGAAACCCGTCGCGCCGTTCGAAATCGCGAAAATCTTCGTTTTGCGCGAACCAAAGTTTTCGGCGTTGCCAGAAAAATTATTCGGGCGATGGGGTATTGTCTAAAGAACCTCGGGTTCTTGCGACAAGAGTCTGATGTGTTTTATCTCACGATCGAGGAGCTGATCGCCTTTAACGAAGGTCGAACAGTGACTTTGGATCTTGCGACTCTCACGGAGCTTCGCAAGAAAGAGTTTTTGAGCTTCGACAAAACTCAGCCGCCACCAGATCGCTTTTTGTTGGAAGGCGCGGTTGGTGTGAGCCTCCCCTACGGGCAGGTGCTTGCTGAGCTAGATCTTCTTCGCTCGGAACGACCAAAATCCGATGATCCAAACGTATTGATAGGCACGCCTTGCTGCCCGGGCGTGGTGGAAGGCGTTGTTCGCGTCGTAAAAGAGATGAAAGACGCCGAAGGCATTGCCGGTGAGATTCTTGTGACTGAGCGCACGGATCCGGGTTGGGTTCCGCTTTACCCCAGCTGTTCGGGGCTTTTGATCGAGCGTGGAAGTCTGCTTTCGCATTCGGCGGTTGTTGCGCGAGAACTTGGTCTTCCCACGATTGTCGGGATTTCGGGTGGTTTGATGAAAAAGCTAAAGACCGGCGACCGAGTGCGTGTCGACGGCGCTAAAGGTGAAGTGCGGATTCTCAAAGACGAGACCGAGAAGGCAGTGGAGGCCTAAAATATGGGGTGGCTGATTCGCGATGTGACGGCACAAGAATTTGTGAGCTACTTTGGCGAGCCAAGCCGGGACCCGCTGGCGAGATTTGTTTTGGCACCCGTGCCGTTTCCTCGACAGTTTGTGTTTGCGTATCGTGAAGGGGAGTCGAAACCCGCAGCTAGAATCTGCGGCTCGCAGTCGGTGGAAAAAGATCTGGCCATCGGTTTTTTTAGCGGGGAGCCTGACGCATTTCAGCCGATGAACCGTCATCTAGAAGCCTGGGCTATGCGACAGGGAGCCTCGCGTTTGATCGGCCCCATGATTTACAACACATGGTTTCCATATCGAGCAAGGCTCTTTGATGAAGAGCAATCGCGAATCGGAGCGGAAGGCTTTCAAGCGTTTTCTTGGGAACCGAATCAAAATCGCGGTGACGAGCGGCTTTGGGAGGATGCCGGGTATCAGGCGATCGAAAAGTATTCTTCTCGTGGCTACAGCGATCTTCAGGGCTTTTATCAAAGATTGAAGCCGGCTCTCGATGCGGCTCTCGCGGATGGTTTTACGATTCACACGTTTCCAAGTCTGATGGTCGATGAGGCTTCTCGTAGCCGTCTCCTCGATGATCTTTTCCAGCTCACTATGCAGAGCTTCAAGGACGCCTTCTTGTTTCAGCCGATTCCGCGCGAGTACTTTCATCAGCTCTATCTCGCTGGGTTTTCGGAGCTAAAGGATCTTTCTAGCTCATTCCTGATGCGTGATCGCAAAGGTCGTGCCGCCGCATTTAGTTTTGGATTCCCGGATCGTGGTTACATGGTCTTTAAAACGTTAGCGGTAGGCACAGACTACCGAGGCAAAAAGCTCTCAAACGCCGTTATGGCGGCAAGTGCCGAGGTTGGAGTTCGTCAGGGTTTGGATAAGATGATTCACGCTCTTATGCGGCGCGGGAATTTGAGCGAGCATTTTGGTGGACGCTCGGAACTTCTCTTCGAGCATAGCTATGGACTCTTTGCCAAACAGTTGGATTCGAAGTAGCCATTTCTCATGGCAAAATCATTTCGTTACCTTGTGTTCCTTGTTTCGCTTTCCCTAATGACTCAGGCGCAAGCCCAGACGCAGACTTCGGCAAAACCGCTCTCGCTTGCCCGTTTTCTGACGAAACCAAAACTGGTCGTGGTTTTGGTCGTCGATCAATGTCGTTCGGATTTTCTCACACGTTTTCACAAACGGATGACGGAAAACCGGGTCGATGGTGGACTTCAGTATCTGATGTCGAAGGGGGCTTACTATCCGTTTGCCAAGTTCGACATTCTGCAAAGTATGACTTGCCCCGGACATGCCACGGTTCTTACGGGGGCTTATCCCAATCAAATGGGTATTCCTTTAAACGAATGGTATGACACTACGAAAAAGACCGAGGTTTACTGCGCGACCGACGAAAGAAGCCCGATCGTGGGGCGTGAGGCTCCGGCTAGCGACGGAATGAGTCCACGTCGCCTTGTTGGGTCGACGGTCGGCGACGAACTGAAGATCGCGGGATACAAGTCGAAAGTCGTTTCGGTGGCACTGAAAGACCGATCGAGCATCATGATGGGCGGGCACTTAGGTGATCTTTCGATCTGGATCGAAGAAGGACGCTGGGTGACGTCGCAGTACTATGTCAAAGACGGCAAACTTCCTGGTTGGGTGCAAGAGCTGAACAAAGGGCTCTCTGAAGAAGAGGGAAAAACCTTTCGGGTCGAGATTCCTGGCAAGGCGACGGGGTTAACAGCGGCCACATCCGACAAACGAGCGGTGGAAGTTTTGGTCGACAAGAAGAAGGCGTTTGCGACCGAGTACGGCGTAAAGGTGACGACGGAGGCCGCGATAAAGGCCCTCGATTCGATGAAGCTTGGTCAGGGCGAACATCCGGATATCTTGGCGGTGAGCTATTCGTCGCACGACATGATGGGGCACGCAAAGGGACTTCAGAGCGCGGAGATGGAACATCTTACGGTGTACGAGGATGCCAGCATCGGTGAGTTGTTAAAGGCCATCGATAAAAAAGTGGGTTTAAGAAATGTGGTGTTTGCGATGACGGCTGATCATGGCGTTGCGCCACCGGTGGAACTCGCTAAGAACCTCGGGCTTGAGGCCGGTACGTTTGGCAAAGCCTTCGCCGCTGAGGCAGAAGCTCACTTGGTTCGTAAATTCGGAAAGGCGAAAAAAGGCGACTATATTCTCAAAATTCGTTCCTTTAACTTTTACCTGAATCCGGAAGTGATGACGGAAAAGAAGATTGCTCGCGAAAAGTTGGAAAACGAACTCAAAAACTTCATCGCGGCCCCGAAAGCCAACGGTGAGATCGGTCGCGAAGGGATCGCGAGTGTTTTTTCACGGAGTGACTACGAAGCTGGAAAACTTCCGGCTGGACGTTTCGAACGTCAGATTAAAAACACGTACGTGGTAGGAAAGTCCGGTGAAGTGGTCATGATCCCAAAGCCGTTTTGGGTGATCGAGAGCGGTTACGCGACCCATATCACGGGCTATGAGTATGATCGCACCGTGCCGCTTATGCTTGCAGGTGAACGGATTAAACCGGGTGTTTATGCAAATTCGGCGGAAGTCATCGATCTTGCTCCCACTTTGAGTTTTATTCTGGGTCTCATTGCGCCGTCGGGTTCGGATGGGCGCGTGTTGCATGAGGCGCTGGCGCCGTAAGGGCTTAAAGCGGTCTTGACCGAATCATGGCAGCATTGGGGCTTGAGTTTCTTTGGGGCCACGTGGTACCGAAAAACCTTCCGCGAGAAAGTCAGTTCATTGGGAGGGGATATGGCAACACGTTCGATGGGTCTTAAGTCTTTTGGGCGAGGTTTTGCCGCGGCTCGGGTGACGGCTCTGGCTGCGATTCTCACTTTTGGCGCGATTGGCCTAGTATCGACCGACGCTCACGCCGGCCGAATGAAAGACGTCCACTTTCTTCATCTCGAAGCGATTGCGGAATACCTTTACGGGAACTCCGATACCGACGGCCTTCAGTACCGAAACTCGAGCTTTGTGCCAGCAGAGGCCGGATATCAGTTTGCCGTACGTAGCGAGATCCTCGTCTATTCGCCGGTGACAGACGGTTTTGATTGGATTCCTTGCACCACACAGCTTGTGGAGGCCGGTCCTCGCAGCTTCCGCGTCGCGAAGACCGTTTGTCAGTAACGAAGAGCCGGGGCTTAGGCCTGATTAGACCTTGCGGAGCATGCGATCTAACGAGAAGCGACCGGCTCCTTGGAAAATCATCAGTGCGCAGATCGCGAGATAAATAAGCGAGAGCTCTTTTTTGCCGAATGGGTCGGCTGCGTGCGCACCAAACGCTGCAACGACCATGGTGAACCCTAAAAAGAGTGATGCATGTCTGGTGAAGAGTCCGACTGCGATCAAAAGCCCACCCAAAAATTCGGATAAACCAGCCGACCACGCGAACACGATAGGCAGGGGGAAGCCCATTTGGCCAACGGCATTGACGAAGCCATCAGCTGGAGGAAGCTTATTTAGCCCGTGTGCGAAGGCCATTGAGAGACCTGCGAACGCGCGCAAGATAAGAAGTCCAAGGTCAGGGTTGTGAATGAGTCTTTTCATGTTGAATCTCCGCTGTCGGTGACGCTGTTTGCTTTAGCCCTTTTCGAAGATATCAAACTCATAGACGCCGGTTGTATCTAAATCTCGTGCCCAAGACTCTTCGATCGCGAGTTTTGTCCAGCCTGAACTCTCGATGCCCGGTGGTCGTCTGAGGAAGCTTCGAATTACCATGCGACTTCCTGACTTTGTTTCTTTGGGGAGGTTTTGAAGCAATAGTTTCGCCTCAAGTTCCGGCAAGTAAGAAATCGTGTCCGAAAGCGAGATGAAGTCGTAGGGCTTAGTTTTCAGAATTTCCAAGAGATTGGCCTGCCGGTATTGAACCTCGGTCGAGGAATCTTTGATGCTAAACAGGATGTCTTCTCGCGCTTCAAGTGGAAGTCCCTCTTCGTAGGCGACGCTTCCAAGAAATAGAACTTGCAGGAAGTAATTCTTTCGGATGAGCGTTCGAGTGAAGAGTCGTGTGAATTCTTCTTCTATGAAGGCCGCTGGCGTACGTGACTCGGTTCGACGGTCGCTTTGCCCCGAAAAGTGGCCTTTGTAGAGAAAGCGATTGAAGACAAACTCACTGGCGGCGATTCGCACGAACGCTTTGAAGACAAGGGGTTTAAAGTGTTTTTCAAAGAGTTTGTTCTGCTCTTCCAGCGAATGCGCCTCGAATATTGGACGCGTGTCGAGCCGTAAAACTTCGCGAAAGATTCGTCCCATTTTTTGAAAATGACCTTCCCAGCGTCCGAGGAGGATAAAACCTCTTGGAATCCAGGCATTTTTTCGTTCGAGCCAGAACCGATAGGTGGGTTCGGCGAGGTGGGGTTTTAGATTTACAAAGAGTTCCATGCGATCGTCGTGGCTGGCGGAGTTGCCAGGAATGCCGCCGCGGTATCCTAAGAAAAATAGGAATTCGTCACGCGAGAGATGGCGTGCGGCCGCAAGACGTAGTTCGACGAGCGCGAGTTGTTCTTGAGACAGGTCGACGACATCCAGAGATTTTGGATCGCGAGCGATTAAGGGAAGCACGCGCGCCCCACTGCCGCCGATGCAGAAGACCGATTGAAGATCGGGTTTTTGAAGTGTCCACTCGATCCGTGTGTCTTCGTTGGAGAGAGTGTAATTGAGATTTTTAAAGTACTCGCTCATAAAACCAATCCTCCGGTAAATTCCAATCGAAGACCGTATATCGTTTCACCCAAAATCGACTTTGCCTGCCCGAGAAGGCGGCCAGCCTGTCCGTCGTAACGTTGTAGGCCGGCGGAAAGAAGAAGCCCTTCATAGAGTTCTCGGCCGATTCGCAGCGACAAAAAGCGATCGTCGGCGGCTGAAGGCTGTCCAAAACCAATCATGACGTCGGATTCAAGAGACCATCGTTCTTTGGTGTAGCGAATCGGAAGGTAAAATATAGCTTCGCCGTCGTTTTGCAAGGCTGGGTCTTTGAAGGTCGTAATCTGAGGTCCAATTAGCCATTCATCGAGAAACCAATCGGTTCCAAACATCGCAAACATGGCATCGCGGTCCGAGTTGCCGGCTTCGAATTTGAGAACGACTTTTTCAAAAGCGTAGCTCGCAAGCAAGCCAGTTTGTAGATCTCTGGAATTGGTACCCGCTATCTTTTTTGTCGAACCAATGGCGGCCACCTCAAGAAGACCAAGCTTAACGCCAAGCTTGGCGGCGGTTTCGCCAAGGTTTTCTCGGTCACGATTTGGTAAGGGTTCGGCGAAACGAAACGGTGCCGAGCGAAGTACTTGGGCCACGTCGAGATCCCAAGAGTTTCCCTGAATTGTTCCCGAATAGGTTAGGCGAATGGCATCGGGGTGCGTGAGTTGATCGATCAAGGGATCAAGAAAAAAGCGATTGAACCTGCGCCCGGTGAGGAGGTCAAGAGATGGCAGCGTCCAGCTTTGACTCCATCGAATCGGCTGCCGACCGATACGAAGGCCAAGACCATTGGTAAAACCAAGATCCAACCAGGCTTCATTGAGGTCGGATTCCTCGCGCGATTTTCTTAGATCTGGTTGGCCGAGCGGCTTTTTTTCCTGCTCGGCGAAGTCGCGCGTCACGAAGCCCTCTAGGCGCATACGGTAACTGGCGAGGCCGAAACTGTTGGCTGAGATGTTTCCCGACTTGTCGGCGGCCAGGCGCAGATAAAGCTCTTGCTTGGCCCCCTTTTCATAGAGATCGAGTCTGGGCACATATTCGAGGCTGGTCTCGGCATTTGCGAGCCGAGGAAGTGCTGCGAGAGCGAGAAGGCCTGCGAGAATCGTGAACTTGAAAGACATCAGCGTACCTTCTCAAGATTCTGCAGGGTGAAAACGGAATCCGCCAGATCGGACTTTTCCATTTTCAAAATCGAGATGGTGGATGACTTCCCAGTGACGTCTTCGATAACAAGTGTCGTCGGGCGGAGGCTGCCGGCGATATTCTTGTATTCGGTGTAGCGCGCGCGCTTTAACACGGTTTTTCCATCGAGACCTAAAAACTCGGCACGACTCGGTCTTGCATTTTGCTTGTCCACCCAGAGTCGAATCTTTTGATAGGTGAGCATGGGTTTATTGCCTTCGAGGAACAGCACGGCATCTTTGTCGTCTTCTTTTTCCAAAGTCGCCGTGTAGTCGCCATGCCAGCGAGTGCGCGCTATATCGCCGTTTGAAACTTCGCCAGACATTTTTTGCGCAAGCGACAGCCGAACGGATTTTTTAAGGTTCGGAATATAAGCGTGAAAATCGCGATCCAGCATCAGCATGTTGCGGCCGCGATCTTTGGCCGGGCTCTTGACCACAACAAGGGTTTTTTCTTTTCCTTTAAGAAAAACGTCAAAGGTTTGGTCCGTCGACGAAGTCTTCACGCCAATCGTCATCGTATAGGTCTCGGCGGGATTTCGCACATCGTCGGCCATTTTTAAGAGACGATCGGCCGAGATTTTTTCCGCAGCATAGGTATGCCGGACATGGCCCACGAGACAGCTAAAGAAGAGTGCTAACAAAAGGACCGGTGAAATAACGGACGAGCGTCTGTTTAGTTTTAATGGAAAATGTTGAGTGATCACGAGTGTTGCTCCTCGAATGCCAATTGGATGGCTTGGGCCGCGACGTCGCGGGCGTGAATCGGCTTGATGGATTTTGGAAGATTGATTCCGATTTTTTGAATGAAGTGAAAAACGCTTTCCGCCAAAGATTCGCCAAGGCGTTTTGTTTCTCGTTCCCCCAATAGGAGGGATGGACGAATGATTCGTATTTGCGAGAGATTGAGACTCAAAATCTCTTTTTCAAGCTGACCTTTGATGCGGGGGTAAAAAAATAGCGAGTCCGAGTTGGCCCCCGAAGCCGAGATCAGAACCAATGTCGAACTGGCTTTTTTTAAAGCCGTCACCCGGGAAAACTCCTTGGCCGTTTCCAATTGATAGGTGAAATCGACAAGGTACTGTTGAGATTTGCTTCCGGCCTGTTTCAGGGTTGTGCCAAGAGCGGAGAAGAGAACGCCGTGGTCGCCCGGCAGTAGGCTATCGAACCAATTCGTGGGTGGCTGAGAAAGAGCATCGAAGTCGACGACGAGCTCTTGAAGCTTGTGATCGGTAGGTTCAGAGTTTTTCAATTTCCCCGGACAACGTACGAAAGCCGTCACGGATGAGACATGGTCGACTTTCAAAAGGCTATCTACGATTTCACGACCAACAAGTCCTGTTGCTCCCAAAACGAAAGCTTTCGCAGAGCGACTTTTTGAAACTGTCACGAGAGACCTCGAGCACGAAGAGCTAGTTCACGACATAGCTGAATTTCTTTATCGGATATAATTCCGGCTGGGCCACGAATCATGGCGAGCTTCACTCCGTGGCGAACGGCCAGGCGGTAGATTTCTTTCACTTTTTGCCAATCAAGATCGCGCCCAAGAGTAAAAGACTCGTAGCGCTCTTCCATGGCAAGCAGAGCCGTTTCACCTAGGCAGGCATAGACGACATTGTCTGGAAGGCCGATGTCGCAGTTTAGCTGGTTGTTCGCCCCAGGAAGAACGACTTCGCCGGATTCGATAAACAAAACGTCGGGTCGCTTCATGATATCTTCGGGTGTAAAGTCGAGCGGACGTGAGCAGTCGCATACGACGCATCCGGGTTTTAACAACATGACATCGACGACTTTTTGATCAAACGCCGATGTCGCGGTCACGAGCACATCCGTGTGGGATGCAACGAAGTTGGCATCAGTGGCTAGTCGCACTTCGGTTTTTGGATTGAGCTCTGCGATTTCGTTTGCCAGTTCTTCGAGGCGCTCCATGCGAGGCGCCACTAAACAAACCCGCTCAAAGACCAGGGCCAAAAGCTTTGCGGAAACTTTCCCGATCGACCCTGTTGCTCCAATGATAGTCGCGGTTCCTTTGACAAGCCCGGTGTCGGAGTCGACTTTTAAGAGCCCCATCTTTTTTACCGCTTCGTGCACAGCCCAGAGCGTTGCCGAGGCGGAAAGGGAGTTTCCGGTCGTAACCGGAATGGGGCTCATGCGATTGATCGTGGCACCGGCATCTCCGACGATCTTCGTGTAAGCGCCGAGGCCGATGATACGCGCGCCTTGATTGGCGGCGTGATGGCAAAGCCGTTCGATTTTCTCGTAAGTCACTTCCGGTGATTCTTCTCGCATCACGCGCGGAGTTGCGAAGAGGCCGTAGACCACGCCGCCAACTTCTCGACCTGTTTTTTTGGAAACGATTCCGGTCATGCTGCCGTAAACGATTCCCGGAAGTTTTGCGGCGGCGTTTTCGATGTACGGCTGAAAGTTTTTTGGAAGCTTTCGAGCTATCTGAAGTCCAGGTACACGCGTCAGGTCGCGAAAGCTAAGGCTATGAACGACAAACGCGAAGTCAGGTTGTTTGGTGGCTTCTTTTCTATGCGAGGCTAGAATTCGCGATTTCACTAGGCGCGTTTGAATGGATGGTCTTGCGGCTGTGACATAGCGCCGGGTTTCGTGGGTGATCTCGGTTTCGCTTTCCAGAATTTCTTGCCAGTCCTCAAGCGAAAGTGAAGTGGTTTTGCCTTTTGAGATCCGCAAGACCGCGTCGATCGCGGAGTGGCTAAGTTTGGTATCCCAGGACTCAAATCGTTCGGGCATGAGGCGGTGAACCTTGGCTGCGCCCAGTCGTTCGAACTCTCGGATTAAACGAGGGTCAGAAGTCGTGGAGATGATTTCGCGCCCACGTAGGATTTCGGTGTCTCTTGCAAAGAGATGAATCAGATAGGGGTCTCCGAAGACATACCGATAGGCGCCTAGTTCACGTGTCAATGAGGCAAGCGACTTTTCGCGTTTCACATTGGAGGCGCGTGGGGCCAGATCGCCCATGTCGCGAAACTGTGAGACGGCGATTCCAAGTTTGGTGAGTTCTAAAAGGATCGGCCACGGTTTGGCGACGATAGGAAGGCCAAGTCCGGCGTAGAGGTCCCCAAATCCGATTCGCGCGCCGTATTTTTCGTGCACGGTCGAGAGCGCTTCCATGTGAAGCAAACCTACGGGAAAAAAGATGCCGTCTCGCGGTTCGATGACGCCTTCGCGCGCGAGTCTAGCGATGCCGTCGATTTCGGCCAGTTCGCGCAAGCGTTCGCCGTTGCAAAGGGGAACCGAAACCGGTGTCGACATCACCTCCAGGGCTTGTCGATGGGTGTACACGCGATCGCGAAAGCGAATTTCCGTGGGGAAGCTTGTGATAGCGAAGGCATCGACTTGCGAGCGCAGGCGCTCGATCATGGTTTTTAGGCTTTCGACGCTGTACTCGACGCCGATTCTTTGGATTTCAAAGCTATGGTCTCCAACTTGAAATTTGGAGGAGTAGTTCCATCGACTGGAGCCGAAGCTGAGTTCAGCGATTCTGTGCGTAGCCATCAAAGCCTCTCCACAGAGTATTTTCAAGGACACTAAAGGACGGATAAAAGTCGTTTCCTAATGTGTCGTCAGAAGATTGAAAGTCGAGCTCGGGAAGGTTGATCACGTACTCAAGTTCTTCGCGTGGGAGGCGAGCGATCCATTCGGCAACGGGCTTCACGATAGAGTCGGGTATGCTGCTCGTGATTTTCACGTCGCTATCGAGACCGAGATGACGAAGTGCCGAGGTGTAAAGCTCGCGCGCTGTTGGTCCGTTTGAGGGTGCAACATAATAGCTCTTGGTCAAATCCTCTGATGCAAAAAAATCTCCGATGAGTTTTGTTATCGCTTGGGCCGCTAAGTCTACGGGTACAAGCGGGATTCGTCGATCCGAATGCCCAGGCAAAAACAGCGGTCCATGCCAGGCGTCGAGGACTTTTCTTAGGCGTCGGAATGCATCGACGGCATGGTAGGGGCCGTCGATACGTAAGATGCGTCCATCTTTCGAGTCACCGACAACGATACCTGGTCGGAGAATCAGTTTTCGTTTGGGAAATTCGCCCGACCAGTTTCGCACAAGCTTCTCGGCTTCCGCTTTTGTTGTGGCGTAGTGATCTGGAAATGGACCGCGAACCTCTTGATCGGGCGCAATCGGCCGTTTGCCGTCTGTTTCGGTCGGTTTGCCGTGAAACTCGGGGCGGCGAATACTGGCGTCGGCTGTGCGAACGTCGATTGTGTGCCCGTGGCCCATAGTCACTGCGACCGTCGAGATATGAGTGAATACCGGAATTTTTAGAAGCTCACTTAGGTGAAGCGCGTTGTGCGTGCCGTAGACGTTGTGAAGGAACGCATCCTCCAAGCTCACTCGGAGGTCGTAAAGACCGGCCATGTGAAGAAGCAGATCAAACTTCTCGCTTTTCAACTGTTCAATAGCGGTCTCATCAAGACCGGCATCCCACTTTGAAAGATCGGCATGCAGGACGCGGTCCGCGGCCTCTTGTTTCTTGGCTTGTCTTGAGAGCGTGACGATCTGAAGCTTTGGATAAGCGGATTTTAGCGCCCGCAGCACCCAGTGGCCGAGAAAGCCGCTTGCGCCCGTGACGAGGACCTTTTTCATTCGGCCTCCGCTGAACCGGAAAACACCGGAAGAGCATGCTTAAGACAAGTCACTTCAATTTCTCGAACCCCGCGCTGAAGGATCTCGCCGTCGCCAAAGAAGGTCAGGTTTCTGGCCGAGCCCTTTGAGCGGAAAACGGCATGCGAGGTTTCGATACGGGGACAAACGGACTCATCCGGCAAAAGTCCTTTGCGGATTTTCATC
Organism: Bdellovibrionota bacterium; assembly: GCA_963170185.1. GTDB lineage: Bacteria > Bdellovibrionota > Bdellovibrionia > Bdellovibrionales > JAMPXM01. The sequence goes on from CAUJGS010000024.1 coordinate 24,766, forward strand.
AACGATCGCGCGATTCCGGCAAGGCTGCTGGATTCCACCAAGAGGATATTGAATGTGCCGTCGGTGTTGGAAGTTAAAGGAGCCGGGATGTATTTGCCACCCAAGCCAGGTTGATTGTTCACCATGATAAACGGCGCGCTTGTCTCTCGCTTCTGACCATTTCCTAGTTCAATCGAGACACACCAGCCGCGAAGCCATTCGCGCGATCGACCTGTGAGAAGTTGGCCCGCCAGGAGGAGTTCATAAATCTGAGACCCAACAAGACGGACCGCGTGACGAAGCGGGTTGGATTGCCGAAGCTCAGAACGAACCTGATTGGCCAGATCCGCCGTCTCGGCGGCGATACCGAGTCCGCCGTTTGTGAGCATGTAGACGGTGCGCTCGTCAGATTTGACCTCGATGACATCAATGGCGTGGGGCTCTGTTTCTAGCACACGTCGGGCGGTGCGCTCTAGTCGGCGACTCAAGCCAAGTTCCGACGCGAGATCGTTGGCTGTTCCGACGGGGAGCGGAAGAATGGGAGGAATTTTGAAAGCGGTATCGTTTGCTTTCTGAGACTGCAGGCGTGCCATCAGCGGCTGAATAGCCGTATTCAACGTGCCGTCGCCGCCGCAGATGATGAGCGCATCGGAGGTTTTAGAAAGTTCTAAAACAAGGTTTTGGAGATCGGTCGGCGATTGGGGTGTGAAGTACTCCCGCTCTGTTCGAAAGAGCGCGCGATCACAGGCGGAGCGGATGGCGTCTATGGACGCGTTCCCAGCTTGACCGTTGATCAGAACTGAGACCTTCATCGGCGGTCCTTCATCGATTGTCCTTCTTCGATTGAAGCTTGTCTTTCACACGTGAAGACATACGCACACCAATATTGAGCGCCGACTTCGTAACTTCAATCGTTTTTCCAGCGCCACCTAAAATAGCGCCGGCTGGAGGAAGAAACAGTGAGACTTTGAATTCTTTGTCGGCTTTGGTGAGATCCTGATAGCGAGGGGATGTTGTTTCTTCCGCCCCGGTTTCGTGCTCCAGTACGGCGAGAAAGCGATGAAACGCATGATCGCGCTCGAGTTTTGTTTCAAGTACGGCGGCACCGCCCGCCGCAGCGCCGAAGCTCGCGCCGACGATCCAAGGTGTGAAGAAAGGAAGTGCAATCGCGGCGGCCGTAATTGGAATTCCAAGCGCCAGCTGATTTCCTAGCTTGCGATTGTCTTTGGTGAGGACGAGTGACGTCGCAAGACCGCAATACTTGGGGTTTTCCAAAAGAAGTCTTTCCAGCTGGGGCGTGAAATCCAAGAGCGCAAGCGCATCGGTCGGAGTGGGTAGCGATTTGATGCCGACTTTGACGCCGGACCGCCCATAGACGGGAGCCGTTGTTTTCCCAAGAAGTTCGAGTTTTTCTTTTGCCATCGTGGTGTCTTGATTTAGGTGTCCACGAAGGATTTTGACGGCCCCAAGCAGTTCGGTTCGATTGAGGGGAGAGGTCGTGATGTATTGCAAAATGGGATGTGTCGAAATCACTTTGGCATAGCTAGCCCAGTTTTTTAAGCGCGCGCCCAAAATCGCGTCACTGACGAATCGGTTGTAAGACTCGCTTCCCGGTTTGTGACCACGCTTTTGTGCCTCTGAGGCGGCTTCGGTTTTGTATTCTTCGAGAATTTTTTTAGTGAGATCGGATTCCGCCTTGTCGAGCGGTTTCCAGTCTTCCTTTTTTAAGGTGCCGTGGGGATCGAGCGCAAGGTTGGCGCTAATATGGCCAGATTTTTTTATCAGCGTATCGTACTGATTGGCGTTGATCGAAAGTGCCAGATCAATTCTCGCGCCACGAACGGTTTCGGCGAGGCTTGATTCCCATTCGAACACGACACCGCACACGTCGGAGTCTTTTTTCTCTTTACCGGTGAGACAGCCCTCGATCGCATCCAGGAAACTGGTTTCACCTTCGAGATCGGAGATGGCCGATAGCGCCAGTTCTTTTAAAAAAGCGCGACTCGAATTTCCTTTCGCGTCGGTTTCGGGAAGTGCACGACGAAATAAACCAGTTTCGGGGCGTCCCTTTAAAAGACCGGGCGGTTCGTGACAGGCTTTCGCAAATGGCGCGACCTCGGCTTCTTCGATCGCTTCGGAAATCTGTTTCAGCCGACTCATTTCATACGGCGAAAGAAGCTCTTCGGGAACGGGTTCGCAGGCCGGAGTGAATTCGGCGTTTGCGGGGCTCAGTCGAAAAAGCAAAACGACTGCGGCGAGGGTTGAAATAAGAAGGCGAGACTTGGCGAATAACACGTTGTTATATCGGGATTTTTGGCTTCTTAAGCGAGGCCGGAATCTCTTGGTTTCCCTTTAGAAACCATCGTTTTTTTGATCACAGGCCGTCGGGAAATGTCATCGAGACTTCAGGTGCTTCAGAGTGTTTCAAAATGAAACACTATGAAGCCGTTTGAAGCGATCAGGCGGACCGCAGTGTGGTTTGAATTTTGAATTCTCCTAGTTCGAGAATCGGCGTGGCCGTGTCTTAGGGCGCGGCAAACTATTTACCCCAGGAGGGGTTTTATGAAGATCGCTTTTTCGAAGACGACGTTTGCCGCTTTTGTTTTTGTAAACGCCATTGCGGTGCCGTTTGCCGCAGAGGTGTTCGCGCAAGCAAGTCTCGCCGAGCGTGCGTTTGACGAACGCCACGAATTAAACTGTCAAGACAGCATGGACTGTAAAACCGCTGGCGTGGCTGCCGCCGCGACAGGGGTCTCAACGACGATGGCAGTTAAAAAGTACGCGCAAGCAAGAAAGCTTGAGGCCGTGCATTCGAAGACATTGCTTGAGGCGAGTGGAGGAACGCAGCCAGACTCTTTTCGTGCGGTCTCGCTGATGAACACCGTTCAAGACGGCGACAAAGTCGTGGTTCATTACCAGCTGAGCTTTCAGGAAAATCGCGCATTCCACATCGACAAATACGAAAAGATGGCCGATCACGCGGATTCGATGGCGGACTTCCATGCGACCCAAGCCGTATCAGCTGCGATTCCAAAGGCGGTTACACATGTGGATGAAGTCAAAGACGCGAGCGGCAACGTGATCTCGCGAAACGTGCGAGTGACGTATGAGGCGGATCATGCAGGTGTTGCGCATCACACGGCTCAAGCGGCCATGCAGCGCTCGCATTCTCGCGACTATCGACGAGAGGCCAACGCAGTTCGTAGCGGCCAGAAACAAGCGCCGATCTATGATTTCGATGAAGAGATTAAGGACTCGGCGGGAAATCGTCAGCGTGCGATTGGATTCGTCAACGAGCGGGTGGCGAGAGACGGCAAAATCATGAAAGTGACAAGGCTTCCAGCCGAGATCTTCACGCAGGTGAGGAAAGCCGTTCGCGTCGCGCGTGGCGGCGTTGTCGGTGCTGCGCTTATGGGCGCGGTCGCAGCCGAAGAGGCCGTGATCGGAGCGGGAGCTAAGATGATTGAAGAGTCTCGCGGGAGCGGTGGTTGGACGCCGTCGTCTCGCAACCGAGCGACGGCTAGGTAGTCAATTTAACTTTTGCTTCAGCAGCTACTTCAATTCCGAGCGTGAAGAGATGATCTTCGAAACCAGGCCGAATTCTTTGGCTTGGTCAGGATTGAGCCAGGTGTCGCGATCCAGCGCTTTTTTAACGTCGTCAAACGTGCGACCACATTCTTTGGCGTAGAGATCGATGATCTTGTTTTTCGTTTCGATCAAATCACGCGCGTGAATTGCGATGTCAGTTGCTGAACCAGCAAGGCCGCCGCTCATCAGTGGTTGGTGCACAAGGAACTTGGAATTTGGAAACGCATAGCGATCTTCGGGTTTCGCGCAAAGCGAGATGATCGAACCCATGCTGGCAGCAAGGCCGGTGACGACCGTGACCACGCGAGGGCGAATGAATCTTGCCGTGTCGAATATCGAGAAGCCCGAATAAACTTCTCCACCAGGGCAGTTGATAAAGAGATACACGGGTGCTTCGGCGTCCGCTCTTTCCAGAGCGAGAAGCTTGGCGCAGACCGCGTGTGCGAGTCTTGAGTCGACCGGTGCAGAGATCATGACAATACGAGCGGAAAAAAGCTCGGCTTCGACAGGATTAGGAAGTCCCTTCTCACCCTTTTTTTCGGTTTTTTCTTGCTCTTCTTGTCCATGCTTTTCCGGCATGTGGATCTCTGTACCAGACATACTTTTCATCACCTCGGCACCCGTGTGTCGCAAACTGAAATTCAGTTTGCCGAATTCTCGCTTCGTAGGCACTTGAGAATTTTGTAAAGGTCTAGGGCGTGCCAACAATTTTGCCGCCGACCTTGCCTCGACTTATTTTCGCGAGAGCTACTCTTGGAAGAACTGCATCAAAGTTGGAATGCCCCAGACTGTCGCAACGACCAGGCCGACCCAGAACACGACATTGACGACAACCATCGCCGACGTGATGAAAAACAGCCGACGGCTACCGAACAAGACGGTGAGTGAGGCAAAAAGGCAGGCCCAGGCCGGAAGGGCGTTTGAAAACGGAATCGGAAGTGGAAGTGCTAGTAGCACGCCGTGGATGGCGATCCATGCGCCAAGCAGGCGACGAAGGCTGTCTTGTGGAGCGATGCGAAGTTTGGCGAGTGAGCCATTGTTAATGTAGGGCTTTAGCTTTGCTTCGAACTCTAAAAGAAGTTTTACCGTTTTTCGAACAGTCTCGGCGCGAATGCGCAAGTTCGCGATCTGCTTGGGGAGCCAGATTGGTTTACCGAGCATCAGAGCCACGCCGGAAAGTCCGATCGTGAGACCGGCTGGTGCGGAGAGACCAAACAGTGGGACAGGTTGAAGAAATGGAATCGTGAGAAGAGAAGCGGCGATTGTCGGCCCGGCTTTGTCGACCGAGCCGATCAGTTGTGCCATCGTCAGACTAGCGGGTTGGTCGCCCGGCTTCTGCTCGATAGTATCAAGAGCCTTTTCAAGACTTTGTAGGGCTTCCTTTAACTGATTTGGACCGTGGTAAACCGATGCGTTTTCGCCATGGTCGTCGCTAGAGCGCGGCGCGTCGTTAGACTTGAGAGATGTATCGTGGTTCGTCGTAGGTCGCATCACATTAGATTGCACGGAAAGCGTTCCTCTCTCACGTCTTTTTAAAGCGTATTTCGCCGGAAAACGATTCGCGTTCAGATTCGCGTTCATTTTAATAGAAATTCAACAGTTTAACATCCGTTTCTTGGCCTGAAGGCAATTAGCAGGTAAGTCCAAAGGCGCTTGCATGAATAGCTCGGGGGGGTACATGAAGGCGCTTGTCGCAAAGTGGCGTGCTTGTCTCACGTTTGTTTTCTGCATCGGTTTGGTCTGGACTATGGCGGCTTGTTCGCAAGCGGCGGATGTTCAGTTGCGCGGTCCGGAGAAACCAAAAAATCCTGTCGGAGACACGGTTGGGCCTGCGGAAACTCCGACACCTGCGCCTGGTGGACCGACACCCGACGAACCGACTGACCCCAGCACGGAAACTCCTGTTGGTGAAAATGGTGAACCGGTCCCCGGTACACCTGTTCCGACACCGCCAAGCTATCGTCTGTTTTGTCACGATCGGTACCCGAGCTATCTCACAGTCGTGTCGTCGAAGGCTTCGCCAACAGGATTTGGGTCGGATCTCGATATTCAGGTGTTCCCTGAGTCTCGACCGCTTCCCATTGCCGGGGGTTTTGCTAGCGAAGATCGAACTCTTGAGTTTCACATGTTTGCCCAACCTCTTGAGATTCATCGTGATCCGGTAAAGGGAACGCAAACTCGAATGGTGTTTTCGGCGCGGCCGCTTGATCGCAGTCACTCGATTTGGGTTCAACGAAACATCTATGTTTCAGATGTGGCCTTGGTGGATCGCATAGGGCGTGCGACGCTTTTGGGTCCTGAGATGAAGCCAAGTTCCTACGTCGAAGCGCTGAGTGATCAAGAGGGTGCCGCTGCGAAGACCTTTGGTGTGAGTGACGGCGGTAAATACATTCTCGTGCTTGGAGCTAAAGGTGTTTCGCTTTATGAATCCAAGACCTTGCGCGGCTTAGGTGAAGTAAGCTGGAAGCTCTCGTCGGGGCGTCAATATGGTGAGTACTTTGCGCCCACGCTTCGTGAGTCTGATATGGCGCTCTCGGTATCGCACGTGGACTCGAAGCTTTCGGTCACAACCGAAGTCTTTCAGTTGAGCTTGAACTCGCGAGGAGAAGCTCAGCTGGGTTCACGTATTCTGGAAGTTTCAAAGCTTCGTCGTCCTTTGGTTTCCGTCGCGGAAAGTGCGGCTAGCGCGGAGCGCTCGTTCTATGGGCTCACTGGCGGAAAGTCCGAGCCCGCGACGGCGGAGATCGTCTTTGCTGAACCGGCGAAGCTTGCGGGTTCTCGTGTGGTGGACGCGGCCAAGGTACGAAGTTTCCGTGTCGAAAAGCTTCCAAAGAAAGGTCGAGTGCCTTCGGCGATGGTCTTGTGGAAAGACACATCGGGAGAAATCTTGGCGCTTCTTGGCTTTGAGGACTTTGAGCGTGTCGCCGGTGGAATTTTTGGAACGCGCTATAAAATTGAAGAGGCTTCGATGCGCACGATGGTCCTTGATGAAGGTCTTGGCGTTGCGAGTCCGATCTCGGCGGCCGCAGCGACGGAGTATCCGCAAGAGGTTCGTTCGGAGATCGAGGCCGGCACGGTTTCCAATCGTGTCATGGGTCTTAAGGAGATGCATTTTTCGCCAGATCGCAAAGCGATCTTCGCGCTCTTCCCTGGCTCGCTTTCGTATCAGATCTATCGTTTTACCGCGACAGGCGCAGATCGCGTTTCGCAAGAAGAGTGCTCGAGCCTTTCGATTGGAGTGGAGAAATGATGAAACGTGTTTGCAGTCTGATAGTGAGTTTCGCACTGGTTGGTTTCGCGTTTGCGGCGTTTTCGTCGTTTGGCCAAGAAGCATTGGCGCAAACCGGATTGAATACACGTTTGCCAGCGAAAAAATCGAAATCCGGAAAACCAGTTGAACCCATTGACTGGAGTCAGCGAGCCAATGAGGAGCTGGCGAACTCCGGAAGATCCACGGGGCTAGGTGAAGGCGGAGGACTGCCGACGCCAGCCACGGTCGTGGTGGTCGCGGACCCACACAAGAGCCTGATCGAAAAAACAGCACTTCGTGTGGGGTTGGGATTCGAACCCTATCAGCCGCGTGGTCTTGGAACTTTTGGGGTCGATGAAACTCTTCAGTACGACACGCTGCCCGGTTCGGTGATGGGAAGTGTTGATCTTCGTTGGTTGCCGTTTGAGTTAGGCGGTGAAAACGGAGTCGCGGGCGGGAGCTTTCTTCTCGGTGGATACTTGGGGTTTGGGTACTCGCGACAAGCGGTGCCGCTTGTGACCCAGACGGGGTTTCGCTACGAAGATGTGGCTTTAAACTCGATGCGCGTTGAAACGGGTGCCGCCCTTGGATACGGGTTTTCTAGTCGGTGGAATCTTGAGGCCCGACTTGGTGTCGGTCGTCATATGTTGGTTCAGACGTCGCGTTATGCGGAAGTTGTTGGAAACTTCGATCGCAGTTTCGTGGTCGGAGCTTTGGATGTTCAGTACTACGTGTTGCCAAAACTCGCTTTGATGGCGTCGGCGGCGCATAGAAACCCGATTTCGGGCGGCACAGGATCAATCGGATTTGATCCGTTCACGGTTTCGGGAGGAATCCTTGTTCAAGTTCGCTAAGTTCCAGTTTGTTAAACGTGGTTTTTTGTTTATCGGTGCTGCGCAGGTTTTTGGCTCGCTGGAGGCTCATGCTGTCGCGTTGGCTCCGCAAGATGTCGTCGACCTAGCTTTGAAGCAGGCTCCGGCCGTTCAGCAAGCGGAGCTCTCCGCACAGGCTGAAGAGGGAGCTGCTGAGAAAGCCTTGGGCAGTTATGATCTGATTTGGAAACTGAATCCGACATACACCTATAGCGAAGCGCAGAACCTGACGGGAACTTCGAACCCTGTCGATAAGACGTTGGCGATTGACACCTCAATCGCCAAAGCCTTTTCGACGGGCACGACGCTGGGTCTTGAGTTCAATCGTATTTCGCAAGAGTCGGAGTTGAGCACGTTCACGTCCAATCTTCGTCGCCCGACGGCGGCGTCAGATGTTTTGTCGCTCTCGATTCGCCAGGCACTTTGGAGAAATATTCTCGGTGCCGGAGATCGCGCCGCGATTTCGCGGGCAGATGCGAAGATTGAAATCGCCAGAATGAATCGTCAGGAGCTGCTCGAGGCGGCGATTCTTGATTCGTTGTCGGTGTATTGGAATGCCTACGTGGCGGAGACGCAGCTTCGTGAAAACTCGGCGGCCCGTCAGAAGTACGAAGAACTCGTAAAGGCGGTTCGTCGTAAGGCTGGCTTTAATCTTTCAAGTCCAGGCGAACTTCCGCGCTTGGAGGCGGAGTTTGAAGCGGCGGACAGTCGAGTGAAGATTTCCTCCAAAGATTTTTTGGCGGCGCTGGATAAGCTTCGTACCAATCTTCAGATTGGCAAAGACGAGGCGATCACTTTCAAAGCGACGGCAACTGAGACGAAGGATATTCCGGACTTCCCGAAACTCAAGTCGGTCGATATCGAGAGTCTTCGACCGATGGTCATTGCGAAGCTGACGATGGAGAATGCGGAACGCGATCGTACTGTTGCGATGCAGTCGGCTCGGCCGAAACTGGATCTCGTGGCGCGCGCCGCGAGCACGGGTGTCGACGCTCAGTCAGATGGTGCGTTTTCGAAGATGTCTTCGGGAACAAGTCCGACTTACATGGTGGGGGTTGAACTTGAGGTGCCGCTGGATTCCTCGCTTTTCCGCGGAACCCGAGCGGAGGCCAGTGCGCGTTATCGAATCGCGGAGATCGACTTTAAGTTAGCAAAGGATCGCCTTCGCGATTCGCTGATCGACGCCGAGCGCAGTGCTCAGGCTCTTCGCGACAACGCGCTTTCTTCGATTGAGATCGTTACAAAACGTTCGCGTGTCGTTCGTGAGTTTGAAGCGAGCTATCGCCAAGGTCGAACTCCGCTTGTGGAGTTGATCCGTGCATTCAACGAGCTCTTTGATGCTCAGTTGAACCGCGCACGCTCTGTCGGGAACTACATGATTGCATTGAATCAATGGGCGGCCATTCGTGATGAATTGGTCAAAGGAGAAAAACAATGAAGACATCGGCTTTGAAGATCCTCACGGGCGTACTAGGCCTGGTGATGTCGAGTTCTGTTCTTGTCGGCTGTGCGGACGGTGCGGATTTCACGGATGCGCGTGCGATTCAGGCGCGTGATGCAAAGGCGCTTGAAGATCTCTATTCAGGGGTTCAGGGCACGTGGGAAGGCACGGTTTCGAATCCTGCGACAGGTCTTAAGGCGTTTCACGGTGAGCTCAAGCTTTACGTGATCTACGTTCAAGACGGCGTGAATGCGGACGGAAGTGCAAAGCTTCGTCCGACACTTCGTGGTCGCTTTCAGCCGCGGGACTTTGATACCGAAACAGACTCGATGGAGCTTGGCGGGGACTTCGATCGCACAGGTCGTCTGCTTTTGGTCGCGCAAAAGTCGTTGATCACGGGTGGTGACGTTCGAACACTTGTGGTTCGTGGGTCGATCCAGTCGGGGGTTGCGACTCTCGAGCTGACTCGCCAAGGTGGCGTGTGGGG
>CAUJGS010000025.1 GCA_963170185.1 Bdellovibrionota bacterium
GTCGTGACTGCGAAGACATCGCCACCTCACGCGCGGTCGACGTGGTGGAAATCGACGGAGCTTCGAACAACGGTGTCGATGCCATTCGTGAACTTCGCGAGAGCGTCGGCTACATGCCATCTTCCGGCAAATACAAAGTCTACATCATCGACGAAGTTCACATGCTCTCAACCGCGGCGTTCAACGCTCTTCTCAAAACTTTGGAAGAGCCGCCTGCGCACGTGGTGTTCATCCTGGCGACGACGGAATCACAAAAGATCCCAAACACGATCCTCTCGCGCTGCCAACGTTTTGATTTTCGCCGGATCCCATCGCGCCAAATTGCCGATCAACTGATGAAGATCTGCACAGCAGAAGGTGTTCAGGTTTCACCCGAAGCCGTCTGGGCCATCGCACGACAAGCCGACGGCTCGATGCGCGATAGCCAAAGCCTTCTCGATCAAGTGATCACGTTTTCGAATAAAGAGATCACGCTTGAAAAGGTGATCGAGGTTTTGGGTCTCACCGATCGTCAGCTTGTCATCGATGGCGTCACAGCTTTGGTTCGTCGCGACTCGGGCTTGGCGCTAGGCCTCATTGAAAAAGTGCACCGCACGGGTGTGGACCCCAAAATCTTCGCGCAAGATCTTCTGGAAGAGGTTCGGAACACGCTGATGGTGCGCCTCTGCGCAGACGACCCAGCTCGTGTTGTGGATCTCTCGGATAGTGAGATCCAAGCCCTCTCGGCCCTCGCGCAGGAAACCACCGAAGAAGATCTGCACGCCCTGTTTGATATGATGCTGAAAGGGGTTTCTGACCTCTTGCGCGCGTCAGACCCTCGTCTGGTTCTCGAGATGGTGGTGCTGCGAGTGGCTTCTTCGCCCTCGATGACGTCGCTTCGTGCCCTGTTCACAGGCGCTCCGGTCGCACTCAATTCGAACCCCAGTCCTTCGCGAGCAACCGCGGCTGCGGCTCCCGCTGCGGCACCGGCTCCAGCGCCGGTTTCGACTTCGGCCGCAAGTCCGGCGACGCCACCAGACGCTGGTGATCCCTCGTCAAAATACACCGTGGACTCCTTCACGCGCGCGGTGAAACCGGGCGCTGCAAAAGTTTATGGTCAGCGCCAGGGCGAGCCCAGTGCCACCGACTCCAACCCGGGAGGCGCACGCGCCGTCGTGACCGCTCTTCCTCCGGAGTCGCCAAAGGCCTCAAACGCTGGCGGCGCCGAACATGGCGCCACGGACGACGCTCCGAAATCCAACGACCCATGGCAGCTTTTTGTCTATCGCGTGCGCAAGTCCAACGGACTCTTGGGCGCGATGCTCGAGAACACACACATTTTGGAAAAGACCGAAACGCAACTGACCCTTGGAGTTCCAAAGCGTGTCGGATTTGTGCTCGACAAACTGCGCGATTCAGAAAATGTGAAACGAATCGAGCAATTCATCGAGACATTCTGGGAAAAGCGTCTGAAAGTAGAGATCAGGCTAGCGGACGGACAATCCGAGGCGCTCACGCCAAAGGCGAAAGAGGAACAAGCTCGCTCCGCGCGAAAACAGTCCATCGAGGCGGCGGTCGAGCAGAACCCTCTTGTCCGAACAGCCAAAAATGTTTTTAAAACTCAAGTGAAGGCAATTCGAGATTTAGACAAACCTTCGAAGGGGTAGATTTATGAAAGGCCGTGGAGGATTCGGCGGTGGCGGCATGGCAGGCATCATGCGCCAAGCGAATCAGATGCAAGCGAAGATCAAAAAACTTCAAGAAGAGCTCGCCGAACGCACGCACGAAGGCACAGCTGGCGGCGGAGCCGTAACCGCTGTGTTCAAGGGCGAAAACAAACTGCAGAGTCTCACCATTTCCCCTGACGCCATGAAGGCGGGTGACGCCGAAATGTTGCAAGACATGGTTGTTGCTGCGGTGAACGACGCGCTCAAGAAAGCCAAAGACACACAAGCCGCCGAAATGGAAAAGATCACGGGCGGTCTTGGACTCTCTGGGATGTTCTGATGCTTCGAATTGCGGCTCTCGAAAAACTGGTGCACCAGCTGAACCGGCTTCCCGGTATTGGACCGAAGACGGCTCAGCGTCTGGCGTATCAAATTCTTCGCGAGCCGGAACTCTCGACAGGCCTGCAAGAAGCCCTGGTCGCTGTCCGCGAGACCGTGCACCTCTGCGAGAGATGTTTTTCCTACACCGATGAACCGACCGCCTGTCGGTACTGCGCCGACACGTCTCGCAAAGATGACGTGATCTGTGTCGTCGAAGAGCCCAGTGACATTGTGCGAGTCGAAAGCTCCGGCGCGTTTCGCGGTCGCTACCATGTGCTTCATGGCGCAATTTCACCGCTAGATGGTGTCGGGCCAGATGATCTCAAAATTCGTGAGCTCTTAAGCCGTATCGAAGAATCGCAAGGCTCAGCTCCTATCACAGAGGTGATCTTGGCGTTGGACCCAGACTTAGAGGGCGACACGACGGTGCTTTATCTGGCAAAGATATTAACTGAGCGCGGGCTGAAGGCGACTCGAATCGCCAGCGGTGTTCCGCTTGGCAGTGATATTGACTACGTAGACGACCGTACGCTTGGTCGTGCTTTGGAAAACCGGGTTGAACTGTAATGGCATTTATCAATAAAGAAGCCGGCGAAATTCACTGCAAACTTGTCTATTACGGACCATCGCTTGGGGGCAAAACCACCAACGTACAGTGGGTTTACAACCGTACTACCGGACAAGACCAAACTCAGATGCAGGCGTTTAACGCCAATCCCGAGCGCACGCTCTTCTTCGACTTTCTTCCAATGGATGTCGGACAAATTCGTGGACTCAAAACGCGCTTTCACCTGTACACGGTTCCTGGACAGGTCGTTTACGACTCGTCTCGCAAACTCATCATGAAAGGTCTCGACGGAGTCGTCTTCGTCGCTGATTCGCAGATCGAGCGCATGGAAGAAAACCTCAAAGCCATGCAGAACCTCGAAAAGAATCTCGAGCAACAGGGCTACGACATCCGTCGCATCCCTCTCGTGATTCAGTACAACAAGCGGGATCTTCCGAACGTCACACCAATCGCCGAAATGCGAGCAGCTTTGAACCGCTACAACGCTCCGGATTTCGAAGCCGTTGCCAGCAGCGGCAAGGGTGTGATGGACACTCTAAAGACTATTTCGAAAACCATTGTTACGACTTTAAAAGGTGGCGAGATTTGAATATTCCGGTCGAACTCACGAAGCAGCCCAAAACTCTTCCTCCTGCAAAGGAGTTCGGCTTCGGTCGGTTCTTCTCAGACCACATGGCGATCGTCGAGTACTCGAAAGATGGCGCGGGCCCATCGCGCTCGTGGAAAAATCCGAAAGTCACTCCTTACGCTCCAATTCCCCTTGATCCAGGCGCCGCTGTTCTTCACTACGGTCAAGAGTTGTTTGAAGGCTTGAAGGCCTATCGCGGAGACGACGGCAAAGTTCGCTTGTTCCGCCCCGAGATGAACTGGAAGCGCATGCAAGCGGGCGCGGCTCGCATTTGCATGCAGGCTCCGCCGCTGGAACTCTTCATCGAAATGCTTAAGAGTTTTTGCCGCGTCGAAGATCGCTGGATTCCAAAAGAACCTAAGTGCGCGTTCTATCTTCGTCCGACTTTGATCGCAACAGAGGCCTTCTTGGGTGTACGCCCGTCAAACGACTACCTCTTTTACGTGATCGGTTCGCCAGTGGGCTCTTACTACGGTGAAGGCTCCGACACCGTGAAGATCAAAGTCGAAACGGAATTCGTTCGCGCTGCCCCTGGTGGAATCGGCGCCGCGAAAACTGGCGGTAACTACGCAGCTAGCCTTCGCGCCGCTCTTGAAGCCAAGCAAGAAGGCTTCGCCCAGGTGTTGTGGCTCGACACGACAAAAAAGCACATCGAAGAAGTCGGCACAATGAACGTGTTCTTTAAAATGAACGGAAAAATCGTGACGCCGTCTTTGGACGGAACGATTCTTCCCGGCGTCACACGTGACTCCGTTCTTCGTCTCCTCGAAGAAATGGGAACGCCCGCAGAAGAACGTCCAATTTCTCTGGAAGAAATCCTAACGGCTTCTCATAACGGCAAGCTCGAAGAGGTCTTCGGCACAGGTACGGCGGCAAGCATCTCTCCGGTTGATTCGCTTGGAATCAATGGCGAGCGCGTTCGCGTGGGTGAAGGAAAAACAGGCCCCGTTGCTTCTGAGCTCCTCAAACGCCTTACTGATATTCAATACGGCCGCTCGGAAGACACATTCGGCTGGACCTTGGCCATCGGCTGATAGGCGATAAGTCCGGTTCGCACCTAGACCACTTTATAACTCCGCTACGAGGCCTCAGAATTGGAAGTATGGAGCCTCGCTTTCCCGTCGGTGAAGACACCCTTTGGTTTGTATTCCAAGAAGACAACCAGTCGGGTCCCTTCGTCACATCTGAACTCGCAAGCCGCATGAACGCCGGAGAAATCTCCGAGGAATCCTTCGTATGGGCACAAGGGTTTTCGGACTGGACACCGGCAAGCGAGATCCCGGGTCTTGCCGCCTATCGATTGGACCTAAAGTCTTTTGAGCAAGCGGAGGCCATGGACAAGGTTCATGATTCACTCGCACTTCGTCATACGGAGTTCGTTGGAACACAGTCCGACGAAAAGGCCAGCGTCGAAGACTGGGTCGCAAGGCAAGCCGTCGTAAACGAAAAGCTTGCGAAGGTTGAATCCATCCTCGATCGGGCAGCTTCGCACGAAGCCAAGCAGGCCGAAGAAAAGGCGTCGCCCTTCGTGCGACACAAGTACAAGATCGCAGTTGGACTAAGTGCCTTCATCTTTGCTGCGGGCTCCTTTGCCATGCAAAGCCACAAGCAAGACCCCATCGGCACGCTCAGCCTTTCGGCTTCCGACCGAAGCGCGCTTCGCAATGCGATCTCTCAAAGTCATCTTTTTTCCGGACCAAGCGCCGATGTCGTGGTCGCATCGGCAAACGGCGAAAACCCTCGATTCGCAATCGGCACAAATCTCGCCGATGGCTCGAAGCTTGAGATTCGTATCGATGGCGTTCCGGGCAAGATGCTCGATCGCAGTCGCTATGCAATGAAAGCCGTCCTTCTGCCGAAAAACGGGTTTCTTCTCACCGATCGTCTCGCGGAGGTGGATGGAAAACCGTTTCGCGCAGGCCTGTATCGTGTGACCGTAAAAGACAGCCAACGCGACTCGATTCTTTCGACCAAGACATTCTTCCTTGGCGCAGTCCCCGGTGGCGATTTCGAGGCGGCACTCGCTTTGTATCAGGCCGATCTTAAAGAACAGGCCCAAATGGAAACGATGGAGCTTCGTCAGCTTCTAGAAACGACATCTAAGATTTTAAACGATAGCTCAAAGTGGTTCGCCAAATCGGAATCAAAAACCACCTTGGCGACCCAGTGGCGAGAGCGCTTTCAACAGTTTGGCGTCATCGACGCGCAGCTGAAGTCGTTGGAACAGCAGTGGTCGACCGAGCCGCTGGCCTCACAAATCGTGAACATCGAGGCCTATCGCAAAATGGCAGAGATGATTCAACAGGTCCGCGCTGGACACACGGCCATAGAAAACTTCGTAAACACATCTGATCCCATGAGCCGCGCCGCAAACCGCGAGCTGATCGCTCAGTCCTGGCTCAAGGCCCAATCGGCCAGTGAAAATCTCACCAAGTTGCTCGAAGGCACCAACCAATAGTCTGGTCTCGCTTTAGAACGTCTCGGTTTGATCCGAAATGTTTCATAGCGGAGGTTTTCTATCATGAGTAACAGTGATCTCATTGCTCGCCTGACCGAGATGCGCCTAAAGGAATCCGAGCTTCTCCGCTCGCGCAATTTCGAACTGCGACGTCTTGAAGAAGAATGCGCGCAAAAAGACGCCGATATTCTACGCCTGCGAACAATCGAGTCCGATCTCCAAGCACAGATGTCGAATCTTAAGAGCGACAACCAGTCGGCAATCGAGCAACGTCACTTATTTGAACGAGAGATTTCGGAATTAAAAGAAGAAATCGGTAAAAACGAAGCACGAATTCAAGCCATCCATGAGGACTGCAGCCGGAAGCTTGCACGCATTACCGACAAGGCCTGGGCAAAAGATCTCGAACTCGAGGCCATAAAGAACGAACAGTCGAAAACACATTCGGAAATCGCCGCTCTTACTCAGATGAAGTATGAAGCCGAGCGCCGAATGCAGGATCTTCAGCAACGCCTCATTGAGACTCGAAACGAAGTCACCGCATTGAAGACGGATCTTAAGTCCGCCCAAGATGCTGTTCGTGGTTCCGAAAATCAGGCGCGTGTCGACGCTCAAATGGCGGCCCAGTCGCTTCTCAATGCGACTCGAGAACGCGAAGAGTATGTTCGAAGTCTCGAACGCGAGATCGCAAGCCTTCAGGGACAGCTTCACACATTGAAAGCCGATCGCGAACACGCTCGTACGAATATCGAAACTCGCAGCGAGACTGTAAGAACACTAGAAGGTGAGATCCACCAGCTCCGAAACACGTTAAATGTCATTCGTTCAGAGCACGCGACGGAAGTGCAAAGTCTTATCGAGGAAAATCGCATCTTTGTTGCAAAGCTCAAAGAAAAGCACCGCGAAAATGTCGGCAAGCTTCAGGCTGATTTCGAGGTTGAGAAGTCGACCATGATTTTCGACTTCGCCGGCGAAAAAGCTGTTTTGGCGGAACAACACGAGGCCGAGATCGACAAGATCGTCAGCGAACACGGGGCTCATCGCGAGGATTTCAAACGAATTGAGCTTCGCATGGAAGCCGACATCGCGCGCCTAAACGCCGTAGCCGCCGGGCAAGAACAACAGATCTCGTTTCTTTCTAAGAACAACGACGAGCTGAAAACTCTGGCAACGAATCTCAGCCAAACCAACGATCGGCTTCGTGATGAGGCCAAATCCTTGGAAGGTGTCATTCGCAAGCTGGAAATCGAGGCGGAAAAGTCTTTTGCACGCCTAAGCGATGCACACGACGAATGCGCGCGCGAACGAATTACGCGAGAAAAGGTCGAGTCCCGGCTTGATGAGACGATCGAAAAAAACTCGGAACTCGTTGGACAAATCGCCTCACTGCACGAACAGGTCGCCGATCACACATCGGCCGCTCGCTCTCTCGAGCAGGAGTTTATAAAAACCAACGCCGCTCTAGCTGAGGTCGAACATCGCCTTGCCGCGACAAAGAGTGAGCTTGAGAATGCCAATGTCAGAATCGCGAACATGCAACGGACTCACGAGGACGAAGTTCGAAAATTCGCCTTGCTTCACGAGAATGATATCAAAGAAGAGCGACTAAAGCGCCAAGCAGAGGCTCTTGAATGGTCGGCACGCTTCAACGAGCAAGCCCAAACCGTCTCACGCCTAACAGGTGAACTGGAAGAAAAGCGCTCGCGGCTGGACGCCGTCAACACCGAGCTAGAAACTCAAACGAAGCAAACCGCTTCATTTGCCAACCGGCTTTCGTCCGTCGAAAAACGCTTTCTTTCGACTCAAACAGAATTCGAAAACTACCGCGAGAAGTCCGTACGCAAGTACGCAGATCTCGAAGAGAGATACGCCGCGCTTCGACTGGAATCGACGCGACAGCTGAAAGACGCGAAAGTCGCGTCCGCACGTGCGCTTCGTTCAGAACAGAATCGCAAAAATGAACAGATCTTGAGTTTACGGCGCGAGTTCGAAGAGCTAACCGCCAAAGAACGTGCTGAACACGCGGCAAGCATGGAACGCGTACGTCAGGAGCTCACCGCCCGCCTTGAAACCGAACGCGCTTCGCAGTCAGTTGATCTTGCCGAACTTGAAAAACGGGTTGAAGAGCTTGCGCGAGAGAATGCGAATCTCAAGCTCGCACTGAATAGCAAGACCTCGAGTTTCGAGTCCGAACAACGCGAGTTCGAACTGCGCTCGCAACACCGCGAGCGCCAGATCGCGACTCGTGAGAAGCAAGCATCGATTCGCGAGATGCAGCTTAAACAGTATGCAAACTCCATCACCGAGCAGAAGACCGAGTTCGTTCGGCAAACAAAAATTCTTGCAGAAGAGGTCGGCACAGCTTCCAAGATGCACCCTCTGAAGGATTATTTAAAGATGACCGAGTTCGAACTTTCGCGAGTCGAAGTTCAACTCAAATTGACGCCCACTGTCTCTAGCGATCGCGCCAAGCTGGAAAGCTATTTCGAAAAGATGGTTGAACAGCGAAACTTCCTGACAAAAGTCGTAGCCGAGAGCGAGAAGAAGTTTGCTGAACAAGCACAAAAGCTCCTCGAGCTGATTCGCAGTCCGAAGATGGCCGCAACCCCGCCGCCGCCGCCGGTTTTCGCACCAAAAGTCGAGCCCGCCCCTATGAAGGAGCTGCTCTCCGATGGTCCGGTCTTCGAGAACTAAGCAGAACTGACCTCTAGAGTCATTCAAGGTCCTCCGATAGAGATATCGGAGGACCTTTTGTTTCAACGATTCCGCGTCGAATGGATTCTCGTCGCAGGCCTCACCGTAGCGTTTACGGTGTCGCCCGGCTGCGCGCTCTTTGGTGGCCCCGGAAACTCCGGCGGACCAGAGAACGCAGGCTTTCATCGCACGGCAACGACCTCCACGAATCCCGTTCCACTACCAGTCGAAATCGTAAGCGATATCTCGGTGATCGCTTCGGGCTATGGCAATCCGCAAGACGGTGTCTGGAAACCCGTCTACCCGGAAGTCGAACGCAAGCCCGCTACACCGGAAAATACTGAAGCGACGGCAGGGCACACCGCCGGTCCAACCGTAGCAAGCGACACCGTGATCCCCGACCCACCCGACCGGTCGACGCCTGAGACCAATACCTCTGAAACAGATGGCGGTTCGGTTTCGTCGCGCCCTCGCGGCGGAAAAACCGAAGAATACAAAGTTCGCGCTGGCGATACGCTGATGAAAATCTCGTTTGAGAAGTTTGGAAACATCTATCGCTGGCGAGAAATCTACAACAAAAATCGCGAACGTATTCCGAACTTCAATCGACTGACGGCCGGAACCGTGCTCGTCATAGAAGGCGTGGAATATGTCGTTATCACACGTAACGGTGTCCCATATCTCATTCGACGTGGAGATACCTTAGGGAAAATTTCGGACAAAGTGTACGGTGTCACCACGAAGTGGCGTGCGATTTGGAAGAACAATCCCGAGTTGATCAAAGATCCGAACAAGATCTATGCGGGATTCACGCTATACTACGTTCCAACCATCGGCAAACCGGCCGCCAAACCTATAAAACAAGTCACACAATCCAAGCCCGACACTACAAATGCGCTTCCCGAAAAAGCTCCGGCCTCGGTCACAGAACCCGCCGTCGTGCCTCCGGCGCCAGAAAGCAGCTGGGTTCCGGCACAATAATCAGCCGCGATTCTTGTTGGCAAAATTCCCGACAATTGAGAGCTTAAACCATGGGCTCTGCTCACTGGTCTCGGTCTCTCTTTTTTTTGCTGATCGCTTCGTTGTTTGTGTCTCTCGCCACAAGCGAGACGGCAATCGCGCAGACCGCCCCAGCTACGCCGAATCCCAATAGCGAGGTCAAGGAGCCCGTTCGTAAGACCTCTTGGATCGCACATCTTTTGCGACGCACACCCGACAATCTGAAGTTAAAAACTCTGGAATTTGGCGAAACGCAGATCCCGGTATTGCTAATTGCTCGACCCGGAAACTTAAGACCATTGGTGGAAGTGAAAGGGAAATTCGGTCGCCCCGGATGGACCTTGTTCGCGCAAAACAGTCCCGTCGCACAAGCCGCCGGGAGTACGGATTTTAAGTTTTACGCCTTCCTTAACGGACGCATCAACGAAGTCGTACTCAACGCAAAAGGACCTAACGGTGAGCTCGAAGAAGAGCGCGTTTATCTTTTTGCACCCGAGGCACAAGAGTTCACATTGGTATCCCCCTGGAACTCTCTCGTCATCAGCGCCGGACTATCGAGTGTCGACTACACACAAACAGGCTTCGGCAACTACCTGGCCTACACCGGTTCTCTTTCCGCTCGATATTCGACGTTCGATGCTCCGACTCAGCTCAGTTATTATGGGAGTCTCGATTTCACGGCTGTCACGTTTGCCTCTCAGCCTCAGCAAAGCAATCCACAGTTTATCGAGGCACGCTTCGATGCGGCCTGGATGATTCCATTTGCGCCGAATCAGTCGTGGAAAACGCAGATTATCGCCGGAGGGTTTTACTCGACCATGCTGGCAAACGGCAGCGCGATTGGATTTTCAAATCTCATCGCACCCGAATTGGGCCTCCGAACGCGCCACATACTTTCGCCATTCGATGCTCTTATCAGCGATTTCCGAATCGTTGTCTTAAGCTCTAACTTTGACTTCGTAGATCGCGGCTTCCTTGCAAGCCTCACCTTCAGCCGCAATCTGATCAATTCGCATCGAATGGAATTGGGTCTTAACTATTCGAATACCAGCTATCAGGCCACCGACACGACTCGTGTGAGTTACGGTGTACTTAGTCTTATGGTTGGCTACAGCCTGTAATCGCGACCGCAAGGTCGTCTCAATATGAGATCTGAGTTTTCCCTGAAGATTGCCTTAACAATCAAGCTCGACCATCGTCTGATTCGCTGACCGCCCTTTTAGGTTTTATCACCGTCTCGAACTGATTCGTCTCAAATCCAGATCATCCCTAAGCCTGGGATTAATCAAAAAAATAACTGAAAATTCCGATAGGTAAGCCGGGAGACCAGGTGTCTCCGAAAGGGTATGGCAGATATGCGACTCGCGTTGAAATTTTTCGTTTCATCTCTCACAGCCCTATCCGCTGCGTTTCTTCTTACGGCCTGCCCGAAAGATGTTTCGCTTCCATCGAGCGCAAATTCATCCGTGGGAACGCCTGGTTACGACGGCTTCACCGGTGCAATGACGGCCTCAACCGTCGGTCCGACAAAAGTCAAACTCACATGGTCACGCGCAAGCGATCCAAAGGTTGTCGCCTACAACATTTACGACGCGACACTTTTTTTCGCTCCGAAACTTATCAAAACGGTCACGGCAGAAGCGTCTGAAGTCACGATCAACAACCTTGAAACTCAAACATATTACAAGTTTCGAGTTCGCGCCGCCGACAAGGACATGACCGAAGACGGCAACCTGATCGATCTTCCGGCTGTCCCCTATGCCGGAGTTTTACCGGCACAGGTGCAAAGCAGTACGTCGGCGATTGTACCGTTTAGCGATGCCAGCAACGCCGACGCCGTACGCATTCTCTGTCGGACAGCAACGAACCCCGTCGAAGAATCCATTGCTGAAGTCACGAACGTGATTTCTGTCACTCAGGCGACTCTCAATGGCCTCAGTGCCGGTTCTATCTACACCTGCCGCGCGGCGACTGTGTTCGGAGATTTCGTCGACAACAACTCGGTTACGACGACCTTCACTCCAATGGGAACCGCGGCATCGCTTGTGTTTGCAACTCAACCAGGAAGTGCCGCAGCTGGCGCAAATCTTTCCACTCAACCTTCGATTCGAGTTCTTGACGCCAACGGAACACTTGTCAGCGCCGGCCCGGATTCCCGTGCCGTAATCACACTGACGGTTTCCAATAGCTCGCCAACGGTGGGTACGATTCGCGGTACCGCGGCCATGCAAGCCGTTGGCGGTGTAGCGACGTTCTCTGGCCTTAATCTGCAGGAAGCTGGCGCGAAGATCTTCACGGCTACGAAAGAAGACACCGCTTCACAGCCGCAAGGTTCCGCCGCAATCTCTCAGGACTCGAACCAATTCACAATCACGCCAGGAGCAGTCAGCGCCACAACCACAACGATCGCACTTTCTCCCGCCGTGCCACCGGCCGATCCTTTGATCGCAAACGGGATCGACTCCTATACCATCACGATCACTCTGAAAGACATGTACGGAAACGCCGTCGCCGGCACTCGTCCGGTCTTCGCGTCTAGCATCTCAGGCGACACACTCACCCAACCGAATATGAACACCAACGCGATGGGCGAAGCGACTGGCGCAATCTCATCGACGGTCGCCGATAGCACACCCCCTTATCGCACCCTCAGTATCACATCTCCGGCCGGACTCACCGGCGTTACAGTCGCGGCACCTTTTGTTCCCGGTACCGCAACGAAACTCGCCTTCACAACTCAGCCATCCAATTCTCCGGCCGGTAACAACGGTATGGGTACGATTCGCGTCGCCGTTCAAGATACCAACGGCAACACGATTACAACCGGCCCCAACGCGACGGCACCGGTATCAATGGCAATTTCCAACAACGTAAATGGCGCCGTCCTAACAGGCACCACGACCGTCAACGCAGTTGCGGGTGTTGCCACTTTCACCGGCCTCGGTATCAGCAAAACCGGTACTGGCTACCGCTTGCTTGCCACCTCAGGCTCATTCACCGCGGCCTATAGCAACAGCTTCAATATCACCGCCGGTACGCCGAATCGTATTGCGGTCACTGGACCGGCATCAGTTGTTTCGGGACTGTGTAGCACGGCCGTTACATTTCAGTTGCAGGATCTTGGCGGTAACCCCGCCAATGCCGTGCAGAACACATCTATTAATATCTCTGGCTTAGGCACTGGTCAGCTCTTCTCAAGCTCGACGTGTTCGGGTGCGGCCATCGCTGCGACTCAAACATTTACGGCGGGTACGAACACAAAGACCTACTACCTACGAGATGTAAAGGGCGAAGCCCTGACGATCACGGCGACAGACCCGTCGATGGTTCTTACGACGGGAACACACGGTTTAAATGTTCTTCCAAATAAAATTGCGCTTCTTGCAGAGAGCTCGCCCGGTGTTCCTCTCTCTGTCGTAGCGGGTCGTTGCTCGACGGCGCTGTATATCACTCCGGCCGGTGAGAACGGGGCCGCTGCTCCGGTTTTCTCCGCGACGAATGTCGCTATCACTGGCGTCATGGGCACACAAGCACAGCTCTATTCCGACGCGGCTTGTACCGTGGCAATCAACGCTTCAAACTTCGCACTCCCAGTCACGGCTGGTGGCAACTATCAAATTCCAATTTATCTCAAAGACGACAAGGCCGAGTCGTTAAGCCTTAACGTCACAGACCCCGGCTCTGTCATGACGACGACATCGGGATTGCAGTCGGTTTCCGTGCTCGCATCGAACATCGACTTCACAGGCCCAGCCAGCGTTATCTCGGGCCAGTGTTCCGCGGCATACACTCTATCAATGAAAGATGCGCAAGGGACTTTGGTAGCAGCCCCCGCGAACCGCACCCTCAATATTCGCGGTCTCGAGTCCAGTGCGAACGGCATGTTTTATACCTCGGCTTCTTGTACAACCGGCGGCAGTAAGACCGCGATGACAATCCCGCAAGGAAACTCGTCGCTGCAAATCTACTTTAAGAACACGGCTGCAGAAAACCTCGCCGTCTACTTCCAAGACTCGCTTTCACAGATGGCTGATTCGCCGACTCGGAATATCGCCATTTCCCCTTCTGCTTTGACCATCACGGCCCCTGTTGCCGGCTCGTCTAAAACGACTGTGTGTGCGGGACCATTTACCATCAACACACGCGATGGAGCCAACGGCGTCACCGCTGCTCTTTCGCCAATCAATGTCACTTTGACCGGAGCCAATACAGGCGGAGCCTTTTATACCAGCAGCAGTTGCGACACGACGATGACCGGAACAACATTCGCTGTCGGCCAAAGCGCTAGAACGTTCTACTTCCAAGGCCAGTATCCGCAAGCGGCACTGACGTTTACGGCGACCGACAATGCCGGCGTCTTGACTTCAGGTACCGCGAACTGGGCCGTAACACCGGCACCTGGTTTTATCGGAACCATGGCAACGACAGAGGACAGCGGTGGAAATCTGATCTGGTTCACGCAAGGCGAGGTCCCGGTTTCCGCCAAACAAGACGCTCCTCGAGGCGTTTCGGCTCTGCACTTCGATAGCTCGCGCTCGTATCTCTATGTGGTCGATCCAAGTGGACATCGCGTATTGAAGTACGACTACATCAATCGTCGTTACATCGGTTGGATCGGCGGCTTCCGCTCTGGAACCGGAATCTCACCAACCGGAAGTAATCTCGCAACGCCAAGTCCGGCGGCCTGCGTATCGGTTTCTTCTTATCAACAACCAATGCCAGGCTGGTGTGTCGGCGGTCTTTCGATTGATAACGGAAACACAACGGCCGGCGCTTTCAACTATCCATATGGTATCGCATCTGACGCCAACTACATCTATGTGACCAATCGTAACAGCGGCACCATCAATCGCTACAACGCGACGACCGGCGCCTACGACGGTTGGATCGGACGCATCTCTTCAACGCCGACAGGTGTCGGTACCGGTGGACCAGCAAGCTGTACTTCTTCGGGAGCAGGCACAGTCACTCCGGGATGGTGTCGCGGAGGCGATCGCTCGATGCCATCGAACCTCGGCGATGGAAGCATGTACTACCCGCGCGCAATCGTGACGGCAGGTGGTTACATCTACGTCGGAACTCAAGGCGCTATTCTTCGCTTCAACGCGGCCGATGGAAGTTATGCTGGCTGGGTCGGTATGGTCGGCACAAGCTCGCCAACTGGCGGAGCGGCCGGTTGCTCGACTACTTTAAATACGCAGATTACTCCGGGATGGTGTACAGGCGGTACCACCGTTACGACAAACCCTCGCACAAATCCGGGAGGAGTTCGCGATCCATCCGGCATGCATATTCTGGGAACAACGTTGTACGTGGTCGACGATCAAAACGGAGGCGTCATCGGACGATACGACCTCGATACCGGCGCCTTCCTTGGTTTGATGCCGAGCTTGGCTTTCAACTGGGTAAGTCCTCGTCAAATCACAAGCGACGGAAGTCAGTTCTTTGTCGCCGATTGGCACCGACTTATCAAAGTCGATATGGATGGTCTCGTTACCGGTTGGATCGGTAAAGTCAGCAACAACAACTCGATGAGCGGAACGGGTTGTACATCGTTGCAACCAAACGACAACACACCCGGATGGTGTCTTGGTGGTTCGTCGAAACATGGTATGGACGAACGAGCGTTCCACAACCTGACAGCGATTGCGTACGACGGTTCAGGTAACATCGTGACAGGTCAGGGCGACAACTTCCCGGCGGTTAAGATCTTCAACGCCACGACAGGCGTGTATGGTGGATCGCTTGGTGCGAAGAGTATCAGCCCGACCGCATGGTCCAACAACGCGATGAGCGATGCCGAGTTTTACGGATTTGATGACAACTCGATGTACTCGCCAAACGGGTCTTATATCCATAACGGCTACATCTACTTCGTCGAGCTAAACGCCGCACGTATCAAGAAAGTCGAACTGGCCACGGGACGCCTCATAGGTTGGATCGGCGGGATCACGACTGTGCCGACAGGCGGAGCCTCTGGGTGTCTTTCGGCAAATGCGATGGGACCATCGCCTGGATGGTGCTTGGGCGCTCTGTTTAATCCGGAATACATGTGGAACAGCATGATTCCGAGTACGACATCGGGAATCCTCTATCACCCTACAGGAATCACGGGCGACGGGACTCACCTGTATGTCGCGGACAAGGGCCTTGATCGCATTCACAAATTCAATCTCGCGACAGGGGCGTATGTCGGCTGGATTGGACGAGCGTCAAGCACGGCGCCAACCGGTGGTGCTGCGGGCTGTATCGGTCTCGCAAACGGCAGTGCGACTCCCGGTTGGTGTACTGGTGGTACATCGACCACCGGTAGCGGAGATGGACATCTCAACAACCCACTTGATGTCGTCGAAAACGGTGGATTGCTCTATGTCCTCGACAGCGACAACCACCGGATCTCTCGCTACAATGCCGCGACCGGTGCATTCATGGGATGGATCGGTCGAACGAATACGGCACCGACAGGCGGCTGTACCGTGGGCTCTAACGGCGGTTACAACGTCTCCACCAACAACTGGTGCACGGGCGGAACATCTCAGCTTGCGAGTTCAAACGATCGCGGCGGCGGCTTTAGCTTCTGGGAGAACCAGCGCGGTGGTTTAACAACCGACGGAACGCATCTGTACGTAGCCAACTTCCGAAACATTCGTATCGACAAGATCACGCTCGCGGGTGTTTGGGTCGGAGCCTACTCGACTCGCCAAGATATCTACGTTCGTCCGTTCTCCAACGATCCGGCCACGGTTGCCGCATGGGGTGGCGCGGGCTGTAGTTATCCTACCGGTGTTCACGTCGGTTCCGATGGCTACATCTACGGCGTGAACTACAACTCGTGTAACGGTAACGGAACCGCCGGTTCAGTTTGGAAGATCAACGCCACCACCGGATTTATGTACGGCTGGAAGGGCGGCATCATGGCGGGCAACTCGCCCTCAGGCGGAGAAACCGGATGTACTGGTGCGACGAACACGACTCCGGCTTGGTGTCAGGGCGGCCGCGCGCAAACTGGCTACAAGCTTGGTCAGTTCTCGTCGAATGCGTATCAGCTCTCCGGTGACGATCACTTTATCTACGTGTCAGACCAAGATAACAACCGTTTGATTCGTATCCCGAAACAGTAGGAGGCCAGTTCTGAACAGCGGTTAGGACTTTAAAAAAATGGATGGACGTTTGCTGAACACCACGAATATGAACCGAGTCCTCGGGCGCCAACTCATGGCACTCGTGCTGCTTGCCGCCGTTACCGGTTGCCGAGCGGGCGGTGGTGTAACCAACTCGCCAAGCCAAAACACGGTCACCGTTGTCGAGATCCCAACGATCGCCTCGCCTCTTACGACGCCCCACTATTCGCGAAACGACACTCTCACGATCACCGGTATGTGCATGACTGGCTACACAGTCAGCATCAGCGGTGACGCCAGCGAAACCAAGACATGCGAGAACTCGGAATATTCGTTTGATGTTTTAAAAGTTCTAGATGGTCTTTATACATTTCAGATTTCACAAACAGGCAGCAACGGCACCACGTCGGCCGGCGCACCGCTTGTATGGGTGAAAAAGACCAGTGTTCCACCCCCGACAATCACCACCCCTTCGAGTTCTCCTTTCCCATCGGCACAAGGTACTTTGACGATCGTCGGCGGTTGCGAAACCGGGTCGACAATTGCGTTGTCCGGAGATAGCGCGGGCACGGTTACTTGCGCAAATTCACTTTTCGCGTTCAGCGTTCCCAAAGTAGCTGACGGCGACTACAGCTTTCAGATTATGCAGACCGATCGTGCCGGCAACACGGCAAGTTCGAACCTTGTTTGGCACAAATACGGAATCTCCGTGACGCCAAATAATCCATCGCTAGTCGTAGCCACCCAGCAGGCCCTTACCATCACCGGTGGTTCCGGCTCCTATGCGGTGAACGTCACGTCAAATAACTCCGGTGGGTCCTACAACGCAATGACTCGTGTTTACACCACCGGTACTTTGGCCGGCGTCAACGACACCCTTCAGATTTCAGACACACTTGGCGCCGCACGCACTTTAACCATCACCACAGTGCCCGGCCCAGTCGATCACTTTTCGCTGCCGACAATCAATGGCGACGCCCAGGTGAAACCCGTCGGACAGCAGCTGGATGACGATCTTTCCATTAAAGTCGTCGATCGCTTTGAGAACGGGATTTCGAACTACCAAGTTTATTTCCATGTCGTCGACGGCGACAGCCGCGTCGTCGGCAATCCCGTAAGAACCACCAATGCCCAAGGGATCGCGAGCGTACCGGTGCGTACCGGATTCAGCAGCACAAAAAACGAGATCCTAATTAAACCGCTATCGGGCTCACTCCCCGACCTAGCTGCCACCGGTAGAACGACTGTCACCATGACTCAAACCACGACGACTTCTGGTAAGGGACCACTGGGAACCGTGTTCAATGTCGGCTCTTCTCCTAGCACAACCGCAGTCGTCGACCTAAACGGCGACGGCTATCGCGATGTCATCGTGCTAAACTCCGGTGAGCCAAGCATCGGAATCTTGCTGGGAAAAGGAAACGGTCTTTTCAATAACATGACCCGTATCACCGGCGTTTGTAATACGCCGACAGGGTTCACTGTTGGAAGTTTCAACTCCAACATCGACACCTTTCTCGACATCGCCGTTTCGTGTGGCGGGTCCGACTCGATCGTGGTCTATACCGGACGAGGCGATGGCACTTTCAACACGCCACCGACAGTGATTTCGACCGCACCCAATGCCACGATTCCTCTTGCTATCGTGAGCGGCGATTTCAACAAAGACGGTCGACTCGATCTTGCGATCGCATCCACAGGCGGATCCGTTGTCGCGACCTACACCGGCAACGGAAACGGCGGGTTTGCCGGTGAACAGATTTTCAACGTTGGCCTTTCTCCCAACTCTCTTGCGGTGGTTGATCTCGACAAGGATGGAAATCTCGACATCGTCGCTTCCAACGCCGGAGACAACACCTTGAGCGTGTTAAACGGCGACGGCACCGGCGGCTTTGGCCCACAAATGACTTACGGCTCCGGAATCGGAGTCGTTTCCATTGCGTCGGCCGATTTCAACAAAGACGGCTGGCCGGATATTGCCGTTGCCGTGAACGGCGAGGACAACGTCGCTATTTACCTCAACGATTTAACTGGTCTACTGGAAGCTCCGAACACCAACCCGGTCGGTGTCGGCCCGACATCTTTGACGATCGTAGATTACGACGGTGATGGAAACGATGATATCGTCGCCGTCACAAATGGCGACAGCATGGTGAGTGTCTTGCCGGGCTTAGGAAACGGAGCCTTTGGTGGCGCAATTTCAAGACAAACCGTCATCAATCCCGCGTTCGTGTCTGTCGGTGACGTGAACGGTGACGGAACAAAGGACTTCGTCATATCTGGCGATGGTAAACTCGATGTCGTACTGGTATTTGCTGGCGGAACGATAGGACTCGCGGTCGACACCGGAGCAAATCCGGTCGATGCCGTTTTTGCTCGATTCGATGACGATATCTACCTCGACATGGCTGTGATCAACAGCGGCTCCAACAGTGTTCAAATCTTCCGCAGCGACGGCAAAGGTCGTTTCACCCTGATTACAACCATGGGGACAGGTGTCACTCCTATCGCACTAAAAACCGCGGACTTCAATCACGACGGACACATCGACCTCGTCGTCGCGAACAACGGAAATTCCAGCGTTCGAGTTTACCTCGGAAAAGGCGACGGCACGTTTGAGACACCTCTCGACTTCACGACCGCTTCCGGTCCTTCGGGAATCGCTATCCAAGACTTCAATGGCGATGGCTACGATGATCTCGCTGTCACCGGATCCAACGCCAATCGTGTCAGCATACTCCTTGGACTGGGTGACGGAACGTTCGGAACAAAAGTCGATTACATGACGGGTTCGAGTCCGACAGGCATCACGACCATTGACCTCAACGAGGATCAAGTTCCGGACCTTATCACGGCAAACAATTCGAGTAACGACGTCAGCGTACTTATCGGAAACGGCGACGGCACGTTCCGCGCAAATGTCGAATACACGGCAGGCAACGGCCCGACTTCCATTGTCTCGGCAGACCTCAACAACGATGGCGTCGGCGACATCGCCGTGCTGAACTCGACCGACGGTACCGTCAGTATCTTGCGTGGACTTGGCGACGGGTCTCTTTCGACCAACTCCGACTTCTCCACCGGTCTTTCCCCAGTCGGCCTTGTCGTCGGCGACTTCAATGGCGACACGAGACTGGATCTCGCCACAGGAAACGGCGCAAGCCTCGGTTTCACGACCTTGTACGGAGCAGGCAACGGTCAGTTCAACGTTTCCAACAGCTTCTCTTCCGAATATCCGGTCAATGGCATCGCGACGGGCGACGTCAACGGTGACTACGCCCTGGATATCATTCTGCTCGACAACAGCGGATCGAAGGCGCACACGTGGCTTGGACAATAGCACGCCTTCCCCTATGTATAGCTCTTTTGGGAGCCGCTTTTTCAACGGGATGTTTGGGAGGCGGAGGAGGCGGATCTTCGAGTCAACAAAGCCTGGGTAGCGTCCAATATCTCGGACATTCGGTTTCTACCTACGATTCACTGACGGCAACCATAAAAGCCCAAGGCCTTCTCAATATTTCCGGCGTCACCGATCTCAATGAAATTCAGATCTATTCGGACTCACAGTGTTTGCTAAACAGAGTGGGACACGGACTTCATCGTGACTTCTCGGCCGACGGAATCGATGTCACTCTTCCAAGCACGGCCATCACGGATCTCTATCTCTCAACGAATACTTCGAAAACTTGCTACTATTTCTTTCAGTACGTTCCGAAGTACGACGCACCACCGGCGCCGGTATTCGGCTCGACAAGCCCCGCCTCACCATCGCGAGTCACGTTTCGTCCGTATATTTCCGGCGAAGTTTCACCCGCGACACTTTCGGTTCGGTTTTACCTCGATAACGCCTGTACGGTATCGGCCGGAACCGGGACCGCAAGTCAGTTCAAGACAACAGGCATTCAACTCACTTTGCAGCCAGAAACAGATAACGAAATTTTCGCCATCGCGGCCGACGCGTTTGGAAAGTCCTCTGCCTGTGCGCCATTGACTCGGTTTCTTCACGACTCCAACGGTCCAAACCCTCCCGTCTACGTCTCAACGACGCCGGTCTCTCCGTCGGGAGCATCGGCCACTCCCTTGATTAAGGGAACCGTCACCATGGAAACCCAGACGGTCTCGATATACACAGATGCGTCCTGCACACTGGAGACCGCCGCCGGAACCGCGGAGGACTTCCGCACGACAGGCATCCAGGTGACGGCAGCGCCAAACACGTCGACTTCTTATTACGCGATCGCGGTCGACGACAAAATGGTTCCATCTGACTGCACGTTCCTCACGATCTTCACACACGACGCCGTCGCACCAAACGCTCCGATCTTTGCGACCATCACGCCGATCTCGCCTTCTAAAACAACTCTCGTTCCACGCATTGCCGGCACGGCCTCTTCCGATACTCAGCAAGTCCGACTTTTTAGCAACGCGACCTGCACGACGATGATCGGATCAGGTACGAAAGCTGTTTTCGAAGCCGCCGGAATTCCAGCCGGTGTTCAAGCAAACGAGATCACGACTATTTACGGTGTCGCAGTCGACGCCGCCGGAAATCTCTCCGCGTGTTCTCAATTGACTTCTTTTGAACACGACACGATTCCGCCCGATCCTCCTATTTTCGGTCTCTCAATCCCGGCCTCTCCGAACAATCAATCCACGACTCCCTATCTTCAGGGCACTTCCGATATCAGCGCGGTCAACGTTCGTTTTTACAACGACGAAAACTGTACGAGTCTCATCGGCAGCGGCTCTACCGCCGCATTCGAATCTCCCGGCATTCAGGTTACCGTTGCAGGTAACACCACAACTACGCTTTATGCGACTTCCGATGATGCCGCTGGCAACACATCAGTGTGCTCGGCACTCTCCAACTACGCTCACTCGACTCTTCCCGCTCCGGCACCCGGATTCTTTCAGGCCACACCGCAATCACCGACGAGAATCACAAACCGTCCGTATATCATCGGAACCGCCGCCAGTACGGTCACAAAGGTCACGCTGTATAGCGATGCCGCGTGTACCGGAAACCTCGGATCGGCAAGCCGATCGTTTTTTGTAACTTCAGGCGTGCAGGCCACCGTCGCAATGAACTCGCAAAGCTCGCTTTATGCGATCTCGGAGGACGTGTATGGCAACGTCTCCGGATGCACCTTCATGACGAATTACATTCACAATACGATTCCTCCACTTAACCCTGTATTCACCTCGGTAACGCCGCTTTCGCCCAACAACCAATCCACCTCGCCCGTGATTCGCGGAAATCTTATCTTCGACCCGGGAAACGTTCTTCAGCCGAACGAAGTTTCTCTCTACGACGGCTTTTTATGCTTGAACAAAATCGGAACCGGAACACCCGCGGAATTTCAAGGAGCAGGGCTCACAGCTTCGCTTCCGGCAAACACAGCTTCGTCTGTCTACGCTCGAGTTTTTGATGCCGCAGGAAATATGAGCGATTGCACGCACATGACGGATTACATTCACGACGCCCTCGTACCAGGTCGTCCCGTCCTCGCCAGTATCAACCCGGGCACGCCGTCCTATAGCGCAAACACCGTCATGGTTGGCGCGGTGGGAACCACTCTCGACTTCTTGCCTCCGACAAATATGGTCGTGTACGACGACTCCAGCTGCCAATCGATTCTTAAATCCGCGCCTGTTTCACAGTTCACCGCAGGCACCTATACGCTGAACGTCGCCAAGAACACGACCACAACTCTTTACGGTGCGATCTTTAACGAAGTCGGAACGGCTTCTCCTTGTACACTTCTAGTAAACTACCTGCACTCCGACGTTGGCCCGTCAAACCTTGGCGCCTCACAGAGCCTCGACGGTTCGGTGATTCTCAACTGGATGCCCGACACCGTCGCTCGTCCAGTGCCGACCTACGAGGTTCGTCGCTCTTTGCAATCTGGAGGGCCATACACGACGATCGCCGAAGGAATCATCGGGACAACCTACACAGACTCCGCGATTTCGAACGGTCAAACCTACTTTTACGTCGTGGCCGCGAGAAACAACACGGGCGTCACCAAGAACTCGACGGAAACTTCGCACACCGTCAATGTCGCGACACCAAGCCAGCTGATGGGCCTCGCCGCGACTCCGGGGCCGGCACAGGTTTCTCTCACGTGGATCGGGTCGAGCGAAAACATGACCTATACGGTTCGCAGGTCCACCAACGCCGGAGGTCCTTACTCGGTAGTTGCCGCCGGATTAACCAACGCTTCTTATATCGATCAGCCGCTCGTGAACAGCACGACCTATTATTATGTCGTGACCGGAACCAACCCCGCCGGTCGTAGCGTCGACTCCAACCAGGCCTCGGCAACGCCGCTTGAAGTCTCCGATGCGCCCACGAATTTGCAGCTCACTCAGGTCGAAAACTCATCGGACTGCGGCGGCTCTTTTGGAGTTTTGCTGACGTGGACACCGACAAAGCACTTCTCAAGCTTCAGCGTAAACCGCGGCACAAGTGCTTCGGCCAGCACTCCGATTCACAGTACGACCGGAACAAGCTGGGTCGACTGCAACCCAGCCAACTGGGTCAACGGCGGCGGTCAGGCTGACTACAACTACTACACCGTCACCGCGAACTGGGGCATGCTTCAATCGGCGGAGTCCAACAAGGTTGTCTTCGTCAACGATGGCTCCGGCACTCTCCGGGCAAATCCCGGCAACGGGCTCGTCGAGATCACTTGGACCCCTGTTACATACTCGTCGAGCTATCGTCTCTATCGATCGACAACGCCGGGAGGACCGTACACTCTGATTACCAACACGGCGAGCACCGCGTACATCGACTCCGCCGTCGTGAACAATCAATCTTATTTTTATATCATGATGGCGGAGTTCCCCAACGACTCGGCCCTCGGTCGTCAGACTCCGGAAGTCGCGGCGATGCCGGGAGCAAATCCCGAAGCGCCAACAAACCTGATCGTGAACGTCAACTCAAGCCGTCACCCTGTGTTGAGCTGGACATCTCCGCACGCCTTCAACTACTTCCGTATCTATCGCGCGAGCAACGCCGGCGGACCATACTCATTAGCGGGAACATCAAATGCCAACACGTTCACCGACACCACGCCGTCAATCGGAATGAATTTCTACCGAGCCGTAAGAGTCTGGGGCACTTCGGAGTCCGCACCGACAAATACCGTTCAAGTTCGTATCGGTTACCCGACGACAATCAATAGCAACTCGACGACAACGGCGATCAACGTGACCTGGTCTTCTGTAGCAGGAGCCGATACGTACACCCTACTTCGATCGCTGACCTCCAACGGACCATACAGTGCCATCGACACCGTCGCCAATACGACGTATTCCGATACCAGCGTCGTCATCGACACCGGCTATTTCTATGTCGTTCGAGCCAACTTCCCGGATCTCACAGTCGGGCAGCTATCAAACGAAGTCTCCGGAGCGCTTTCAAATTCGACGATTCCAACCGGCCTCACCGTTACCGCGACAACACAGTCGAGCGTCACACTCAATTGGCCACGCATCTCAGGTGCGACTAGTTACAAAATTTTTCGCGCCTCGACCATCAACGGGACGTATCTTCTCGCGGCTCAGCAGTCGAGCATCGGAATCAATATCACTGCTTTGGCAGGTCTTTCCGAACACTTCTTCAAATACTCTTTTGTGCGAGGCGGAATCGAATCCGTAGCGTCGGAAGCGGTCTCCGCCTACACATGGGCCACTCCATCAGCGCCGGTCGTGACCGCCGGAAGTGGCTCAATTGATCTCGGCTGGGGAACCGTATCGGGCTCCAGTTCCTATTCGGTTGAACGCTCGACAGACGGCGAGACTTTCGGCACGATCGCCTCTGGCCTCACGCTTCCTCAATACACCGATGCAACCGTGGCCAACGGCACGCTCTATCTGTATCGTGTGGTCGCGCACTTCCCTTCTTCCGACACAAGGACATCCGCCGCTTCTACGGCAGTTACACCGGGACTTGTGCCGCGAGCTCCAACCGGATTGTCGATCACAAAGAATCTCGACGGCACCGATATCGAACTTTCTTGGGGACCTAGCGCAGGAGCGACATTCTACCGAATTTATCGGTCGACAGTGAATGGCGGTCCCTATACGCAGGTTTCTCAAACGTCGAACTATCTCAACAACACCGTTAGCGGCCACACTCCCGGCACGAAATACTACTTCGTGGTGGCTGCCGTCATTGGAAGTCTGGAGTCGCCATACTCCAATCAGGTTGCGACGATCCCGCTTTCATCACCGAACGCTCCGATCGTCGCTGTGAATGGCGCAAATATCGATATCTCCTGGAGCGCGGTCGCCGGCGCGACTCAGTATTACGTTCGTCGTGCGACCGATCGAGCCAACTTCGCGACGATTGCAGGCCCCATCGGGGCAACAAACTACACTGACACATCGACCACAGCTGGGATGACATATTCTTATCGATTCCAACCAGTCGACACTGCCGGCGCTTATCTCGCGGAATCGCTGATTAGCTCCGACATCACGATCGGAGTTCTACCGGAAACTCCTCAAAACCTTATCGGCGCTTCCTCATCGACAAACTCTATCTCATTAAGCTGGACACAAGTGCCAAACTCGGTGGGATACATCTTGTATCGCTCGACTGTATCGGGTGGACCCTACTCGCGGATTGCGACGCCTGGAGCAACCAATCACACCGACAACGGACTGACTCCCGGCACGACCTATCACTATGTCGTTAGCTCGCGCGATCTTTCCGGCAACCGTTCGCTTTATTCGAATCAGGTTTCTATTCGCTTAGCTTCGCAGCCGGCAAACCTCATCGCCACGGCGCTCTCAGACGTCATCCAGCTCACCTGGAATGCTGTCGGTGGAGCCTCTGGGTACTCGGTCTATAGATCGCTTAATTCGGGCGGCCCCTATGGACGAATCGCTCAAACCGTCGCAAGCAATAGTTATCAGGACAATAGCATTCAAAACGACGTCGTCTACTACTACGTCGTACGAGCCGAATTTGGATCGGAACTCTCCCCGCAGTCGACGGAAGCCAGCGCTATCGGAGTTCGACGCATTAATCTGCAAGTTCCTATCGAACTCGTCGATCAAAGTCTCTCGTCGGATACAAACACTCACGCCTTTGAACGGACGCTCACGACTTTCGATACATCCCTT
Organism: Bdellovibrionota bacterium; assembly: GCA_963170185.1. Lineage (GTDB taxonomy): Bacteria > Bdellovibrionota > Bdellovibrionia > Bdellovibrionales > JAMPXM01. The sequence goes on from CAUJGS010000025.1 coordinate 25,634, forward strand.
TACGATGGAACCGTGACCTATGAGTTCGAGGCCGTGGTTTTAAACGCCGATAGCTCTGCGCGCAACGTGCGCTTGGTAAATGAAACCGATGCGGTCGTCGGCACTCTTGTCGTTCCTGCCGGAACCAACGAGCGGCGCCGAATGCGAACTACCTTCACACCGACGGTTGGTGACCATCGCTATCGCGTGCAGACAGAGGGCACTTCATCCTCCGGTATGCTTGAAGTGACAACCGCTAGGATCCTTGTAACGCAAGTTTCCGCTAGCAAAACCGCGATTTATATTCCGCTGTTAAGCTCGTCGGCCGGTGCCTACATTGGTGATGCCGACGGTCCGGTGAGTACCGCCAATCAGATGACTTACGAGTCCCTATCCGCCGCTTCGATATTCCGTCGTGAAGCGTCCAAGTATGCTGAGTTGGTTTCGCAGAACCCATGGCGCCTGGAGACTCTTGTATCGGCAACTGGAACCACCGTCGGTGCCGTTTCACTTTACAACATCACACGCGCGGACCATGTCGACGACACCGAATCGATGTTCTCAGGATCAAGCGTTCAGCTTTCCGTTTCTCCGTTTCAAGACGGCGTCACCGGGTTTTCAAGCGCCAACGAGATGGATCTCTATCAAGTAGCGCTTCGCTGCGTAGCCGAATGTGACTCGGGCCAGGCTCGTCTTTACAAAGCAGGTCTTTGGGTTTATTTGAAAAACCTCGACAAGGCGCAGGTGATTTTCCGTATCGGCCTCGGTGCAACTCCCTCGTCACCAACAAACTATGAGCATCAGCGCACTCGCATCAACCTCAGTCAGTTCTCGAACCCAGTTTCCTACTTCCAGGCAACAGCGACGATTCTTGCCGGTATGAGTTCTGGAACAGTTTGGTTGAGCGATGTCGGCAACGAGGACTTTGGCCTCACAAGCCCGACCCTCGTGCCTTCATCCGAGCTCACCGTGAATTCCAACACGAAGTCTTTATATCGATCGCCGGCACTCGCGCCGACATCAGACCACCGCTTTGTTCCAAGCGTTGATCCCGGAAGCGCCATGCTTCAGATCACCGATAGCGCGATCGTTATAGACGTCAGCCACTAAAATCGAGCAAATGGGCTGACTAGAGAAGAATGAAGAGACCGCAGCCGAGCGAGTATTCCGACAAACTCGAAGACAGCGTCGGCGATTGGAAAATCGTCGTGGAATAAAGAAACTCAGGCCGAATGCCAATCCCAGGGGCCAAGGGATAGTCAGCACCCAAACGAATTCCGAAATACACGCCACTGCCTTCGATCGAAGGCACTAAGTCGTTGTCGCGCTTGATGGTCGCCATGGCCGCACCCACTGCTCCACCAACGTAGGGAGTAAAACGGCGGATTAGCAGAAGAGGTTTTTCGCCTTCGGTATCGCCCACAGAAGCGGCCGGCCCCCAGAAGTACCACCTTGCAGATACACCGGTAAAAGAAGAACCCATCGAAAAGGGAGCGAAATTCACCCCGCGCGTGTGTTCGATACCAAGAGAAAAGAAATCCGAAAGAAGACGATCCGCGAAGATCGAGATCACTGCGGGGCCTTCGCTTCGCTCGACAATCGTTAACTGATCTTGGACCGTCGCGACTTGCGTGACGCCGGATCCTCCAAAACCCAAAGAGCCCCCAAGACGATAGCGAGACGACTTCGCGATCGCGGGAGTCGCGGCCGCCATGATAGCCATCGACATCAAAACCGATATCGTGATCGCTTGGATCAACGCTATGTTACGCCGCACGATTTCGCTCATCTTGCCCCTCGACGTTTCCACCCTCGGTCACGCTAGCACCGTTCTCTTTGAAGGGGAAGATTTCATCTAGCACCAGCGTCTTGGTCATCACCAACGTCCTTAAGCGCTTCGCAAGAGACTCGATCCATACACCTTTGTCCTTTGCCGACAGTTTGTCGGGCTTCGACAATTCATCGGTGACCATCGCAACCGTCAACTGAGGTGCAACCTTCAACAGACGTTCTTGCAAATCGGGTCGAACACGGCAAAGTGCGACAACCTCATCCGTCGAGGCTTGTGCCAGAAGAGTCCCAACTGCATCATCCGGCCACTCGGCAAGGAACGCCAATGTCGGCGTCGTACGACGGAACTCCTCCGCGGCAGGCCCCTGCATCCCAGCAAGAAGCACAACCTCTTCCACCGGCTCCAAGGCCTCGACGAGTTTGTTCAGTGTCATCTCAAGAGGCACGATCTCCGCTTTTTCGTCGGACTTGAACTTTGACATCAAGCCGCGATCAAAATCCCGGAGCTCAGCCGAAGGAATTTCGCTCATGCCAGCTGCCGCCACCAAGAGCTCACGCTTGGCATCGAGACTCATCGTCTTCATAAATTTCGAACGAAGTTCAGTCGGCATAAAGAGCGAGACCACTGTGCGCATCTTCGGATTTTGCTCCATCAGCACTTGGCTCACCATTCCGATATTGAGGCCACCAAGGTACCCAAATGGCTGTTCCAGGGCTGACGGACCGACGTTCAAAACTGTCAGAAGATCCCAATAAGATTTCTGTAAAATTTCATGTTTCTCGCGTACCTGCACTTCCGACATGCGCGCAAAGATACGAGTGATATCGGAAACCGCATCCACCGGGATCGGCAACTTTCCAACCTCTTTGCCAACGACTTCCGAGAAAATCGCCACTTTCTTCCAACCCGTTTCTCCGCTCTGACTCCAAGAACGCATAATCGCTTCGAGATGCAGGTTGATCTTCGGCAAAACTTCGAGGATTTTTTCTTTCAAAGAGTCCACACCAAGCCGCGCGATTTCCTCTTCGCGGGCCTGCTTTTCGTCTGCCAAACGCTGCTTTTCTTCTTCGCTCATGCCAACGGCCGCGGCCGTGGTACCAGAAGACACGTTGGTATTGCTGGTCGTCGAGGAGGATTCAACAGGTGCAGCACCTTGTGTCGCGGCCTTCCGAGGAGTCAAAATCCCCCACAGCAGAACACCCAAGACGATCGCCGCAGCCAAAGCCAACTGGCCCGCGAGGCTTTGAAACTGGTTCAGCATGTCCCACGTGGTTTTAGGAGCCGCCATCTCGGGAGCTTTTTGTGGAGCTACACGAATCGTCGTTACCGTGCCCTTGCCGACTTTGCCAAACTCGGAGTTCACGCGCTCGGTGACCCACTTCTCGATCTCCGTGCGAGCTTCCGCGGGAACTGTTTCGCTGAGCCCGACATTTACCGCAACGGTGCGAATCTTAAAGCCTTCCAAAAACTGCTTCGCCACTTCGTGCTGTTGACCCGGCGGAGAATAGTTTTTCAGCAACGCCTCCGGATCTAGCATTCCCAATGTCAAATCGGAGATCGGCTCCATTTCACCAGATACTGCAACCGTCGGCGGTTGCTCGATCTTCCTAGGAACCGCTTGTAAATCGAGCTCCGCGCTGATCGAAAACATCGAGCGGTCCAAGCGAGTCGCCAAATTCTGTGTAAAACGTCTTGCCAGAAGATCTTCAAGCAAAGCCTTGGCGCTTAATGCATCCGGCGCGAGCGCCGTAGGTGACGCCGCATAGCTCGCCGGGAAAACAAATTGAACCGCGATGAAAATCGCAGTCGCCAATCGAACAAATCTATTTTTCCGTTTCGGGTGACTCATCCGTGAACCCCCTCCTTATGGTCCGCGCGGTCTGGTGGCCGCCGGATCCCTTCCACTTTGAATAGCCTTGACCTTCGCGACCATCTTGACCGCATCCTCCATCTGAGGATCTGAGACCAACGCCTGTTCGTAGAACTTCAAACTTTCCGAATAATTTTTCTGCGCAAAGTAAATAGAAGCTTTCATGGAAAGTGCACGAGCGAAGCCCGGAAAGTCCGTGAGAATCTTATCGAGTTCGATCAAGGAACGCTCGTACTGTTGGGAGAGCGCGAATTTCTGCGCCAAGAACAACCGATCCAACACGGACTTCGCAAAACGCTCTTCTTTCGGAGTCGTACCTTGCACCAACGGAACATTTAGTTCCGTCACCAGAGTCCCAAACTGAGCGGCCGGCAGCAGAAAGGATTGAGTGACATGCCCGGCCTTCTCAACCGAGACCGTAAAAAACTCCCCGGAAACCATTTCGTCGCCGACCTTTTCGCGAATCTCCGACATCGGCATCTCGAGTGGGGTTTTTCCCACGAGTTTCTTCTCCGAAGACTTCGGATTCACAAAGTAAACATCCGCTTCAATCGGCTCGCTCTGCACTTTGAACTTGTGCGCGCAACCAACCAGAAGACCACAAACAACAATAAGAAGAGCAATTGGTGTTTTCATCTGAATCATATATCGACTTAATTCGAGACGAACTTGAGACACCTGAGACAGTCACGCCTGGCTCCCGACCAAGGTCTATCGGACCCGACACCACTACTCATCAACGCCTCGCTCGCGATATTCTCTTCTCCATGAAGGAAACCCACATCATGCATCAGCCATTCTTTCTCTCGGCCGTTCTTCTAGCGACCGCCTCCGTCACTTTATTGGGCTGCTCCAAGCCCGACCTGAAAGATCCGAACATTCAAGAGAGCTACGCCATCGGCAGAGAAGTCGGCGAGACCTTCGTCCGCCAAGAGATGAAGGTGAACGAAGACGCCTTTCTACTTGGTCTACGTGATGCCATGAAAAACGAACCTTCAAAGCTTGACTCGGCGACTTTGGCCGAGGCCTCACACCGAGCCCGTCAACAAGCGATGAAGAAGTTCCAGGACATGCAGGCGCAAGCCGCCGAGTTTTTGCGAGCTAGCGAGGCCTACTTGGCCGAGAACAAAAAGAAGCCCGAGGTTAAAACGACTTCGTCTGGCTTACAGTACGAAGTTCTCACCCTGGGCAAGGGTCAAAAACCCAAAGACCAGCAGATGGTCGAAGTGCACTACGAGGGAAAACTCATCGATGGAACGATTTTCGATTCGTCGGTTCAACGAAAGAAAAGCGCCGAATTCAATTTGAACCAAGTGATTCCCGGGTGGATAGAAGTTCTTAAAATGATGCCCGTGGGATCAAAATGGAAAGTCACGATTCCGCCCGCGCTCGCTTACCGCGATGCAGGTATGCCGCCGAAAATTCCACCAAACGCTGTTCTGATATTTGAAATTGAGCTTTTAAAAGCCTGGGATGCGCCCAAAGCTCCGTAGGCTCGGAACTCTAATCCAAAGGTGCCGATTTCAGAATCTGGATAACAACACGACGATTAGCCGACTGGTTTTCCAAGTGTGGCACACCTTGATCGTCGCGGTTATTCACAGCCGGTTTCGTATCAGCCCAACCGACAGACATGAGATGAGTGCGATCGAAGTTTTCTCGTTCGAAAAACCGCACGATGCTGCTGGCACGCAACGCCGAGAGCTCCCAGTTGGATGCGATCACACCTTGCGTGATCGGCGTGTCGTCGGTGTGACCTTCCACCAAAATATAGAAGCCCGGAGCTTCTGTCTTGATCACCGGTGTCAGCTCTCCGAGCAAGCTAATCGCCTCCGAACGAGGATTCACCGAACCAATATCAAAAAACACCGTTCCGCGAAATGTGATCCCCACCCCGCGCGCGTTGGTCTCGACGGTGACCTGCTCGGAAAGCCCTTTTGCCTCGATCACAGCTTGAATTTGCTTCTGCAGCTCTTCGAACGGTTTTTTGTACTCGCCACCAAAGAGTTCCGCGGAATGCATACGCATCTCTTCGGCCTTCTTGTCGTCGAACTTCGAGAAACTCAGCATCAACGCGAAAAAGCCCATCAGCAATGTCATCAAGTCCGCATACGAAACCAGCCAAGGGCCTTCGCCCTCTTCTGCCTTATGAGCCTTAGGTGGCCCTCCGGCAGGTAGCTCGTCTTCGTCGTGATGGTGCTGTTCGGCAGCCATGTTCTATGCCGCCTTCTTCAGAGTCGCGCGCTCTTTAGGAAGCAAATACGACTTGAGAGATTCCTCGACGATCAAAGGGTGCTTCTTTAAGCGGATGAGCTTCACGCCTTCGATCACCATCATGCGAATGTTGTAATCCATCTTCGTCAGCTTCGTGAGATACTCGCCAAGCGGTAGAAAAATGAAGTTCGCGACAGCGATACCGTAAAGTGTCGCGACGAGCGCGATCGCAAGCGACGGACCAACCGACTTGATCGCGTCCGACGACCCAAGACCTTGCATCATCGCCACAATCCCCATAACCGCGCCAAGAAGACCAAAAGCCGGCGGGAACTTGGACATCGTTTTGAAAATCTCCGCATCTTGCTCGTAACGATGAAAGTGCGTCATCGCACGCTTCATCAAGATCGTATCAAGCTCTTTTGGCTCAATTCCCCCAGCCGCCATCAGCTCGAGAGCTTCTTTGAAGAACGGGTTCTTCACGGTTTTGGACTTTTCACCAATTGCCGCGGGATTGTCGCGATAGGCTTTCGCCACTTCGACAACCTCTTTGATAAGGATGTCGTAACGATCGACTTCGTTTTTCAGAACTCGAGTAAAGAACACCTTCGTCATGTTCAACATGCTGGCGCCACCAAACGAAACCAGCCAGGCGGCGAGTGTGCCACCGAGAACGATTAGCGCCGCGTGATAATCCAAAAAGACTTTGTATTCCTTGGTCGACGTGAGCGCCGCACCAAGAAAGACAACAAGGGAAAGGACGAGACCGATTAACATCGAGATGTTCATGTCTAACTTTTCGGAAATCCTAGGTACTTTCTAATGCGACCGCTAAACAATCTGGACCACGAGGCCTTCCAAAAACCCTAGACCGGACCAAGATCCCTTGACCCCGCCAGTGGGAAACAAGATAACCGCGACATGGCGAGCCCCGACGTGCTTTTGAAGAACGAAATCCAGGAACTTCGCAGCAAACACGATGCGCTGATTCTGGCCCATTACTACGAAGATGGCGCGATCCAGGACCTCGCCGACCATGTCGGAGACTCCCTCGCCCTGGCGCAGTGGGGTCAACGGGCCGACAACCCGGTGGTCTTAATGGCCGGTGTCGTTTTCATGGCCGAAAGCGTAAAGCTGCTCTCGCCCGGAAAACGCGTGTTGGTTCCGGACCTCAAAGCGGGGTGCTCGCTCGTCGACCACTCTCCGTACCGGAAGTACCTCGAGTGGCGCCTCAAATACCCGGACGCGATTTGTCTCACCTACGTCAACTCAAGCGCCGAGGTAAAAGCGATCACCGATGTCTGCGTGACCTCATCGAATGCCGAAAAAATCGTGAACGCGATTCCGAAAGATCGACGCATTCTATTTGGTCCCGATCGCAATCTCGGCCGCTATCTTTCAAAAAAACTCGGCCGCGAAATGATTCTCTGGGAAGGCTCGTGCGAAGTACACGTGCTCTTCTCCTCGCGCCGCTTGCAGGAACTCAAACTGCGCTATCCAGAAGCTTTGGTGATCGCGCATCCCGAGTGCGATCCGGCGATTCTCGCAGAAAGCGACGTCATCGGTTCAACCTCGCGCCTTCTCGACGAAGTGACGAACAATCGTCAACGAAAGCAGTTCATTGTCGCGACCGAACACGGCATTCTTCACCAGATGCAACGCGCCCGCCCGGATGCGGAACTGATTCAGGCTCCGGCCGAAGGCTCCTGCGCCTGCAATGAATGCCCGTACATGAAACTCAACACTCTCGAAAAAGTCCGGGATGCGCTCAAAGGTCTCTCTCCAGAAGTGACTGTGCGTAGCGATGTGCAGGCTCTGGCGCGCGTAAGTCTCGAACGCATGATGGCCATCACCGAGGGTCGCCCTGTCGAGTGGCCTACCACCTTCAAAGATCCCGGTCTGAAATGAGCCCTGCCGATGGCGATCTTGCAGCTTGGTTGAAAGGCCGACTTGCCGATCCTCTCGGACTCACCCAAGCTATCGTCTCGCTTTCCGAAAACTGGAGTTCCGAGGCCAACGAGCACCGGCTTGCAATTCGAACAGCGGTCGCCGAAGCACTCCGGTCGTCGAACTCCAAAACGTCCACACAAAACGAGAAAGATCTCGACGGCTTGTCTGACCTTAGTAAAATTCCTCGCCTTCTCGGACACGCGCTTTCGATCTCGCATTGCCCCGATCTCGGCGGCTTTGTGCTTGTTAAGAACTTTGAAGGGACGATCGGGTTCGACGCGGAAATCTCCTCGCGCATCACGGTGCCCGTCGCGACGCGCGTTTTGCCCCACGCAAGCGAAGCATTTCTTCGAGAGCGGCTTCAAGACGACGATACAGCCACGCCTGCGACCTCGGTCGCGACCTCAATCTGGACGGCGAAAGAGTCCGCCATAAAATGTTTCGGGAACGCCTTTGCGGATCGAACTCTGAACTACACAAATGTCGAACTGATCTCCCTAAGTTGCGATCCGAGACTGGGGTTTACTTTCACGGCGCGTTTTGAAAATCACTCCGCCCGAGGTATTCTCGCCTCGAATTTACATCGCAGCTTTGCACTGGCTGTTCGCAATTCTTCATAATGTTTCGCGAAACTATCAAGATGTTCGACAGCACCATCGCAGCCGCCGCTAGTTTCGTAACCTTCTGAAAAACTGGGGCTTCTTGCGGCGCCGTCTCATATCGAGACGCGAATTTTCGCGTTCTTTTCGGTTCCCGTGAATGTCTCTCAACTTAGGTCCGGCGATCTCCGAAGAGTTATTAAGACAGCGAGGTAAACATGGCTGACAAAAAAACTGCACGACTCAAAGCCTCACCAAAATCTGGTCAGGACGCCCATCACCACCGGGCGGCGCGTGAGGATCTCGAGCCACTTTCTATTCGAGGCCTCACCTCGATCGACCACATGACACTGCTGGCGCGCAAGGGTTTGCTCATTGAAGCCTCAACGACAGGGTTCTTGCTTGAAATCGAACGACGCGATCTCGCACCTAAAACGTTTCGCGACTCTCTAAGCCTAAAAGAACTCGAAGGCGACAAAGTCTATCTGATGATCGATGCGATGAATTTGGAAATTGGCGGCACCATCACTCGCACAAACCGTGTGAACAAGGACCGATGGCAGATCGCCGTGGACTTCCGCGAAGATGCTCCCGAGTATTGGCGCGAATGCCTTCTCGAACTACTGCCACGACCCGGCGGCTTCTAAAGGTACCTGCTACAGTTCGACGAAACCGGGGAGCGTCGATTCGCGCATGAGCACGATCGAATAGTGACCGGGCAAGAACCAGCTAATCGCTTCCGCGATTCCGGCATGCTCCGCCTCAGGCGGTGATCCGAGAGATTCCAACGACACCGCCAGATCCCATCGCTTTTGATCTTCGCTCACCATCAAAACCTTGGGAGCCAAGACTTTCTGTTGGCGCAAGAACTCGCGCATAATCACTCGCACATCTTTTGGAAGGTAGGCTTCGCTTGGCGGCCCGGCGTACACCTGCTGACCGTCCTTCAGATCCACCGGCCCCGTGCTTGGTTTTTCCAGGCGTGTGAAAAACTCCCCGCGCTCGCGCAAGTTCCAAATCATGCCATAGGTGACTACATAGTCCGGGATCGGTTTTTCCGGATTGATGACGACTCCCACGCCCTGCGTGACTAGCCACTGCGCGACCTTCAAAAAAGGCTCGTCGCCATCCGTTGCAACCAAGAGGTACGGCCAACCATCGGGGCCTGCGACTGGCGTGTCGTTCACGATACGCAACTGAGCTTGCGGCAAGGCTTTGAGAAAGCTCTCCTCCCAAGCCTGATCGCGCTTGGAAACAGGTACTTCCGTTAAACTTTTGAGGTCCATCAAGTCAGTTTCATTTAGGCTCATGGCGCGCCAAGCTAGAGGGCGTGAACACATCAAGCAAGCAAGAAAACCCCTTTATCCACAGACTTTCTGTCATGTTCTGTCGCGGCAGCGCTTCAATTTTTCTTCGACAAGAAATGCTCGTCGACAACGTTCCGCCAGAGGAGGAGTCTACCCCTTACATTTTTTCATAGCGCACGAGGGGGTACGCGATGAACTCGAACGGAATCGTAAAGATTTTCCTGACGTCGGCTACGGTCCTGACCGCAGCTTCACTAATTGGTGCCTGCACAAAGGCACCTTCAACCGCAGCTCAGGCAAAACCCGACATGGTCTCACAAATCACGTCAGGGGTTCGTCGCGATGAGCGACCAGAAACTCAGGCCGCGCTCAAAGCCCATGCGAAAATCGCGAGCCTCAAGTCCCGCTACCTCGCAAGACCGAAGGCAGACGGTTCGACGAAGTCTCACATGGAGCTTCATCCCGCTTTCCAATCGACGACGAGTCCGATCGTTTCAAGCACCGTGAGTTTCGCTCGCGCTGCGATTCTTGATCGTGTCTTCTTGTACGGAACAGATCTTCAATACTCATCGGTAGGCGAAGACGGCGGCATGCTCTTGCAGTCGATGGCCGTCGGTCACGCGACCGTGCGCTTTCAGATCCTGGGCGACAAACTCCAGCTTCTCGCCGAAGAAAAGTATCGCTTCCAAAGCGATATCAATATCCCACTTCGTCTCGTACATGAATGGCCGATCATCGCGACGTCGCCCGACACACTGACCGTCAAGATCGAGTCCGCTTCACCTGTGCTCGGTGGTCTCTTCGGTTCCGAAAATCCCGCTCGCACAACATGGGTTCGCTCCGTCGAGTACGTTGCCGACGGCGACTACCTGCTCATCGAATCTTCGGTGGAACTTGCGGATGGCAAAGTCGCCGAATTCATGGAGAGCGTTTTCCCACGCGAAACCCTGGTGAAAGACGCGCCGGCACCTCTTTTCGATGACGCCTCGATGGAACCCTTCGCCAGCCGCTTCGGTTTCCTTAGCGACTCAGTCTGGATGACACTTCCAGGAAAGGGCCGCGTAAAAACTGCGGTCGCCAATCGCTTCCTGATTCCGGCCGCGGGGAAAACCGTCGACTGGTACGTGACACCCAATGTTCCTGCCGAGTTTTTGCCAGCTATTCGCGACGGCGTTGAGGGCTGGAACCGTTACTCGCAAAAAATGTGGGGCCGCGACTTCTTGCGCTTCAAAGGTGTTTTGCCCAAAGGCGTGAAAATCGGAGATCCGCGTTTCAATGTCATCAACTGGGACTCCGTCATCGACGCAAGCTCGGCTTACGAGTCGCAAGCAGCCGACCCCGAGACCGGACTACAGTCGCATTCGTTGATCTATCTCCCTTACGCGTGGATCAAAATCGGAGAGGAGTTCTGGAACTCCAGCCAACTCACGCAGGATAAGTCCGAGGTGCTAAAAGAAGCTCTCGACAAGATCCACTTCCTTGGCCGCAAAGTCGAAGCCCGTTGCTTCAACGAAGGCGCCAACGCCGTTCATCCTGAAATGCTGAACAACCCCCGCAGCTTCGCAAAAGAACTCTTGAAAGGCGTTCTTTTCCACGAGGTCGGACACGCCCTTGGCATGGCTCACAACTTCAAAGGCTCGCTCGAGTGGGACCCAGACGTACCGGGCTCGCTCTTCACGTCGTCGATCATGGAGTACAACCAGTACCAGATCGAAGGCGGAGCATTCGACACCTTCAGCACGGAAACCCAAAACGGTGCAGGTGGCCCACTGCTTGAGTACGACCGCCAAATCCTTTCTGTTCTGTACAACTCGGCAAAAGACATCGCGCCAACGGACCGCGTAGTTCCGCATTGCAGCGACAGAGCCGCTGATTCCACAGCGGGCGGAGTTGATCCGTTCTGTATCCGCTACGATGCCGGAAAAGACCCAAGCCAAACTCTCGAACGCACGCTCGCGCTCGTTCAAGATCCGGCTGCCACGTTTGGAAAAACAAAGAGCATGGCCGCTGCTATCGGAGCCCTACAGACTGGCTTTCCTGATCCGGCGACGGTTCAAACCGAACAACAAGTTCGACTGATCGAACTTGCCTACCAGACAAAAGTTCTTGCGACCGCGCAGTACTATCTTTCGGCCGGCGCACAAGGTTTGAACTACATGATGCTGCAAAACCTCCGCGCACTTCAGATCTTCCGCGCAGGAGCGGACCCTGTCGGAATCAGTCCGACCGATCTCCGCATCCGCGTTGCCAACATCATGGATCAAGTCATGAAAATGGAGAACTTCTCTCCGGCGACGAAAAAGGAGCTCGAACGCATCGGCGACAATTCGATGCAATGGCTTCGTTCGACAGCATGGTACAGCACGGCGGCTGCCGATGTTCGTCAGAGCCGCGAAGATAGCCTTCGCCAAACAGCGACCCGTGCGTTGACCACGCTCGAAACGACGCTCTTGCCCCGCATTCGTGCGCGTCAAGTTGGCGCCCTACGTGCCAATCCAAACGCGCCGTTCTTCTTGGCGCCGCAAGCCGATTACGAAAAGAAAGCGCTCGAGTGGTTGGAACTCACGCTTGTAACCGGCCTTCCTTCGGGAGGAGCTTATTCGGTTGCCGAGCGCCTTGCGGCCGCTCAGAGTCTCGCGACATTCGTACTCAACCCAGAGGCCGAAGAACTGAAAGAAAAAGCTCAGGAAAAAGTTCGACTCGAAATCCAGTCGGCGCCGTCGGCGCCAGAGCGCCAAGCTCTACGCGCGATTCTCGCCGCTTTGGAATCATGACCAAAACCGAAACCTACCGAGAGCTCTACCTCGAGCTCTCGGGTCTTCTGACAGACGACTGGCTTTCCAATCTTTCCAACTTCAGCTCTGCGGTGTTCAATAACCTGCCCGATCTGAATTGGTGTGGCTTCTACCTAGTTCGCGAAAGCTTTGGCCCCAATCACCTCAAGCTTGGCCCCTTCATGGGACGTCCGGCTTGTCTCGATATCCCCTTTCACCGCGGCGTTTGCGGCCAATCCGCCAGCACGAGAGCCGTCGTTTTGGTCGAAGATGTACACGCTTTCCCTGGTCATATCGCATGCGACGAACGTTCTCGTTCAGAACTGGTTGTCCCCGTAATCGCCAACGGAAAGCTGATTGGCGTTTTCGATATGGACTCTCCAACCGTGGCGCGCTTTGATTCGACAGATGCCGAGGAAACCGGCAAGCTGATCGCACTTCTCAACGAGAAAACAAAGTGGCCAAACAGCATCTAAGAACCTTAGGACTCTCCCTTTTCCTTCACACGCTTTTAGTGCTTCTTTTTGCCTATCGCTCGGAGAAAACTCCTGTTCGGCCTCCTTTGAAGCCGGACACTAACCCACTTGCTGTCGAACTTACCGAGTCACCCACTACCTCGACAGCAAGTCGCCCGCACGCTGCCAGCGGTTCAAACCGGAGTTCCGGTAAGACGCCGCCCTCTAGTGAAAACGGAGAGCCGCTTCTGCTTGGCGGCGACTTTCTTCGGCAGAACCTGGCTACGCGTTTTAGCAAACCCACGTCTCAACCGGGCGAAGACTCGGATCAAGACAGCCAAGAGCAATCCGGTTCCGGTCACGGTTGGTCACCTGCCACCCAAGAGACCAACCGAATGACGATCCAGAAGACGCTCGAGACTCTTCCGTTTTTCATGACCCTTCACTCACGAGTAAATTCCGTTTTGGTTTACCCAGACGACTTCTCAAGACAGCGAATCACTGGTCGCGTACGGATAGAGGTCGAACTTGGTCGAGATGGTACCCTCAAACGGTTTCTCACTTCGACCACCGACGACCGTCTCCTACAAACTTATTGCTTCGCGCTTTTGCTGCAAACTCTCGCACGCCCACTTCCCTCAAGAGCCCATCTCACGGAAGGGGAATCGATCGCGGTTTCTTTTGAGTTCGAATTTCACGCCCGTATCGTAGGGGCACCAAAACGTGGGTTCCCGACGGTGATTCAGAAAAACCACCTAGCCTTCGGCCGCGAGAACGAAGTCGATCCCATCGTCACCGAGCGCATTCAGGAGATCTTCACCCACTATGTGCCACCAATCGTTCCGCTTCCTGGTGGGGTCTACATCGATTTCGTCATGGCCTATCAGTTCATTCAAAATATTATGAACGACGCCCCGACGGAACGAGAACAGCGGGCGTCCCGAATAGAGACTTTGCACGAGGATCTGCGTCGGTTTGTTCGAATCGGCAGTTCTCCTACGCCTACAGCGACGCCTGAGTCTTAATCTTTAAATTATAAAGAAATTAACTTTTTATATCTACCAGAATTGATATCCTCTCTCGATCATGATGGGGAAACGACTCCTCTTTATCAGTCTCGTCTCACTGGCAGCCCTCGCGCTGATTGGCTCAATTCTATATATCAGGTACAAAAACTTTGACGCCAAAGCGACCACTCCCGTGGCAGCCGAGCCCGAAGCCCACCCCTCTCCGCCTCACCCGCCGCCACCCCGAAGCGACGACGAGCCACTTACTATCGTCTTCGGCGTGTTTCGGCCGCCCTACATCTTCGAAAAAAAGGACGTCGGTATCGACTTCGATCTGGCCAAAGCAACGCTTGAAATGGCTGGCTACAAAGTAAAGTCGCTCCACTCGCCAAACAATCGAGCCTTTCGAGAAATCGAAATGGGAAAAGTCGACGGGGTGATTGGCCTGTCGCCACTTCAGGATCGTCCCGGGATTTATTATTCCAAGCCGATTATTCTTTACGACAACGTCGTCGTCACAAAACGAAAAAAGCGATTCGCGATACGAAGCATCGACGATCTCAAAAATGTTCGCTTTCTGACTTTTTCAAATGCCCGAAACTACCTAGGGCCGGCGTATGCCGAAATGGTCTCTACTCTGAAGTACGACACCGACATCAGCAACCAAGAGATGCAAAACCGCATGTTCTGGCAAGACAAAGTGGACGCCATTGTTCTTGATCTCAATGTCTTCCGTTACTACCGAAGTTCTTTGGCGACAGAATTCGACACGTCCGAAGAGGTCGACATTCATCGCGTGTTCACTCAACACGAGAACGAGCGCGTGGCCGCTTTTCGAGACTCCAAAATTCGAGACGACTTCGACAAAGCACTCGCGGAACTGAAGGCCAACGGCCAATATCAAAAAGTCCTAGATCAGTATCTGCACGTTAAGCCGCTCACGCCTCAATAAATAGCGGCAAGCGGATTTCAAATATCGTCGGCTCACGTTCGTTTAACAGTTCGATTTCGCCGCCGTGTTGTTGAACGATACCGTGTGCGATAGAAAGACCGATTCCCGTGCCCTCTCCGACTGACTTCGTCGTAAAGAATGGCTGAAATATTTTTTCGACATTTTCTCTCGAGACACCCGTTCCTCTATCGGAAACTCGAATGCAACAGTGACGATCGGTCCGATAGAGCTTCAAGGTGATTTCCCTTACTTCGCGATGTTTGACCGCATCGATTGAGTTTTGCAGAAGATTCACTAGAACTTGGGAGATCTGAACCTCTTGGCCATACATACGAATATCTTCGGCGGGAAGCTCGGTCTTGAACGAAATCTTATACTGGCCCATTTGCATCGAAAGCAGATTGGTCACTTCCTCCAGCATCTGGTTTACGGAAAATTCAAGTCTCGGGTCATTGGCGCCGTCGCGCGCGAAGTATTTAAGACTCTTCACGATGCTATTGATCCGCAGAACCATCATCGAGATTTTCTCAAGATGACTCTTTACCGCTTCAACTCCCGAAGCTTCTTGAGTCGGCATCCGTTCGATCTGATTTTCAATCAAACTCACCGTTCCCTGAATCACCGTTAGAGGATTGTTGATCTCATGCGCCAATCCGGCAGAGACTTCACCTATCGAAGCGAGCTTCGCCGCATTCAGCGAGTTCATACGCTCGCGATCACGCTCCTCCGTTCGAGCATCAACCAAGTCTTCGAGATTCGAGGCGTATCGCGATAGCTGGGTGTCGCGTTGTTCAATTCCGGCGATCGCTCGCTGAAAGGCCTTTGCCAAAGTCGAAAGCTCACCGGCATAAGCTTGCCGCAAATTGATCTTGTAGTTCGCCCGTTCAACCTGGTCGAGATTCGCGATCAGTTCCTCCAGTGGCCGACTGAGCAAACGATTCAGAACCAAAAACGAGACGATCGCCATCGTCACCGAAACCAACGTAGCGGCCCCCCAGATGTAAATCTGAATTCCTTCGAAATGCTCGAGAATACCCTGAGCACGCGCGCGCATTCGGACAGACCCGACGACTTCCCCTTGGTGATTGATACGAAACTCTTCGACCAAATCCTCGGGCTCGTGCTGAGTTCCGTCCGAAACGTCGACAATCGTAAGTCCGTCCCGATCTTTGACTTCAAGCTCCCTTACAAAGCTATCAGGCGACTCGATCATCACGTGAGCGAGTTCCGACAAGAGATCCTCGTTGTAGCTCCAAACCGGTTCGGCAAAGACCTTTTGCACCCAGATCTTCGATTGCTGGAAAACGGCGCGTTCTTTTCCCTTGGCGTTCATGGAGTTTATCCACCACGCGGTCAAACTGAAGACCAAGACACATAGTGTGAATATCAGTGTCAGTGCGATTGCGATTCTCAGCGCAAGTCGGCCGCGTCGTTTCACCGGCGTACCTGCTGGGGTCAAATCGTACGGAGAGTAGGATTGCATCGCGATGTTTAGTCTATCCGGAATCCGCCGTTGGTCGAGAGATTTGTATGCGACCATCGTCAAGATTCGGTCCGGCTCCCGACGGACGAATCCAAGACTGGGTCGCCTCCCGTTTAAAATCATCCCTATGGCATATATCCAAATTCGGTCTTTCTACAAAACCTCCCGTCGCGCACTTTCCCTGCTCATCGCCTTCGGCATGACCGCGTGCTCCCCGGGATTCGACCTCAGCAAACTCAGCAGCGCCACGCCTGCCCCTGAACAACCATCGACGCCGAACGAACCCGTACCAGATCCTGGAACTCCGACTACTCCCCCGAGGGAATACCAGCTACCCCGCATCGCCTGGGAAACCAAATCCGGCGCGCGCAACTGGTCTCTTCACGCGTATCGGGTCATTCTAGACAAGGGCGCCTCGCTACTTGAAGGCGCCGACGACGTTGTCGAATACTGCCCGCTTTACTACCGAATTATTAAGGAAGAACGGGCATGGTTCTGGACATCCCTGATCGCGGCAATGGCCTACTACGAAAGCGCCTGGGAACCCACCGCACGCATGCATGAGACGACAATGGGGACGGACCCCGTTACGGGACAGCCCGTCTATAGCGAGGGCCTGCTTCAGCTCTCCTATCAAGACCGGCTCGGTCACGCCTACTGCAATGAGTTCGACTGGAACAGCGACCGTCATCTAAGCGCGAAAGACCCACGAAAGACGATCCTGAATCCAGAAAAGAACCTCTCTTGTGGAATTCAGATTCTCAATCGTCAGATCAGAAAGCATCGAAAGATCGGGATTGGAAAAGGAGCCTATTGGGCCGTGATCAAAACCACCAAACCCAGCAACAAGATCGAACGCATTAAGGCGCGGATCAAAGCCGAAGTGCCCGCATGTTATGTCGAATCACAGTCGCGGTCGTAACAACGGGCCTATATGCTCTCGCACCGAAGGGTCTTGAAAGCGAAACAGGATCGAGTCGAGATAGTAGTGCGTGAACTCCACCCACACTCCAAAAAAGACAAACGCCCGAATCCATTCGGCCGTCATATACTGCTTAATCGGAAATGTCGTTTTCAAAATCGCGACTTTCGAGAGTCCCGTCAAAAACAGAGCCACTAAAAGTAGCGTCCACGCACCAAGCCCCCACTTCACGCTCGAGCGCTTGGTCATTCCTATCGATAAAAAAAGATACTCGACACCATGTAGGGCCCGCTGAAACACGAAAGCCGCTGGCGAAAGCAATAACAGCGGGTGATAGATCGCCGTCGTGGAAAACCAAAACTTTTTAGATCGAAAACTTCGTTGATACCGAAAAGCCAAAACGATCAATGCCAAAAAAACAGCCGACCCTACGACAAGCCACGCTGTATTCCACCAACTGGGGAGAAAGCCCTTGAGGTGCTTGCTGAGCATCAGCTTCAAGCCTCCCAAAAATATCGCGATCACAAAGAGGTCAAAAAATCTTCGCTCCCAATGCGCGATCTTCTTGTCGCCCTGAATCTGATGCGTCTGCATCAGAGCAAGGCCTTTGGTTTGTCCGACATTGTGAAACGACGCCAACACCACCAAAACCAGAGACAAAGTAATACGAATCTCCGGAGCATGACTTTTAAAGACAAAAACTTCCGCAACTGTCCAAGTTACACCGGCCATCACCGTCAAAACGATCCAGCGCCTTAGACGCCCGGAGGCGCCTTCCGACTTCCATTGCGCCCTGACCAGGCTTCTCGCCTCCGGAAGTAAAAACAATCCGAGCCATGTGAGAACCGTGTGAAGCGCGTTAAAAAAAATGAAAGCCACGACGATTCGGACCGTCGGCTGCTCCCAGCTGACCGAAGGAAGAACCCCCACCGCCATGGCTATCGTCAAAATAAAGAAGATGGCATGCAGAGCAAAGTAAATCGCATCCAAGCGAGGAGAAAAAAGAGTGGCCGATGCATTCTGAGATTGTTCCACAAGTTCTCATCATATTGGGAGCTTGGCGTGGCTGTACAGACCAGTTCTTATTGCGGCCGAAACGCCAAATCACACTGGCCTGCGCCACCAACGACGACGATCTGCCCCATCAGCAAGCGCGCCTTACGCCGATCACCCTGTTCACGCGCCCTGCGCGTCAGTTCGAACTGACGGCCCGGCGCTTTCTCAAGCTCCGTCGCCAGCTCAAGGCGCACCAGCGGATCCATCACCGCATCGATTTGCGACAATCCTTTGATGGCTTTATTCTGGATATCTCGTTTTGCGCGAGCGGCGTTGACCCATTCAATCAGAAGGTCGCTGCGAAGCTCACGGTTCTCCATAACCCAATCCATAGAATGAACGCTCATCTGCGCGCCGGCAAACTTCTCCATCAACGTAGAGCGAAGTGCCGGGTTGCCCTCGTACTTCGAGGCCTCTTCCAGCAGAGCTCGGTTGCCCATTCTTCCCAACGTCTCCTCCAGGAGAAGCGCCGTTGTGATCTTCGTTACCATATCGAGTACAGGAAAATAGAGTCTCGACTCACGAGCCTGGAAGTGCGAAGCCGCGGCAGCCTGCTGCACGATCTCGACGATCGAGGTCAACAAGATCGTTTGGCGGATCAACGGACTTTCTTTTAAGCCTTCGATTATTTCTACACGAACACTCGTCTCACCATCTGAAGTCGAATACGACGCGCGTTGAAACCTTCTGCCGGCCTCGACTCGCCAAATTTCAGAAGTCTCCGCCACCCCGCGGCCCTCGAAATACATCTGACGTAAAGGAAGACGTAACTCTTCGGGTGCTTGCGCGATGAGAGTTTCGGCCGTTGTCGCGAGATAGTTACCTAGCCCGGAACCCTGCTTTACGAAATCTGTCAGATGCAAGTACGGGAAGTTCGCGGCTAAAGGCGCCACAGAAATGAACTGCATGACCTCCGGCGAGCGATGCACAACATTTTTCACAGCCTCCGGATACACCGTCCGCCGAACTCCATTGCCGTCTTCCTCCATAGGAAAACGCACAGCATAGGCCGACGAGACAAAATGGGAGGCCAGAAAAACCGCCAAGAGTGTCAAAACTGTCGACAGCCGTGAAAACCAGGAAAATCGTCCGCTCAAAAAAGTCATCGTCACTCGCTTCAACTTAAACACAAAGCGTCTCTCGACCGCTCGATTCGTTCCCACGCGGGATAAGACAAACTGTTACATTGCCAATGCGTTGGATATGCAATGTCGGTGCAACACCCGACTGATGTAGCACCAACCTCAGTTGGCTCTTTGCACCTAAGGCCAATTGTAAAATCTTGCTTTAGCGACTACTCTAAATGCCATGGCCTCGTCGCTCAGCAAGTCCATCGCGACACTTTTCTCGAAGCACATCACCAAGCACACTGACCACAGTCTGCGACTGTTCCTCGCACGCACGATCTCAGCTCAGCTGCATGTTTTTGGTTTTTTTCTGGCACTTGGTTTTTCAACGACTTTGCTTCTGACGGTTCACCAGCGCTCTTCTAGTCTTGAAACTTCTCACTGGATCTCGGCCCTGGTGTTTAGTGCGACGGGACTCATGGTTTTCGCCAGCAGTTCAGCTCTGCATTTCTTAGCTGATGGATTTCAGATCTCGGCTCCCGCCCGCAATATCCTGAGACTTCTGGACCATTCGTCGATCTATCTATTCATAGCCGGGTGCTACACGGTGTTCGTGTTGAACACCATCAAAGCCCCTTGGGATGCCTATGTGCTAACTCTGGTTTGGAGCACGGCCCTCTTGGGGATGTTGTACACCGCTCTCAAAAGCCGACTTCCAAAGGCATTACAAAATCGATGGGTTTCAACAGGTCTCTTCCTCGCCCTAGGATGGACGGTCCTAATAATCCTGCCGGAAGCTTGGTCCGCGCTCGACGGCACCAAACGGGGGCTTCTTGTCCTCGGTGGATTCTCTTATACACTCGGAGCGTTCGTCTACGCCAGCCAACGTCCCGATCCCATTCCGAAAGTTTTTGGTCACCACGAAATCTGGCACATCGCCGTGTTGTTTGGGTTTTGCTTTCATTCGACAATGATCCTCAAGTTCTATCTCTAGTCACTCTCAAATCTGGAGGCTCGATGCGCACCCACGCTTTGCGACGACTCATGACTCCTTGCTTGCTCGCGTTTTCAAGTTCCCTCTACGGAGCTAAGACCCAGGCCACCCCAAGCATCAACTTTGAAGGAAAAAAGACCGCTTGTGTCGCGGCCAAGGCCCTGACACACAAACCATCCCTCTCTCTCTTTCAAGTCGAAGAAAAAAAGAAGCTCAACACGGCCTTCAAAAAGATCGACATCAAAAAATACTGCGCTTGTGTTTTCGAAGGATACGAACGGGTTTTTGGACGAGAGGTCTACGAAAAGATCATCGATCCGAAATTACCCACCTACACGGCACCGGGCATGACGATTATCGACGAAAACCGAAAAATGTCGGAAGTGCAGTTCGAATGTTTCGGAAAACTCACCGACCGCCCGGGACTCGCTCCTCCGTCAGCCGGTTAAAAATGGATTGGGAAACGAGTCCAATTACTTAGTGAGCTTGCCTTCGATCTTACTGATGCCGGATCGAACAACCACGCCATTTTCCACGATCTGAACACCACCGCCGCAGCGATCATCGAAAACTGTTTCATTGCTATTCCTCGTAAAGATTTACTTTGCGATCGCGGGCATAAAATCTCTGGCGTGAGTTCCCGCTACTGATTGCCAGTTACACTGACGCTGGTGAGGGTTGCCTGATTCGTGGCGTAGGTCCCCGAACCGAAGAGCGCTCTGACTCTCAAAGTGCCGGCGCCGATATCCAAATGAAACCGGCGAATATTTGCATTCACTTGGGCCTCGGTATTGGTGTGACTCCCTAGAGTCGCCGCCACCCAACGCGTTCCATCGTGGTAGTAAGGACTTCCGTCGCGGATCAGCTGAAAGCGAATCGTACCCGCGCCTCCGGCGGACGCCGTAAAAGACTGAAGCTGAGAAAATGCCACGTCGGACGAGGTCACTAGACGCAAAACACAGACGTTTCGCCGGATTTCCTAGCCACTAGACCTAGTTAAAAACTGTTAAGAGTTCTAAGAGGGGCGCCTCGTATCGAGACAATGGGCGGTGCTTAAAAGCAAAAATGGTAGGGGATACCGGACTCGAACCGATGACATCCACCTTGTAAGGGTGGCGCTCTACCAACTGAGCTAATCCCCTAAAACCGACTCACCCACTAAGAGGCTTCGCAAGAAGCAAATGGGCGAGCGAATGTGATACCGACCCGCAACGCGCGAGTCAATACAATATGATTCTAACGAACGGCCCGAGCCGCACGTTCTGCCTCAATATCGCGCTGACGTTGGATGTATTGATCCAAAGTCAGAGACGAGGCTTTGCGGGCGATCATGTGAACGTCGTCGTTGTTCGAGCCATTGAATGGACGGATCGTCACGACTGTCGAAATCTTAGAACCTGCTTTTCCAACCGGCACTTTATACTGGCGGATGAAGAGCATGTGCTGCGAAGCCGACGACGTCATAACCGCGCGAACCGTCGTATCGTTTGCCAGAGCCAGACCCACGCCTTCCGACTGCACACGGAACGACTTCTGGTCGAAATTCACGACTCTCAAGAAACGGCGACCATCGCAGTCCGCTTGAACTTGCAGACTCAAATAAACCGCAGTTCCATCTGGCAGTTTCATCGACCAGATCCCGTCGATGGATGCCCATGAGAACGGAACAAGCGCCGACAAAGGAAACGGCCCCACTGGGTCCGTCGAACGAAGTTCGATCATCGTGCCCGAAGCATCAACAACGGCCGCGGGCGCCGTCTCAGAAGCCTCGGTGATAACCGGAAGCGTCGGCATCACCACGCAAGCCGAAGCCTGCGCTCGAGAAACCGCCGGAGAAAGAAGAGCAAGAACAAGCGCCACAGCCTTGAGACTGTTGAACTTCGAGCCGCTGGAAATCGAATCTGATGACTGACCTTTTGTGATGAACAAGTTCCCCTCCCCCATCACTGCTCTAACAGAACTTTGGTGTTTTTATTCAGGTAGTAGCCGTTCTTAGCTCTGAAAATATATCGAGGCTTTTCGTAGTCAGGCTCGATCAGTTTTCTCAACCTCTTGATTGTCACGTAGATCTTATTGTCATGGACGGCAGGATCGTAATCCTGCTTCCAAACCTGCTTCACCAGGAACTCTTTCGAGTACACTTGGCCAGGCGTTTTCATAAACAAGCGCAGCATGTCCAAAAGAATGAACTGATTCTTAAAGTCCACGCGGCCTTTTTTGCGTTCCAAAACCGAATGCGAGCCCGCATCAAAAACGAGATCGTAGTCTTCTTTCGAAGTTACACCGAGATCGCCCAGTTGAGCGTCGATGTGGCGGCTCAAGTACTTAACGTTTTCAGGATCAGCCGATTTTTTAGCAAGCTTAAAGTACATGCGCGCCATGTCTGTCTCGCCCGAATCGCGATACGTCGCGGCCGTCGAGTACAGAAGCTGCAGGTACATGTAGAGGTTCTTTTCTTCGCGAAGCAGATCGTAGCAGTCCCAGAAGATCTCGAGGGCCTGATCGTACTTCTTCATTTTACGAAGAATATTGCCGTTCATCATTTGGCTCGAAAGCTTCAGATCACGAAGCTGCATAACCTGGAAGAAGACCTGAAGGTTGTAGATCTCTTTCAGAGCTTCGCTGAGACGATCGAGCGAATAGTAAGTGATCGCAAGACCGTTGATCGCGTAGCAGATGTCAGCCTTCTGATCGCTAGCCAACGCAATCGCGAGCGACTTCTGGAAATAGTCGAGAGCGACATCGAACTGATTCTTGTAGGCCGCGCAAATTCCAAGCGTGTAGTAGGTCTTTGCGTTGAGTTCAAAGCCCTCTTTCAAAACCAAGTCTTGCAAAGCTTCTTTGGTTTTGTTGATCGCCTCGGCATCTTCGCGCTCAGCATACATGCGCAAAAGATGGTTCTGGCATTTCAGATATTTTTCGTAATCTTTGGTACGGAACGCCTCTTCGGAAGCCTGCTTAAACTTTTCGATCGCGATCTGAAAATCGCAACGCTCGTAATAAAGCTTCGCTAGCTCCATCAAAGCATCAAGAGGTGTTGCCGCTCCGGTTTGCGACGTGGAAACCGGGGGTTGAGGGTCGCGCTCGAGATTTGGAATGTCACTATTTTGCGCCATACCGCTAAAGCTTGCTCCGAACTATCTTAAATTATCTGTCCGCAGTTCGAGAGTGGTTCTTACACCGCCTTTCATGGCGGTCAACAGGCGGCAAAACAAAGACCGATGAATCTTGTCAGCCAGTAAGAGTTTCCTAAGGCTTACCGCGTCGGCTGACCGGCCGCAGCGGCGGCTTGAGAGCGGCACTCCAGGGGCGTGAGACCTGGAAGATCATAGAGCTCCCCGTCCAGATCGCCATTAACGCGGGAAGGCCTCGGTTTTGACTGCCTTTCAACCTGCAGCGCGCCGTCCCGCAGCAGCCCCTTTGGTTCAACGACAATTGAATCTATTTTTGGGCGGGCTCCTCGCGTCACATAGAGTTTCATCAACAAGGTGTCGGGCTTCAATCCCTGGAAGGCAAAAGCCCCCTCTTGCGCCGGCTCACTTAAGGATCGCATCTTAAAAGACCACGAATCCGCGACCTATTACGCCGATTAAACCTACACGGCGCCCATGTCACTGAGTCGCGAAACTGCAAAACAGATCCGCGCAGAGCTTCCCGCATTCATCGAACGAATTGTGAAACTGGTTGGACCCTCACCAAGTCAAACTGTACGCTGTCTGAACCTCGACTGGTTTACCTACTAACCATTCCCACTCACTCAGAAGGAGGCGGTTCAGATGAACGTCGCAGATTCGGAAATCAAAGCTCTGATGGAGAAATACAAAAAAATTGCCGTCTATGGCCTCAGCCCGGATGAAAGCAAATCGAGCCACGAAGTTCCTTCCTACATGCGAAACCAGGGCTGGGACCTCGTCGGGACCTACCCCAAACCCCATGCGGAAGGTGGCTTCACCATCTACCCCACCTTGGCGGAAGTACCACCCGAGTATCGAAAATTCGTCGATGTGTTCCGAAGCTCTGACAAAATTCCTGACGTCGTCGACGAAGTCCTAAGGGTGGGCGGAGTCGAAGTGCTTTGGCTGCAACTTGGAATCTCACATCCCGAAGCCGAAGCTCGAGCCGAGCGCGCTGGGATCAAAGTCGTATCCAATCGCTGCCTCGTCATCGAACACCGTCGTTGGTTTTAGCAACCGCACACGCGGTGCCGATTCGTACTTCTAACGAGGTTTTTGAAACTCATCCCCAAAAAAAGAAGAGCGGCTCATTTCTGAACCGCTCGACGCAATGCAAATCAAAAAACAAGGAGGTACCTTCAGTGGGTCTGAAGTTCGTGGCCTTGGTGTTGAGGTTTTACACCTGAACCACGCTCCGGACGATTCTTGAACAGCTCTTTGGGATTCTTGATATCCAGAGCGTTGACCAAGACTTGATCGACGTGATCGACCAAGATGATCTTCAGCTCCTTCAAGACTTCCTTAGGGATGTCCTTGATGTCCTTTTCGTTCTCTTTCGGGCAGATGATCGTGCGGATGCCACCGCGGTGAGCCGCAAGGACCTTTTCCTTAAGTCCACCAATCGCAAGCACGCGACCACGAAGTGTCACTTCGCCCGTCATCGCAACCGTGCGACGAACCGGGATCTTCATACACGCCGAGACAATCGAATTCGTGATTGCACATCCTGCCGACGGACCGTCTTTTGGAATCGCACCCTCTGGAACGTGGATATGAATATCAACGTTCGAGAAGTATTCTTTGTCGAGAGCAAACAGTGGCCCACGCGAGCGCACGTAGCTCATCGCCGCCGAGCAGCTCTCTTTCATTACATCGCCAAGCTGACCCGTGACTGTGAACTTGCCCTTGCCCGGAACAACCGTGACTTCGATCGGGAGAAGATCTCCGCCGACCTCGGTGTAGGCCATGCCGTTGGTGAGACCGATTTCGTTATCCTCTTCGATCTTGCCATGCTTGTACTTGTGCGGCCCGAGAAGCTCGATAAGTTTCTTCGGCGTGACGATGAAGCCCTTGGCGTACTTTCCGCCCTTGCCCTTCAAAGTCTTCTTCTCTTTTGTCGCGCCACCCGCTTTGGTTTCGGCGATGGCTTTTTCTTTGATCAGAACCGTCGCCACTTTCCGGCACACGTTTGCCACCTGACGCTCCAGGTTTCGCACACCAGCTTCGCGTGTGTAGAACTGAATCAACTGACGAATCGTCTGATCGGGAATGGAAACCTTGTAATCCGTAAGTCCGTGCATCTTAAGCTGCTTCGGCACGAGGTACTTCTTTGAGATAAAGAACTTCTCGCTTTCGATGTAGCCTTCGATATTGATGACTTCCATACGATCCAAAAGTGGACGCGGGATCGTGTACAGCGAGTTCGCCGTCGTCACGAACATACACTTCGAAAGGTCGTAATCGACTTCCAAGTAGTGATCGTTGAACGTCGAGTTTTGCTCTGGATCCAAAACTTCAAGCAATGCCGACGACGGATCGCCGCGGAAGTCGCTCGACATTTTGTCGATTTCATCCAAAAGCAGAACTGGGTTACCAGTGTCTGTTTTGCGAAGAGCTTGAAGAACTTTACCTGGCATCGCTCCAACGTATGTTTTCCTGTGTCCGCGGATCTCAGCCTCATCACGAACCCCGCCAAGCGAGATTCGAGCAAAGCTTCGGTTCAAGGATTTTGCAATTGATCGCGCAAGCGATGTCTTACCGACACCGGGAGGTCCAACAAGACACAAGATTGGTCCACGCATGTCTGGCGAAATCGCCTGTACCGCAAGATGCTCAAGAATACGTTCTTTTACTTTCTCAAGACCCCAATGATCTTCATCCAAAATACGTTCGGCTTCGCCGATGTCGTGTTTATCCGTCGAATAATTCTGCCAAGGCAGCCCCAGCATCCAGTCGATGTAGTTACGAACAACAGTCGCTTCAGCCGACATCGGAGACATCATCTTAAGCTTCTTGATCTCCTTCATCGTCTTTTCACGAGCTTCGGTAGACATCTTTTTCTTCTTAGTCTGCTCTTCAAGCTCTTGAATCTCGGCTTGGTAATCGTCTTTTTCACCGAGCTCTTTTTGAATCGCCTGCATTTGCTCGTTTAGGTAGTACTCCTTCTGCGAGCGCTCCATTTGCTTTTTCACGCGCGTGCGAATCTTCTTCTCGACCTCGAGAATTTCGATTTCGCCCGACATCATTTCCAAAAGCTGTTCGAGACGTTTTCCTGGGTCGTTTAGCTCAAGAATCTTTTGCTTATCTTCGAGCTTCAGATTCATCTGTGCGGCGATGATATCGGCAAGCTCCGAAGACGCTTCGATATTTGTCACCTTCATCAGAATTTCTGGTGGGATGCGCTTGTTGAGCTTCACGTATTGTTCGAACGTCGCCTTCACCGAACGCATCAGCGCTTGGATCTCGACCTCGCGCTCACTGACTTCCGGAAGGTCTTTCACTTCCACCATGAAGAAACCTTCGTTTGCTACATAGCGCTCGATTTTCACTCGACGCTTACCTTCGACAAGTACTTTCACTGTGCCGTCGGGCAAGCGAAGCAGCTGAATGATCGAACCCACTGTGCCGACATCATAGATGTCCGTCGCCTCAGGGTTGTTCGTCTTCGCATCGCGCTGAGCTGCGAGCACGATATCGAGTTGTTTCGACATCGCCTCCTCAAGCGCGTTGATAGATTTTTCGCGACCTACGAAAAGCGGCATCATCATATGCGGGAAAATGATGAGATCCCGCAATGGAAGCATCGGCAATGTATGCGTTGCTGCTTCTCCGCCACTTGTTTTGTCGGCTGTCTTATCCTGTTTGCGTCCCGACATAGGCCCCTCCTCCGTGGTGTCTATAGGAACCTCCAAATCGGAGGTCCTTCCTTAATGATGGCAGACCCGGGCCAGAGAGCAATCGGTCAATTGAGGTTCGTCGAAAGTTCGCCAAAATGCGTTTGGCCCTCGGCCTAACTCAACTAGGCTCGAGCCTCGTTTAGAAGGACGAATAAAAAGATTTCGTGAAGCCAAACCTGGGAACGCCATAAGCAATGCCTATGGTTCTAGACCAACGTCCAAACCAGCCGAAGAGGCCGCCTGCTCGCGCCGAAAAACAAAACGGCCACCGTTTCCGGCAGCCGCTTGACTCAGCGCAAATCAAAAAACAAGGCGGTACCTGTAGCCTAAGCGCCTTGTTTCTTTTGGGCTTCGGACTCTTCTAGCGCTCGCATTTCGTCGTCGGTGCGATACACGAGAGTCGGCTGCTTTTTATTGACGATGGTTTCTTCGTCGATGATGCACTCTTTGACGTTCGTCTTCGATGGGATTTCGAACATCACGTCAAGCATCGCCGTCTCGATGACGCCGCGAAGACCGCGGGCTCCCGTCTTGCGAACCAAAGCTTGCTTCGCGATCGCGCGCAGCGCTTCGTCGGTGAATTTCAAATCCACTTTCTCGTAAGCCATAAGCTTTGCGTACTGTTTCGTGAGCGCATTTTTAGGTTTAACGAGAATGTCGATCAAAGCCTCTTCACTTAGCGGATCAAGTACCGCCGTTACCGGCATACGACCGATGAATTCCGGAATAAGACCGAACTTCACCAAATCATCTGGCTCGACGAACTGAAGAATGTTTTCTCCGGCGTCGCGCTCGCTTGACGAGCGAATGTCGGCACCGATTCCAAGCGACTTCGAAGAACGACGGTTTTCGATGACTTTATCAAGACCAACAAACGCTCCACCTACGATGAAGAGGATGTTGCTGGTGTCGACTTGAATGAATTCCTGCTGCGGATGCTTACGACCACCTTTAGGCGGAAGGTTTGCAACCGTGCCTTCAAGAATCTTCAAAAGAGCCTGCTGAACGCCCTCACCCGAAACGTCACGTGTGATCGATGGGTTTTCGCTCTTACGAGAAATCTTATCGATCTCGTCGACGTAGATAACGCCTTTTTGCGCCTTTTCGACATCGTAGTCAGCCGCTTGCAAGAGATTCAGAACCACGTTCTCAACGTCTTCACCAACGTAACCGGCTTCTGTCAAAGTCGTCGCATCGGCCATCGCAAACGGGACGTTCAAGATCTTCGCAATGGTTTGCGCAAGAAGCGTCTTACCCGAACCTGTTGGACCAATCAGAAGGATGTTCGACTTCTGAATTTCGACTTCATCCTTACGGCCACCCATGGCGTTGATACGCTTGTAGTGGTTGTGAACCGCAACCGCGAGCGATTTCTTGGCGCGCTCTTGGCCGATCACATAATCATCGAGGTAATTTTTGATATCGAGAGGTTTAGGAACTTTCAGCGACGGCTTCACCGTCTCTTCACGATCTTTTTCCTCGGCAATGATGTCGTTACAAAGCTCAATACACTCGTCGCAAATGTAAACGCCCGGTCCTGCGATAAGTTTTTTCACCTCGTTCTGCGTTTTGTTACAGAACGAACAGCGAAGTATTCCTGAGCCAGATTCTTTCTTATTCATCGTCACTTCCTACTAGCTGGTTCCTAGCCGATCAAGTCGCTGATTAAGCCTTCGAGCCCTTACGCACTTTCACAACGTGGTCGACAATTCCCCACTCCAAAGCCTCGTTCGCGCTCAGATAAAAATCCCGATCCATCGCTTTGTCGAGAGTGTCGTAATCTTTACCTGTGTGCGCCGCATAGATTTCTGTCAGACGCTTTTTCGTGTTCAACATTTCGTTAGCCGCGATCTCGATATCGCTCGCCTGCCCCGACAATCCGCCCATGATATGCGGTTGATGCAGCATGACTCGCGCGTGCGGCAGAATGTAACGCTTTCCCTTCGCGCCCGCGTTGAGAAGCAGCGAGCCCATGCTCGCGGCAAGACCAATGCAAGTCGTTGCCACGTCGCACTTCACAAACTGCATGATGTCGTAAATCCCAAGCCCCGAGGACACCGAGCCACCTGGAGAGTTGATGTAGAGCTGAATATCTTTATCTGGATTGTCAGCTTCCAAGAAAAGCATCTGCGCAATCACGGCGTTCGCCACGTCGTCATTGATCGCCGTCCCAAGAATGATGATCCGGTCTTTAAGAAGACGAGAATAGATGTCGTAACTTCTTTCACCGCGAGCCGTCTGCTCTACAACGATCGGTATAAGCGCCACTGCTTCAAACCCCTTGCAATTCGATCCCGTACAGCCATTTAAATGCTTTACGGCAGTTACCTATCGGTCAGACGCTCCGTAAATTGAAGCGGACCTTGAAGCGATCCATGAAACAATCTCATGGTCCAACCCTTCTATCGTCTCAGATCGGACATCCAACTTCATGTTGCACAAGGTCGAGGTGGACGAAAGCCTCTGTTTCCACATCGCGTCGGCGAAAAATTCATCGCTCGGCGAAAGTCTTGAGTGCCCCAAAAGCGCACACTCTACTAAGCTGTCCCACTCATAACCGTGCTTGAGGAATAAGGTCTAAAAATTATGAAACTCGAACTCTTGAAATCGTCGTTTGAACAAATCTCGTCTGATCTCGTCGTCGTCTTCGCAACTAAAGCCGCCGCGAAAGACACCGGAAAAGAATCCGGAAAAAAAGCAGACAAAAAAGACAAAGAGCAAAAGCCGAAAGTCACCGTCGAAGGTCTTGGAAAAACCGGAACAGCGACAGTCACTGAGAAAATCGCCTCGGCATTGGAAGATGGCAGCCTCTCGGCAAGCGCTTGCGAATTTGTACTCTTCCGCGACGCAAAAGTTGCGCAAGCCCGCCACCTGGCCGTTGTCGGCCTAGGAGAAGTCAAAGACATCACCGCGGAAGTTATCCGCCAAGCCGTCGCGACGGCGTTCACAAGTGCTAAGGCGGCAAAAGCGAAGTCCGTTTCCTTTGCGATGGATTCCCTCGCTCATAACTCGCTTTCACCGGAAATCGTGATGCAGGCGGCGGCCGAGGGTGCGGCTCTCGCGAGCTACTCGTTCCACGAGTTCAAAAGCGGCAAAAAAGACGATGGCGTTACGACCGTCCACTTTGTTTCAACTTCGAAAAACAAAGGCCAAGAAAAAGGCCTCGAAACCGCGACCGTTCTTGCGGAGTGCGTGAATTTCTCACGTTGGCTTGGCGACCGTCCGGGCAACCGCATGACTCCCACGATCCTAGCGGAAGAAACCGCAAAAGCAGCCAAGGGCACAAAACTGAAAGTCACTGTCTGGGACAAGGCAAAAATCAAAACCGAGAAGATGAATTCGTTCCTTTCGGTTTCTCTCGGCTCATCGCAGGACCCAAAGTTCATCATCATGGAATACAAGGGCGCTGCCGCTTCGAAGAAGCCGGTTTGCTTCGTTGGAAAAGGCCTGACTTTTGATTCGGGTGGTATCTCGATTAAGCCTTCGGGCGGCATGGAAGAAATGAAGTACGACATGTGTGGTGGCGCCAACGTCATCGGCACCATGCTCGCGATCGCGAAACTCGGCCTCAAGGTCAACGCCATCGGCCTCGTACCAGCTACCGAAAACATGCCGGGCCCAAGCGCCAACAAACCGGGCGACATCGTGATTGCCCGCAACGGCAAGTCGATCGAAGTGAACAACACGGATGCGGAAGGCCGCCTAATCCTTAACGACGCACTCGTGTACGCGTGCGAACAAAAGCCGGCCGCGATCTTCGATGCTGCGACTTTGACTGGCGCGATGGTTGTGGCTCTTGGCAACATCCACACGGGCTTCTTCACTCGCAACGACAAACTCGCTGCCAAGGTCGACGCCGCGGCGAAATCCACCGGCGAGCTCGTATGGCGCATGCCGCTTGTGGACTTCCACGCACGCGACATGAAAGGCACGTACGCGGATCTTTCCAACATCAGCTCCGGAAAAGGCGCTGGCTCGGCGACGGCGGCAGCGTTCCTCGAGAACTTCGTTGATAAAGATATTCCTTGGGCGCACTTCGATATCGCAGGCACAGGCTGGCACAACGGCGACCGCTTCCCTTACAACCCACGTAAAGGGGCGTCCGGTGCGATGATCCGTACCTTCGTCGAGCTGGCGCAAGCGTTCTAATCGCTGCCGACAATCAAGGCCGCAATCACGACCTTCGTCGGTGCGGAAAAAAGGGGGCTTCGGTCCCCTTTTTTGTTCACCGTTTTAAGTCGAGACGTATTTCGCCGATAGGTTTCATGGGAGATCACGACATGTCGAAAAATCGCTCGCATGATATGACGCTTTGGACGGGAATCGGCGCGTTCCTCTTGTTTGCAGGATTCGGATTCTGGATCACGGTTTCGGCGTGGGACGGAATGATCTACGTGTCCGACCTAAAACTCAAAGGCCTCTCAGGCCGCGTACCCGCGGCGATTCGCAAAGATCTCGACTTCTCCCGACTCAACGGCGCCGAGCTCATGAGCGCTTCGCAAAAACGCCTGTTCACGGCCGCACGTGTAATCACCACACAGAAGAATGTCGGTATCGAATTCGGACAGTTTATTATTCGATCAAACGACGGCCAGCGACAACTTGCCTGCGATTTCTATGATCGCGTTCGAGTGAAACTTCAAGCCGACGGCATGGCGGTCTCCGGCGAACGTCCCGAGATTGAAATCAACGCTCCTTGCGCGACATCGACGGACCTTGCGCGCACGGAACCGATTTGGATTCCGACAGAGGAGATCATGTCTGGGAACGCGGCCGACGGCGAAGCCACGTTCGCAAGCGTCGAGCGTTCGTCTTTCCGGTTCCGAAATATGAGCCACCACTGGCCACGCCGTTGGGCTGTAACGGAAGTCACTTTGTATCGGGAGTCAGAGCCCGGGCATGAAGTCCACGTCGATCAGGGCGATATGAAGGATTTCAATCAGAAACCCCTCATCGTCACCTGGCCCGAATCCGCCGTTCGTTAATCGGGCGATTTCAATCGGGCAACGCACACTCTTTGGCGTCAAGACCCACGCGATCATAGCCGTTATACCGTACACCCATTTCACGAGCCTCTCGACCGATCGCCAACACGCCCAGACGTGAAATCCAACCGTACACGTTTTCAAGCGGATGCCCCTCGACCGAAATCTTGAGATCCGAAACGCAGAGTCGTTTGTACACCGCGCCCGGGCTATTAAGTGATTCGGTCGGACCTTTTTCCGAATGGCTTCGCAAAAAACCGCCAGCCAACTGGCAGCCGAAAAGGTACAGAGTTGGTTCGGCCGTGATGCCTTCCGATTGAACGATCGAAGGCACCCCTTCTTGAATGATCACTTCCTCGACATCGCGACCGCCTTTTGCCGCCTTCATTTTCGTGCGCGAACGGTTATTGAGATTCAACACCTCTTCGCCCGAAGCGACCCGCATCACAGCGAGGCCATAAGTTCCCGCGTTGTTTTTCACAAACGTAACCGGATCGCCAGCAATACCACGAGCCGCGTATTGCTGCTTCATGCGGTCAATCATGGCCTGAACACGGCCCGCAAGAGCCTCGCGGCTGCCGGGTTCCGAAATATCAAATCCGGTAAAAAGCTCGGTTTCCACCGTCAAAAGCCAAGGGTCGACATCCGCGACTTTCGCAAACTCAGTGGCAAGATCGTTGTAGTGTTTAAAGTATGTCGATTTTTTTCGCTGCCACCAGCCGAGTTCGCGAGGCGGGTTGAGTTTCACTTCAAGCTTTTCGCCCCACTCTTGATAAAACTCCGAGAAATCGTTGTTCGACACGATGAGATCGGGTTCAAAGCACGTGCACTGCACACGTCCGTCGGAAACCGTTACCGAGACGACTTCGACCGTGCGACCGCTGGCCGCCGTCATCGTTGCGCGTTCGTTGCCGGTCTTTTCCTGTAGTCGCGGAATCGCCACGCACACTTCAAGATCAGCCCCAGTTAAAATCTCGCGAAGCGTGAACACGTTGTCCCAGTAGTAGGGATTGTTCGTGTGCTCCTCGGTGATCAACATAAGCTTCTTAACGCCCTTGCCGCCAGCGCCGCGCGCATAATGACGATCGATGTAGTACCGCACTAGGGGAGGAGCACTTTCCCGATCCGTCGGACAAATGTTGTTGAAGCCGGCTGGATAAATATTGGCGTCAACGTTGACGACCTTGTATCCCGAATCGCGAATGTCGTAGCTCGAATAAAATGGCAGATCAACCTGACCACGCTCCGCCTGAAACCATTCACGGATCTGAGGCAGCTTCGCGACAATCGCTCGGTGCAGTTCGTCTTTCCGATTCATACTTTCCTCACTCTCAAAAGCTACATCACTCGGATCTCGGTCGATCGTTTCTCGGCTGCGTTTTCCGAGTCGGCGCTGCGCTTAAGCAGCAAGCCGCCGCCAACCACGGCAGCAGGCATGATAATCACACTCATGCCGGGGATAACCAAAACCGATCCCAAGCCGACAGCAAAACCCGAGTACATCGCAAGATGACTGCGAAAATGCTGAAAGCGCCGACGAATTCCCCAACCCATGGCTTCGAAGCTGTAGTCCGAAACGTCAAAAGCCAAGATGAGCACGAAACCCATTGTGGCAATCAGGTTGATGAGCGGAATAAGAGAGCACATAAACAAAATCGCAGCCGCTACCGCGAAAATCAGACTCTTCACGAGGCTGACCAGCAGCATACGTACCGTAAACACCAACCACTCGCGCATCTGAAAGGGTTGATCTTTCCTCATTCCAATCACAACCAGAGCAAGTTCCGCAAGAATCGAGTAAAACGGAGCCACGACCAATCTCACGGAAACGTAAACTGCCACGCCCAAAGCCAGCAAAGCGATCGGCCAAAGCACCAAGGTCAGCGCGAAGATCGCCCAAGACCCGGGCGCCAGCGAAATCCAAGAACCCAACGAGACCGCAAAACTCCCGATAGAGCCACCGATAAAATACAAACCCGAAATGGTGATCAACGTTCCCAGCACCAAGGCCACCGCAAACGGGATGAGTGACCAAGTCCGCAATTTACTGTCGCCGACAAGAATCTGAAAGCCGCGAAACAAGGCCGTTAACCCGTAAAAAAAATCGCTCATGAAATTACTCATCAGAGCCTCCTTCTTCCGAAGCATCGGACGCCCCTTCGCCAGGAAAGGCCGGTTTCGCCTCTAACACGCGAGGCTTGCGCTCTTCACGACGTCTCGCAGAGTCCGGTGTCTCGCTCTCACCCGCAGGACGATCCAGCATCAGCGTCGACTGTAGGTTTTCGTCAAAGTCCTCGGCAAAATCCACGATCTTGCGAAGCGGGCTATCGGGGTGCGCCGCTTTGACGATTTCCGTGACGAACAACGCCTTCAAAGCCGCAACGGCATCCGACAAACGTACCAGACGACTCCACCGTTCGCGCTGTTGTTCCCGAGCCGCGATCACGATTTCCGCCGCGGCCGGAACTGGAACCGCATCGATCGATTTT
The DNA here is from genome assembly GCA_963170185.1 of Bdellovibrionota bacterium. Lineage (GTDB taxonomy): Bacteria > Bdellovibrionota > Bdellovibrionia > Bdellovibrionales > JAMPXM01. Next base: position 60,379 of record CAUJGS010000025.1, read on the forward strand.
CGTAGGGCACCGTAGCTCGCAATCAACTCTTCGGCCGACTGTTCTGCCCACGGAGAAATACCAAGTTCGGCGGACTGGAGCAGGTAGATCTGACTGCGCTCGATCGGAACCAAACTCGATTCAAAACGCTCCCATGTGACTTCGCCTAGCGGACGATGCCCCATCGCGTACAAGATTCTTGGCACCCACTCGGGCTGGTCGCCAGCCGCAATCTGCGAGCGCAGTCGAGCCAGCTGCCCTTCCGCTAGGTTGTAGTACCTCTCGGCTTCGGCAAAGATCCGCTCACGCGCGTAGGCCGCAGCCAGTCTTGCCGGTAATTCCGTTTGAGCGACTTCGACCGGCAAGTATCGACTCCGGCGTTCCGCATCCTTCAGCGCGGCCAAACTCTTGTCGTCTTCACCAAGCGCCTCATACAAAACGCCCGCGCGCAAAAGCGAGAGCCCCTGAAGTCGAGGAGCGCGCTTTGCGGTTTCCGCGACACTTCGATAAATCGTCAACGCCTCCTGGTGACGACCAAGTCCCTCAAGAGCGCGAGCCCGGTTAAACTGAGCCGCCAGCGTCCAATTCGTCGTCGGATGCGCCCGAAGCATTTTTTGAAAAAGATCATCCGCCTTTTCGTACTCTCGCTTCTCGAGAAGATCGAAAGCATCCCGATACATCTTCGGCGCATCTGGAATCGGCGCCTGATAAGGATCTTCCGGAAACCCCAATACACGTTTGATCTTCGCGGCATCCCAAGTGCCCATTCTACCAGACACTGGCTCCGCTGCCACCGGCGGACGAGTCGCGCATCCCGCAAGAGCGAAACTCACGATGGCGAAACCAACCAAGCCCGTCCCGCGCCAAACACTTGAACGCTTCATCACTTCAGCCCTCCCTCATCGGCCGTCGCTAAAAACTTCGCAAGCTCCTCGAGATCCGCCAAACCCGCCAAATCTTGCCGGTATTCCGGCACTCGCAGAACCGAAATCGCCCGTCCGGTTTCTCGATCCTTCAAATCGCGCTCAAAGAGGTCAAATTGTTTGAAACGTGCTTCGTGGTCGCGTCGAACTTCGGCGTGATACGCACGCAGCTTCTCCAATGTCGTTCGCAGAGCCGATGGGATCTCATCGGCCCGAGACATCTGCTCGTCAGAAGGAAGACTTTCCGGAAACGCACGATTCAAAACGCACGCGCCAAGCCGATAGCCAAACTGCTTGAGGTGCATGTTTAAATGCTGCGCCTCTTTCAGTTTCGCGACGTCAAAACTAGTAACCAAAACAAAGACCGACGATTGCGATTTCAATAACGTATTCACCGCTTCCGTGCGTTCGCGAAGTTTTTTTTGAATAGCCTGCATCGACTGAAAGAAATCGATCAGTTCTTCGATGAAGCGCGCCCCCGTCAGTACCTCAAGCGATTTTAACGCCGCCTTGGTGCCTCGCCCAAGAATCGAAGACACAAGGCCCTGCCCAAAAAAACCAGCTTGCGCTTCGGGATTCATAAACCACTTCGTGATGCCATCTTGAAAGAGCCCACGAATGCGTTCCGGAGCCGAAAGAAAATCAATCGCATGCTGAGTTGGAGGCGTATCGAGAATAATGAGATCGTAACCGGCCTCACTCGCCTGAAGTAGGCGTTCCAAGGCGGTAAACTCCTGCGAACCCGAAAGCGTCGTCGACAGCTGATCGTAAAGACGATTCTTCGCAAGACGCTTCATCAAATCGGGGTCTGTCGAATGGCGCAGAATAAAACCGTCGAAAACCTTCTTCGAATCAATGACGGCTGCGTGCAGTTTCCCCGACGACGCGGCAGCTGCGCTTGCTCCTTCGGCCATCGGAACCAAGCGCTCTTCCACTCCGGAAAGATCCAGCTGCAACGCCGAGGCAAGTCGCTTAGCCGGATCGACAGTCACGACCAAAACATTTTTCCCAAGTTGTCGACCACGCAAGGCCAAAGCCGCGGCCATCGTCGTTTTCCCGACACCGCCAGACCCCACACAGACCACGACCTTGTGCTCACTTAAGAGCGCGTCCAAAGAACCCGTAGGGCCTCCTTCGTGGCGTCGATCATCTCACGCGGTGACTTCGCAAGGTAGCGCGGAACCAACAATGCTTCGCTGGCGGCTGTTTCACCGATGGCGGCTTTTCCTATGGCCGCTCGCAAAAGCTCAATCATGTTCGCCTGGCTTTTCAACTGTCCGGCAAGACCATGCGCGTATCGCCCCAACTCATTGGCATCCGCCGACGCCGACGCCGTCGCCGTCGCCAGCGCCTCTAATTCGGAAACCTCCAGAGGAACTTCGAGCTTGCGATTTCCAACCACACAAACCGGCATCGCGAACTCGCGATGCACCTGACCGACAAACTCTTCGGTTTCTACAATGGGAAGCTCTTCCAAAAGAGTCACTGCAACCAGGGCCGACGTCATCGGATCGCGAAGCAGGCGGTCGATCTCGCCAGAGTGTTGGGCGATAGGGCCTATTTGAATGGCATCCGCCATCCCCTTAGGGGTGCGAAACACCGCAAGCGCGTGCCCGGTAGCCGGCATGTCGACCACGATCGTGTCGTAGGTGATCGGTGGCCCCACTCGGCGAATGCCCGAAGTGATCTTCCCCAAGATCGCGATTTCCCCAAGACCCGGTGCAACATTCACCAAGGCCTTCATCACCTTGTTTTCGAAAAAAATCTTGTAGAGCCGTTCGAGCTTCAAAAGGTGCAAAACGTATTCGCGCAAACAGCTCTCGCCGCTCCAGAGCGCAATGTCGAAACCCAGTCCCGATGGACGCGGCGTGTGATCGACCACTGGCAATTCTAGAAAATCCTGAAAGTACGACCTCTCTCCGGTTTCCACGAGCAGCGTTTTTCGCCCTGATTCCGCGGTGCCGCTGGCCAACGCGGCGGCCACAAGCGACTTACCGACCCCGCCCTTGCCCGACACAAAAACATAGGGCCGCAAAGCAAACCCCGCCAAATCCGCCATAGACGCGGTTTTGGAGCTTTTGCTGGTGGAAGTTTTCGATCTCTCGGGCGCGGCGTCGCTCAATCTGCGTTTTCCTTATTCAAAATCCTACATCTGCTATGAAAACATTAGACTTTTTTAGACTGTTCTCCTAACAATTCGCCACTTCTTTATTTAGGGGAATACGTTCATGAAAGCCACTCTCGAAACAGTTTCTAATTTGCAGCGCAAACTCAACATCCAAGTGCCTGCGTCGGAAGTTACAGCCGCGTTCAACAACGCCTATGCCTCGATCCAAAAACACGTGGCAATCAAAGGCTTCCGCAAAGGAAAAGCGCCCATTCAGACAGTTAAGTCGCTTTACGGCGATCGCGTGAAGCAGGACGTCGTCAACGACCTCGTTCAAAAGTACTATTCGACAGCACTACGCGAGCATTCGCTCAATCCGGTTAGCTTCCCAACTATCGAATTCGATAATCTCACAGAATCTGCTGATTTTGCATTCACTGCGGAATTTGAAGTTCGCCCGGAAGTCGTTTTGAAGCAGGTCGAAAAGCTTCAAGTTCAGCGCGAAAAGTTCGCGATCGACGACGCGTTCGTCAACAACACGCTCGAAGACATCCGCAAGAGCCGCTCGGTCAACGTTCCGGTTCTCGAAAACCGCCCTGCTCAAAAAGGCGACATTGCAGTTCTCGACTTCAAAGGCTTCCTTGAGTCGGGGGAACTCGAAAATGGATCGGCGGAAGGTCACGAACTTGAACTCGGTTCAAATATGTTCATCCCCGGCTTTGAAGAAGGCGTAGAGGGAATGGCTGTCGGATCGGACAAAGAGGTTCAGATCAAATTCCCGGACGACTATCACGTGTCGCACCTCGCGGGTCAGCCCGTGAAGTTCCAGGTGAAGCTACACAAACTTCTTAAGAAAGACCTCCCAGAACTGAACGACGCATTCGCTAAAGAAATGGGTGGCAAGTACGAGACCCTCGAAGACCTCAAGAAGGCCATCGTTGAGGATTACACGAAGCGCGAAGAAAAGCGCATCAAGGACGAACTCAAAGATCGCTTGATGAAAGCCCTCGTAGAAAAGAACCCAGTAGACGTTCCAAACTCTTTGCTCGCTGAGCAAAAGAAAGCGCTCATCGAAGATCTTCAGAAGCGCATGGAATCGCAAGGTATGGGCGGCGAACAGTTTGAAGACTACAAGCAAAAGTGGGATTCAGACTTCGATGAAACAGCGAAGTTCATGATTCGTTCGAGCTTCCTTCTCGATAAAATCGCGGAAGACAACAAACTCAAAGCGACCGACGCCGATCTCGAAGCGAAGTTCGACGAATACGCGAAGCAAACTGGTATCGAGCTTGCGCGTGTTAAAGAATTCTACGCTGACGAAGACCGCAGCTCGCGTCTGCGCTATCAGTTGACAGAAGAGCGCGTTGTCGATTGGCTGATCTCTAAGGCTGACGTGAAAGAGGTTGCGAAAGCGGACCTCGAAAAGTCTGGCAACTAAGATCTTTGGTACCGGGTCGCAGTGTGCTGCCCGGTACCCAAAAATCGGGCCTGAACTTTGAACACGTGGGCAAGAGGGGGCCTTATGTCGTTCAGCGATTTCACTCAAATCAACACTCATGTCGGAAAAGCCATCACCGTTTTTGGCCTTTCCGTTTTGATCGCGGCAGGTGCGGCATGTGCGCCACGCTCTCCTTCGTCCGCACCAGACGCGCAAGAAGATGCACCCATCGGTACCCGCAATATCGGCTGCGAAAACTCTGGCCCGATGAAGTTTCCAACGGGATCCGACTCACCAACCGGCAAAACAGAACTTCACCGCGTCCCAAGTCGCAAAGACAACTTCTGTGCCGTCGTGCTCTCAATTGACCCGACTTTCTTGGGCTGGCTCAACTCAGGCGACAAGTCGTTTGAATATCGAAAGTCCTTCCCGGCTGATCCCGTTAGCCACATCATCTTCTTCGACAATCGCGCGCAGTCCTTGGTGGCTGTCGCCGAGGTCGTCGAAGTTCTCGGCGGCGATCCGCTTGAGATCTCCAACCTCACTTGGACTCGTTCCGGCACGACCGTCGACGGCCTCATGAGCTACTTCGGTGATCGCGCAGCGGGCTTTGCCATCGAGCTTAAAAACTTCCGCTCGCTTCCGGCCCCTATCACGTTGGCGGCGGCGCGCGCGATCGACCCGAAATTTCAACGGCCCTATGGCTACCTCTTCACCGAGCGCCACCCCAAGATCGACGAGGCCTTGCTTAAGCAAATTCAAAATCCCGAAAAGTACGGCCCACGCTAAATCGGGCCGACACCTAAAAAGCCAAGAGGGCACTATTTCCGCCAATACTCCAAGAGGCATTCGATTTGCGCCTTCGCCAACAGGAACTTTCCATGTCGGCAACTTGCGCACGGCCTGGATTGCCGCGCGACTTTCGAAGCTCCTAAACGAACCGCTGATTATTCGTTTCGAAGACATCGACGGGCCACGAGTCGTCAAGGATGCCCAGACTTCGCAAACAAGCGATATGCGATCTTTAGGCATCGTAGCCGATCAGGTGGAGCTGCAAAGCACTCACCTCACCCGCCACAAAGAACTCTTCGAAAAAGCCCTGCGCGATGGGCGAATCTATGCTTGCGACTGTTCGCGCACAGAAGTGCGCGACGCGCTTCGCGGGATCGCCAGTGCGCCGCACACTCGTGAACCCGAGTATTCCGGCCACTGCCGGTCCTTGGCTCGAACGACGATGCCCTTGGCAAGTGATCGCTTACACAAACCTGTCGACTCGACTGCCTGGCGCTGGCGACACGAAGACGAATCCGGACGCTTTGATTCGATCGTCGCACGCACGGATTTTAAAACTGGCGAGTTTCAACCCGGTTACCATTGGGCTTGTGCCGTAGACGACGCCGACGGCAACTACGCCTGGCTTGTGCGCGCCTGGGATTTGGCCTTAGCCGAAGAAACCCAATCGCGAATTCGCCAATGGGTAAGAAGCCTCTCCGGCTCCCTCGACACGACTCGTGTGTTCCACACGGCTCTCATCACGCAAAACGACGGACACCGCCTCGAAAAGCGAACACCCGACGTCACACTCGCCGAGCTTCTTCCTCTCGGCTACACGCCAGAGAAACTGCTCGAGCTCTTCACAAGAAGCTTCGCCGCTAACCCAACAAGCCATCCCTCGGGTGAAGAAAAACGCACGCTGACACTTCTCGAGCTCGGGCTCCATATCGGAGCCCCCAGCTAAATATCTTGATTAGTTCTGTCGCAGCCACTCATCCAACGTCAGACGCTTGGACTTGATCGTTCCCGTTTGCCCACTCTTGGGATCAGGAATGTATCCGTACGCAGGAATTCCGCGCACCGTGTGCCATTCGTTCTTCTCACGAAAAGACGCCTGAAGCTGAGGCGAGTTGTCGATGTCAAAAATCGTGATTCCCAGTGGTCCCGGGAGACGAACGTGTCCCCACACCATCTGCTTGGCAACAAAGGTCGCCTGAAGATCAAATCGATCAAGAAGTTTCAAGAGTGCCTGAGGCGCATCGTAATGCTCCAGCCAACGACGATCGAACCAGCTCGTACACGCGCCCGCACAGCTCTCTTCCGCCAAAGTAAACTTCCGCGAATCAAAATCTGGGCGAATCGGTTCACCCTTCGTCACCCCGGCGCCGCGACTGTGCTTAGCGATGATTTGATCGCGCTGACGAGCCTTGATGAAATCCAAAATGGCCTTTTGCTCGGCAGCTGGAATCGGAATGGTAATCTCGGTTAACGAACCACCATCGAACTTATCGGGACGAAACTCATTTGCCCGGCTGCGCAGATCATGAAACTCGAAATAGAACTTCCCGACGCGCAAAGAAGCTGTTCCGGGGCTATCAGCGGGGTGTCCGTCAATAACAAGCCCTACGGTGTCTTTACCAACGCGGTTCATCCACGCATCGAGCTTGTTCGATGGAACACCCGTGACAACAAACTCCCCACGATCCGCGAACCGACCTTTTGCTGTTTGTTTACCTTGAGGCGTCAACGACCACTTTGTGACATACGCCGTGTTCTCTAGCCCCAAGCGCACAAGAGCGTTTACGTACTCGACTTTCAACTCGCGAAAATCGGTGTCACGAATTTCCACCGCTTCCACTGGACGAAACTGAGCTTCGCAGCGTGTGGTGGCTTCGGCCGCCTGAAAGGCCGCGACGAGAGCTAGAACAATTGCCGCAAAAAAGATTCTTACCTTCATTTTCTACCCCTCTTAGTTTCCACCGACAGCAGTTGCCGGAACAAACATCGCTTCGCAACGGCCCGAGACCGAAAGCGATCGAAGTTTCGTCGCGCTAGGCGAGACAAACTCCAGTACGGCCGCCGAGGCACGCGCATCTCGACCCGTTTCACGCGCCGCCGATGTCGTCGCGCGAGCCGCTGGCGAACGCGCCACCAAGGCCGAGCCAAGCTCTGGCGCCGCAAACGCATAGCGCCCAAGACGCTGTTCCGCACGACGCCCTTCAGCCGTGTTTGGTGCTTCGAGAAGCGCAAATCCGATCACAGGGTCCGGTGTCGCCGCTGTCGTTTTTGGAGTACGCGCTTCGATGATCAAGGTTCCATCCACCAAGCGCATCAGCTGGAAGTATGCAGCCTGGGAAAGCGATCGGCGCAAAGGCGAAACTCGGCTCTCCGACTTCAAACGTTCCCACTCGGTCGCAAGCAATGACTGCAACCTTGTATTCTCGCGCTGGGCGAGAGCTTCCGGCCCGTCGGAGATCAGTGCGAGCTTCGTGCGCCATTCGCCGAGAATCTTGTTGAGGCCCTTATCCTGGCCAAAACCGAAGTCCGCTTCCGCAAGACGAATCCCCGTGATCTTCTCCGCTTCTTCCACGGCGATGCGGTCGAAGACGCGCTGAATGCCGTCTTTGTCGAGACGCGCACGTGGATCGACTTCGTTAATTGCGCGCAAGAGATACGCTGCCAAAGTTTCAAAGCCGTTCACGTTGCGAATCAGCTTGTAGTACCAGCTACCAAGAAACGCGACGCCCTCTGCACCAAGCCCCAGAGCATTCGAGAACTTTCCCCATGTGAACGGATCTTGGAACGCCGCAAATCGTGCGAGTTTCCGATTCTGACGAACCGCAAGCTCCGTATCAAAACGGAAACCATCGTTGTCTTTGAACATGACTTCGCCAGTAGGAAGCCAACCGCCACTTACCTTTTTTAAACGATAGTAGAAGTTCTGCGTGTGAAGCTCGCCTGGCAGACCTTCAACCAGGCCCATGCCAAGATAGCTACGCAAAAGTGGGCGAACGATTCGCTCTTGCACGAAGTCCATCGGACGTTCTCCAGCAAGCGCCGCCATGTCCTTGATATTGAGCCCTTCCACGGCATTCTCCCCTGTATTTTGGAGAATGAAAGCCGGAATCCAACGATAACCACGCCCCGGGTTTAGCAGTTCAGGGTCGACTTCGCGGAAGATCGTCGACGCGATTTTTCCCTTCGGCTGCAAAGCCGCCGGCTCGAGCATGAACTGAACACCATAGCGCTTCATCTGCTCGCCAGGAACAGACTCAATCGCCTCGCTCATGATGATCGCACGACGAGCTTTTTTGTCGGTGTTGATCCGAACCGAACCGTCGATCTCCTTGTGAATAGAAACCTTCACCCAGTGTACTTCGCCTGGCTTCTCGGCATCCATGACGATCAACGAACGCGGGCTCGATGTCGTCATCGCATCATAGTGATAAACGATCCCGTGACGCTCGATCAATTCCGCGTAGGCATTGACGTAGTTCGGGTGAACAAAGAAGCGAACATACTTACGTCCGCCTTTCTCAAACTCCACAAGCGACTTCGTATCGCCGCGCGCGTAGTCCGAAAGATGCGCGAACTCCATTTCCGAAACCGGAATCGGTATATACGGGACCTTGAAAGTCGTGAATTCCGCCGGTGCAAAAACGCCGAGGCTCTTTAAGTCGTTCGATGTGAGCGCGTGCAGGTTAGCTGCCTTTTCCAGATACATGACCTCGGCAAATGCTTTTGGCATGCGTTTCATCAAGCTCTCGCGCGCTTCGACATCCGTCGTGACAACCGTCGCCTCCGCATTGAGCGGACCTGACAAAACTTCGTGAGAACCGATACGGCCTTTGCGCGTCGGTGTTTCGCGCGTTTTGAAGTATCGAACTTCTACTTCGCGCTCAGGTGGCTTTTCCATTCCGACTGGCAAGAGCCAACGCAAGCCCGCGCGATCCCGCACGAGATGCATACCCGGCGGAATTTCAACATCACCTGTTTTTGGAACTTGCCGTGGCTGTAGCTGATTCGAGCCAGATCGATCCGCTTCCGCGTTAACCGCTGGCGCCCCCGCCAACAGAAAGAAAACGACAATCGTGACAAATAAAAAGACCGCTAAGGTCGCGAGTCGTCGCATGCATCCCCCCCAGAACTGCAAGCAAACATTTCGTACGTAGCCGAGTTGCCGCTTTAACTTCCGACCGCGGAATGAGCGACCTCGTATCGACTGACTCGAGGCGCAATGTAAATATGTGGGCGATACATGAAGAAATGTTGGTGAAGATGACACGATCTCGAGTGTCTTTATTGAAAAGCTTCAAGAGTTGAGAGCCTCGCCAGTAATGCGTTGCACAACAACGCGCGATAGAATCTCGCAAATTTCTCGATCGTTCTGCTAGCGTTGAATCACATTCGGAAATGCATCGGAACCACATAAATTTTCATAGCAGGAGTGTGCATGATGAGACGTTTTAAAAAATCAAAAGCCATTTCTCTTCTCGCAGCGACGGCATCGCTGCTTGCTGGCTTTTCCGCCGCCGCAGCAACCGGTGGCTTCAAGAGCGGCAACAAATTCGAATACAAGTCAGCGGTCGGCGACGTTTCGGTTCACTGCCCACAAACGGGCGGCGGCTATCCTCCAGGCTCGCCTTCGGGGCCGACTTTCGCGCGCCATCGTTGCTACGGTTACGTCTTTAACCCAGGCGATCATGACTATTTCGTCGGACCAAAAACGAATGCCGACGAGGTCGAACTCGTGGCCGTTCGTGCCGATGGCAGCAACCGTTCCAAGAAATCGGAATACGATGGAGCAAAGGGGCAATCAAAAGAGAGCTTCAATCTCTGGATCGAAACTCTCTTCCAAAAGCCGCTTCTTAAAATGGGGCGCAACGATGTGACGTGGACGTTGAAGCGCGGTGGCCGAGCTGTGCAAACAGGGTCCTTCATCGCCGAAGTTTTCGACCGCGGCGATCTTCGCTGCCCGGCGGCCTCGGAAACTTCATGGGACCCTATGGACTGCCAAAACTCGGGCCGAATCTGCAGCGACTACTTCTTCCGTTACGGAAGCCAGTGTCGCTGATCTGTTCAAACCAAAACGACAGCGCGACGCTTACTTCTTCGGTGTCGCGCTCGGCTCTGGCGTAGGCGCATCGGTCTTAGCCGCCGCCCCCGCGCCGCCGAATCTTTCCATGACTTTCCAAGCCTTCAGATAGTTGTAGGCCTGTGCCACCTGGAAATCCTCCTGCAGCAGTTTCTCGCGTGGCGAGAGATTGGTCTTCTTGGTTGAATCCTGCTTGAACCAAACCATGCTGTCGCCACCGGAGCTTGGCTTAGCTTCTTCCTTTTTCTTTTTCTCGTTATCGCTCAACAAATGACGACCGAGATCTTGTTCTCGGCGAACATCCCGGCGAATGATCGCTTTTTTAAACTGCTCGGGATCGACGTCCTCGACGATCACATCCGGCTTAACGCCTTCCGACTGAATCGAGCGCCCACTTGGCGTGTAGTAGCGAGCCACCGTCAGCTTAAGACCCGACCCATCGCCAAGTTTTACAACCGACTGCACACTGCCTTTTCCAAAGGTCTGCTGACCCATGATCAAAGCGCGCTTATTGTCTTGCAGCGCTCCCGCCAAGATTTCCGATGCACTTGCCGAGTACTCGTTCACCAAAACGACGACCGGAAAGTCATTATACGTGCCACCCTTTTTAGCGTAGATGACTTCTTTCTCTTTTTTGTTTCGTCCGATCGTGCTGACGATGATTCCCTCTTCCAAAAAGAGATCGCTGATTTTAACAGCCTGATCCAGCAAACCACCCGGGTTTCGACGCAAGTCGATGACAAGACCACGAAGGTTTTTATGCTTCTTTGTGAGATCTTTAAGAGCTTTTTCGAAGTCCGTTGCCGAGTTTTCGATAAAGCTTGTAAGACGAATATAGCCGAACCCGTCTTCAAGATCCGTCACCTTAACGGACTTCAACTTCACCGTACCGCGCGAAACGACGAACTCCTTTGGTTTATCAAAGCCCTCGCGGAAGATTCCCATACGAACTTTTGAGCCTTTTTTGCCACGCATTCGTTGAGCCGCCTCTGCCAAACTCAAACCTTTTGTCGACTCCCCATTGATCTCCACGATCTTATCCCCAGCTTGGATACCCGCTTCCCAAGCCGGCGTATCTTCGATCGGAGAAATTACGGTCAGAACATCGTTCTGCAACGTGATCTCAATGCCAAGACCACCGAACTCTCCACTGGTTTCGCTTTCAAACTCTTTGTAGACCTCAGGTGGCAAGAAGTTCGTGTGAGGATCAAGCTCTTGCAACATACCTCGCACGCCACCGTAGATCAGTTTCGTCATATCGACTTCTTCCACGTAATACTGCTGAACAAGGTTCAGCACTTTCGTGAAAATCTGCAAATCGGCATATCGCTCTTTCGCATAAGCCAATGTCCCTGAGGCGGTGAACGCTCCGAGGAGAAATCCCGATATTCCGATGGTCGTCAAAAAAGTCAGCGTGACGGCCGATCGTCCGAGTTTGTTTAATTTTGCCATTTGGATTCTCCCTGTTCAGCTACAGCCAGTTGCGATGTCTGGTTCTCTTTTGCTTTTCCGATTTGCGACAAGAGCGGACTCTGTTTTGAGATCCACCTTGCCGGATTCTCCGGTTCCGAGAAGTGACGAAATTCGAAGTACAAGTTCTTGCGCGCTTCCGCGAAACTCTCTCCTCGACGCACCTTCGTTCCGATTGCGTGCGACATGGGCTCTATCCCGGAATAGATCGAATAGTAGTGATCCTCGTGATCCAAGATCACCGTATGACCATACCCGTCCAGGCTTCCGACAAAGACCACCGTGCCGTCATCGGTCGCAAGAACTGGCGTCGCCCGAGATCCTTCCGGCACCCGAATTCGCCAGCCTTTATGCGTGATCTTAAAGCGGAATCTTTCGTCCACATGCAGGCCGAAATCGCGAACGATTTGCCCAGTCGCAACCGGCGACATCAGCGAGCCACGTTTTTCAAATATCGAAGGTCGAAGAAGTTGCGCCAGTTCCTGATCTGCGGGCGCAACGGAGTGGCGCAGACGACGAATTTCAGAGATCCGCTTTCGCGTCTCTTGGTCGATCTGAGTTGCAAGCTGGCTCTTCGCTTGGTGTTCTTTGGCGAGCAGATTCTCTTGTCTTTGCACGCGTTTTTCCACCAAAAGAAGACGTTCGACTTGGCGTTTTAACTTGGTTCGCTGTTTTCCGAGGTCCGCCAAGTTTGTTCGATAAGAACGAATGAGATGAAAATCGCGGTCCGATATGATCTTCAAATTGCGCAATGCCGAGTCGAATTCAAACGCACTCTGTGACGAAAAGATGGCGCCAAAGTGGCGATCACCCGAAACTTTGTAAAGCGCCCGAAGTCGCACCTTCAAACTCGCTCGCTGCTTGGCAATCTGCGCCTCAAGACTCTGAATCGCACCCGCCACCGTCGCAACGGCGTCTTGGTTTTGAAGAAGCTCATCGGTTAGCCGGCCTTTATCCATCGAGATTTTCTTCATACGCTGGTTGATGGCGTACAACGATCCAAGAAGTTTTCGCTTCTCCGCTTCAGACTCGTTTATCACTTCACGTGTCTCGCGAAGCTTCGAGGCCACATCCGAGCCATTCTCCGCAAACGCCGTCAAAGCGCCCGCCGACGACAGACATGTCGCGCTCAGAAATATGGCTGTAAGACGTCCGACCTGCTTCAAACCAGATCTCCTTTTGCGGCAAGCTTTCTCGCAGCCGCCCAACCATCATTCATCGAACGAATCGTGAGCCAAGCCCCCGCGGCACCGATACCGGCAGAAAGGAGAACTAAGAAAGCCATCTCCCAAATTTGAAAAAAGCGAAACTCGTTTGCGATTCGAGCGAACGCCAAACTCTTTTTCATCACGCCAAGCTGCCACGAAAAAACGGCGCCATTGGCCGCAATCGCCAAAGCCGTCGCGATTGCCGTCAAGACGGCTCCCTCGGCGATATAAGGGCGTCGAACAAAGTTCCGAGTCGCGCCGATCAGCTCAAGAATCTCGATCTCTTCGCGACGACCAGCAACCAGAGTTCGGATCGAATTACCTACGATCAATAACGCCCCAAGCATCAAGATGCCGCCTATGGCCAACCCAACCGCCTGAATGACATTGAGGAACGATGCATAGTTGCGAATCCAGCTCTGTCCATAGCTCACGTCTTCGACACCGTCGCGAGACTGAAGCTGTTTTGCCAGACGCTCGATCTGCGCCAGGCTCGCATCCGCCGAGCCTTCCGATTTCAGACGAATATTGAAACTCGCGGGAAACGGTGTCGCAAACTCCGGATCCGCCATCAAGTCCGGCGCGTAGCTCGCCATTTGTTCGCGAAACAGATCCGCGGCTTTTTCTTTCGAAATCAGCTCGACTTCCGCGACCTCCGGCATCTTCTCGATTTCGCTCTTCAGCTCTTGGGTCGCGATACTTGGAAGTCCCTCTTCCAGATAAACCGCCACCTGAATTTTTTCGCCCCAAACCGTCAACACACGTCGAAAGTTCATCGAAAGCGTGAGCATGAAGACCACGATCGCAAATGTCGCCGTGAGAACTCCCAAAGTCGCAAGCTGAGTCCCCGGATGATGACGCCAAGAACGTCCTATCAGTTCCGTTAAACGCGAAGCCATTGATCCTCCGATTCCGTCTTCGCGCCACGAGTGATTGAACCCGCACGAATATTCACGACACGCTTTCCGGACTGTTGAACCAATCCGTGATCATGAGTCGCAATGAACAAAGTCGTTCCCTGCGCATTGGCGCGTTCGAATAGAGCCATGATCTCTTGCGCCATTGCGGCGTCGAGATTGCCCGTCGGCTCGTCCGCGATCAAAAGACCCGGCCGATGCACAATCGCTCGAGCGATCGCGACACGCTGCTGCTCGCCACCAGATAGCAGCTCCGGCAAGTCATCGCGCCGATTCGCAAGGCCTACCTGATCAAGACACTCATGCACACGACGTTCAATTCCGGCAGAGGACTCGCCCAGAACCTGAAGTGGCAGAGCGACATTTTCAAAGATCGTGCGATCGCGCAGCAGTTTGAAGTCCTGAAACACAACCCCGATACGCCGACGAAACGCCGGCAGTTCGCTGGCCGTTAATTTTCCGATGTCATAACCAAGCACACTTGCAGCACCGGAACTCGGGCGATCAAACGCCGAGAGCAAACGAAACAGCGTGGTTTTACCCGCGCCGCTAGGCCCTGTAAGAAAAATGAATTCGCCTTTTTCGACTTCCAAAGAAACATCGCGCAGAGCGTGGCATTCGCGAAAGTTTGCGCCTCGATAGGTCTTATAGACATGAGAGAATGTGATCATTCTCCTAGCGTAGCGAATTACGCCTCAAAGTGGCTCGCGCCGTACGTCTAGATTGCAGAACCTTGCGTGGAAACCAGACGTTTAGACAATCCCGAGCTGGCGCAGGACGCGCTCATGCTGATCTCGCATGGCATCTTGCAAAGCTTCCGACATGGCCTCGCGATTACGCAATAACACGAAAGCATTGCGATGGCGCAGGACTTCGGAATAGGGGGTTTTGATCGAATCGATCACCGCTCCACTGCGAAAAACTCGCGTCACCAGCCATGGGTTTTCAAACCCCCAGTCCTCGGTCTGGACGTGATAGGCGACCCCTGCCAGCGAAATGTCCGAATTGAAGCCCTTCTCCATGGGAATAGCTAAGCGGCCCCGTCCAGTCTGGTCAATCACTAGGAAGATTTTGCCGATGAGAATTCGATGCTCGATACCGGAAAAATCACCATTCCAGTCCTCATGGCCGCCCTGGTTCTGGTCGGCTGTTCTCGTGGTGGCGGAGGCTCGACTCAACTCGAGAGCCGCGCTCCCGACGAAACCTGCCCCTACAAACCCTCTCGAAGCTTTCCAGACCCTACTCATGTTTCCGGATTTGCCATCTACGAATACCGTCTCGGCGGAAACGGTGTCGCCAGCGATGACGGTGTCATTTTCTCCGCCGAGGATTTCGGCGTTTCTGGCACTCGGACCTACGCCGTCGAACTCGACGGTCATGTGTACTCGATCACCAGCACCGGCTTTGGCTACACCGGGCAAGGCGACGCCGTCACAAAGCTCAAAGCCGCGATCAACGCTGACACGGCCTCGGGTCTTTATGCGTACGGAGTTGGCAGCAGTTTCACCGTGACCAAGCCAGGCTCGCCCATCGCACCGGTCGTCGGTGCGACCACAAATATGGATCACGACGGAAGCAATCCGTCGGGACGACCGATTCGTTTTGCCGAGGTCACCATTCGCGATGCCAGCGGCACGATCGTTCAGTGCGCGGAAACCGATCAATTCGGAGACTTCGCATTTGATCTTCCAAAAGCAACCGGCACCCACACCATCGAAATCGCATCGCGCGCTTTCAACGATCGAAACACAGCCTATATTTTAAACTCCCCGACCGAGAATCGACATTACACTTTAACGTCAACAGTGACTTCAGACAGCGATACCGCGGGACTCTTTCTTCGCGCCAGAGTGCATGGCGGAGAGCTTCTCGGCGGCGCCTTTAACATGCTCGATCAGATCCTGAATGCACAAGACTACCTTCGATCGACCACCGGTTCGTGCAATCAGCCGGGTCATGCCAGCTACTTTGCGGAATGTGTTCCGTTCACCGTCGCCCCACTCGTTAAAATCTACTGGAAACCCGGCTTCAGCCCCGGAAGCTATGTCGGCGTGACAGGTGCTATCAGCTACTATCTGAACGGTCGTCGCGAGATGTATATTCAAGGCGGCCAGGGGGGCAACGTTTTATCAAGTGACATGGATCACTTCGACAACTCCGTGATCCTTCACGAGTACGCGCACTTTCTCGAAGACGTGTACGGCGCGCCAAACTCCCCCGGCGGAAGTCACAATGGTGACTCGATCATCGACCCTCGCCTTGCGTGGAGCGAAGGCTGGGCAAACTTCTTCCAAGCGGCCGTCACCGGCGATCCTCGCTACCGCGACACCTACGGTTCGCCCGACTGTTCATCGGCTTGCGCCGGCGCTTATTTCGACGAGCCGCTTGATCCCGTGGGCGTACCGCCGAACGACTCACCGACGCTGGGCGCTTTAGGCGAGGGAAACTTCCGCGAGTTCTCGATATCTCGCATGTTGTGGGACGTCATTAAACCCGCAGGTGGAGTCAGCCAATTCTCCGAAATTTGGCGCGCCTTTGTTTCTCCTAGCTCTGGAATGAAAGCCGTCAACGACCCATTCAAAACAGTCGGTCGTTTTCATCAAATTCAATCGGACCTTCGCGACATCAACTCGTGGTCAAGTATCCGAATTGCCGAAGAACAGCTGCCCGGTTTTCGCTTCTACGCCACGCCGTTCACACGAAAAGCGCCGGGTACGTGCTCTTCCTCTCCCGTCAACATGAGCCCAACACGCTTTTCATGGGATGACGGGTCTTTTCAATATTCCGATCAATACCGAAGTAACGATTTCTATCGCTTCGACCACACCGGCGGAGTCGTCAGGCTCGAACTCTTTTACTCCAAAGATGCCGCCAACCCGCCGGATCTTGATCTCTACTTGTACGCTCAGAACTACATCTACGGACGAGCTCGCGACATTCTCCTGCAATCGGCCGTCTTGGGAGACGGCTGCCCCAATAGCGGTCTTATCGACCCCGAAAATCCGTTTCAGGCGCGAAACGGCTGCCCCGCTAGGCCTCCCGGCATACCCGTCTCGTTTGGATATGAAACCGCGGCCCTCGACCTCTTGCCAGGTACCTACATGATTAACGTCAAGGCCGACACCGCAATTCGTGCCGGTGCCGCCACAGATTATGTCATACTGATAAATGGGAACGAACTCTGCCCCGAGTTTTAGAGGAGTCTATGGAGCAAGATCAGAAAAAACTCTCGCGCCCCGAAAAAATTCTCGTCGCGGCCGCAACGACTCTGCTCATCACCGGTATGATGTGGAGCGTGCGCCATCCCAACTCGACAGAGAATCATTCGCACTCAAACGGAGCGCGAGGACCGGCGTCACACAATGTCGACTCCCACAAACAAAATCGTGAAATCGACGGCAAGACACCCCTTCAAGGCAAAGCCGCAAACGGCCATGCCGTTACCATCACCGCGAAAAACAGCCAGGGTCAGCCCATCACACTTCCCACCGACGGCGATCTCTCGAAGTACGATCTCGTCAACTCGCGCTTCACACTGACGGCGACAATTACGGCGGCTCGCCACATGGCGGCTCACGACTTCTCTTGGATCTTTCCTCAGACGTATCAAGTCGTTTCCGGCACAAGCGCAGGTGTTGTTCCAGAGCTTCAGTCGGGACAGATTCACACGATCGAAATTACTCTTGATCGCGGAACCGAGCCTGAACAACCCGTCGTCTTTCATGTGTATAAACTAGTGAACTCCGAACCACGAGGCACGATCACGCAGTTCGACTTTCCGAAGGCAAAAAGCGCCCAGATGTCGAAATCGTCTTCGGTCGACCTATCCAACGAAGCTTACGTTCAATAAAAAATCCGACGCTATACCGGAATGACTTCCAATTCCGGGTCAAACTGTTCGCGCAGGATTCCTTGGATCGCGTCGAGCGTCGCGCCAACAGAGCTCGGACATGTGCCACATGCCCCTTGATAGCGAACTTCCAAACGATGGTTCTCGTACTTCACGACTTCGATGTCGCCACCGTCCCCTTGAAGATGCATCCGGACCGTTTCATCTAGAATCATTTCAATCCGCTGAATATCCGGCGGCAAGTTCGAGCGATCGACCTGCTTTCGTTCTTCTTCCATCAGGAAGTTCGGATCGTGCGTCGGCATGCGCGTCTGCAAGATGGCTTTGACTTCCAACTGAAGCGTGTCGACGTCGGTGTCTTCCGCGTACGTCACCGTGATGACATTTTCAAAAAAGTGCAGCTGTCTCACACCGTCGACCATGAAGAGGTCTTCCGCGACACGAATTCCGACTGCCTCGGATGGGCGCGAGAACGTTGCCTTGCCCTGTATCTTTACAGGTACGTTCAGAACGAACTTCAACGCGTTGGGGTTCGGTGTCGGTTGAACACGAATGAGAATGATGTCTGTGGAGCTACTCAATTTAACATCTCCTTGGCTTTGCGAACGCCGACCAAAAGGCTCTCGACTTCCGCTGCCGTGTTGTAAATCGAAAATGAAGCGCGAACGATGGCTTTCGTACCAAGGCGAACCATCAATGGTTGGCAGCACATATGCCCCGCACGCACCGCGATTCCCTGTTGGTCTAAGACAGTCGCGACGTCACTTGCATGAACGCCATTCAAGTTGAACGCGACGATGGAGGTGCGTTTCATGGGAGCGCCATAAACCGTGACACCTTCAATGGCAGACAGCTCTTGGCGTGCTTTTTCGGCAAGGCTCTTTGCATGCGCCATCGCAAGATCCGGGTTCTGCGCTTGAAACCAAGAAATCGCCTCACCAAGCCCCAAAGCTCCACCAACATTTGGAGTTCCAGCCTCAAATTTTTGCGGAACATCGGCCCAGGTCGTGTTCTCAAACGTCACCTGATGAATCATGCTGCCACCGCCCTGATACGGAGGCAGCTCTTCAAGGATGCCCTTCTTCGCCCACAAAACGCCAATACCAAACGGCGCGAAAACTTTGTGTCCAGAAAATGCGACAAAATCCGCATCCCATGACTTCACATCAACCCGTTCCGCAGTCACCGACTGCGCGGCATCGACAACCAAAAGACTTCCTGCCGCATGAACATCGGCAGCGATCTCTTTCACCGGAACAATAGTGCCCAGAACATTTGAACATGCCGTCAGAGCAACGACAGCCGTTTGTTTCCCAAGCAGCTCACGCAAGTGTCCGCGATCAATTTCACCACGGTCATCGATGCGAACCGCCACAAGGGTTGCTCCGCTGCGGTTTGCGGCTAATTGCCAGGGAACGATGTTCGAATGGTGCTCCATCTCGGAGACTATGATTTGCTTTCCCTTGAGACGACCCGAGTCCGACAAAGCAGAGGCCACCAGGTTCAAAGATTCGGTCGTCCCGCGCGTGAACACGATTTCTTCTTTTGTCGTGGCGCCTACAAAATCAGCCACGATTTGCCGAGCCGACTCGTAGGCGTATGTTCCCGCCTCCGCGAGATAGTGCGCGCCACGGTGCACGTTCGAGTTCTCGTTCAAGTAGTACCGGCTCACGCGCTCGATCACCGATTGTGGCTTGAGTGTCGTCGCGCCGCTGTCGAGATACACCAAACCTTTGCCTCGCACCTGAACCTTCAACTGCGGAATAGCCGCGCGAGCGGCCTCCACCGAGAAACCAGACGACGTCACGTGTCCTCCCAACGAAGGCCCACCAGAGCCTCGTTGACCGCCTCGCGGCCAAGAGCGCGCAAGGAATCCGACTCGAGTTTGTCGACGACTTCAAATGCAAATCCACGCGCCAAAACTTCAACCGCCTGAGCCTGAGTAATACCGCGCGAACGCAAGTAAAACAGATGCTCTTTGTCGAGACGGCCAATTGCGGCGCCGTGCGCGGCTTTGACGTCGTCATTTTCGATTTCAAGTTCCGGCTTGGTGTCGATCTCCACTTTCTTCGAAAGCAAAAGGTTTTTGTTCAACTGAGCCGAGTTCGCACCACTGGCGCCCTTGGCAATCACAACACGTCCGTTAAAAACACCGCGTGATTCATCGGCCAGGATACCTTTGTACAGCTGCTGACTTTGCGTATCGCCTACGAGATGAATCAGATTCGTGTGATGATCCGATACATCCTTGGATTTACCAACAAACACACCATCCGCGATCGCCGACGCGTGTTTCTCAAGAAGCTCGACATAAAAGTCTTCACGAGCAAGCCCTGAGCCTGACGCAACTTGAACCGCATGGTATGTCGCCTGCGACTTCAAACGCGCAAGTGTCGAGGCGATGACAACACCACCTTCTCCACGCTGTGTGCGGAGATGCGAAACTTTCGCCGAAGACTCAAGATGCAAAACCGTCTGCACGGATTGCGCATCGACCCCGCGTCCGTAGGACTCCGAAAGTACGGCATTGGCACCTTCGCCAACATCGACATAGGCAAGTCCAAACGACCACTGATCTTTCGGAAGAGACTTCCAGTGGATCTCCACCGGCTCTGCCGCGTTGAACCCCTTCGGAATTCTAACGATGAACGGATCGTCTACAAAGGCACGGCAAAGCTCCGCGCCGAATCCGAGATCACGGCGCGAGAATGCTTCGCGAAGACGTGTTTCCAGGGCTCGCATTTCTTCGTGCGAACCCCATGGCGTGCCACCAGAAGCATCGCCCGAAGCAATCGCCTTCGATAGTTGCGACAAGGTAAAGACTTGTAAACCTCGCGGGCCTCTGACGTCCACAGGCCCCATCGAAAGACGACGGGCCTTTCCGTGAAGCGGCATCAGGCTTGTGTACTTCCAGTCCTCACGTTTTGTAGTAGGGAATCCCGACCGAAGAATACGCTCTCGTGCCTCAGCTGCACCTTGCACCCACCAGTCCGGCACACCCGGAACCCGCACAGCTGTTTGTTTGGCCTCAACAAAGGCCAACCACTGCGGTGATTCCGCATGTGGCAGACTTTTAACCTGGCCAGTCGAATTGCTAGCGGAATTAACCGAGGAGCCAGTCATAACCTTTTTCCTCAAGTTTCTTCGCCAGAGTTTTGTCGCCCGATTCAACGATCTTCCCATCAGCCAAGACGTGAACGAAGTCGGGAACGATGTAGTCCAAAAGACGCTGATAGTGGGTAACCAAAACAACCGCGTTGTCCGAGTTGCGCAGGCGGTTCACGCCATTTGCCACGATACGAAGTGCATCGATGTCGAGCCCAGAATCTGTCTCGTCAAGAAACGACAAACGAGGCGAAAGCACCGCCATCTGAAGAATTTCGTTACGCTTCTTTTCGCCACCCGAAAATCCGACATTCACCCCACGCTCTAAGAACTTGGGATTCATTTCGACGATTTCCATTTTGGCTTTCAAAAACTTGGCGAAAGCCTCTTCCGACATCTCTTCGATACCTTGATGTTTGCAGATCGCATTAAACGACGTGCGCAAGAAGACCTCGTTGGAAACGCCGGGAACCTCGATCGGGTACTGAAAAGCCAGAAACACACCTTCTTTGGCGCGAACGTCTGGGTCCATCTCGAGCAGGTTCTTCATTTGAAAGTTGATCTCGTAGCGAACATCACCCGAAGTCACTTTGTAGTCCGGATGGCCAGCGATGACCTTGGAGAGCGTCGACTTGCCAGAGCCGTTTGGCCCCATAATGGCGTGAACTTCACCGGGGTTCACGGTCAGATTCAGACCTTTCAAAACGGGCTTTTCACTTCCGTCTGCCGTCTCAACTACCGCATGTAGATTTTTAACTTCAAGTAATGCCATCGCGATCAACCCACCAAATTTATCCGACCGAGTTTTCCAATTTCATTTCAATCAACTTCACGGCCTCAACTGAGAACTCAAGAGGAAGCTGCTTGAATACGTCTTTGCAGAATCCATTGACCAGCATCGAAATCGCCGCCTCTTTGTCGAGACCGCGTGACTGCAAATAAAAGAGCTGGTCTTCGCTGATTCGAGACGTCGTCGCTTCGTGTTCCAAAGTCGCCGTTTTGTTTTTTACTTCCAAGTAAGGATACGTATTGGCTGCGGCGTTTGGCCCCACCAACATCGAATCACATTGAGAATAGTTCCGCGCATTTTCCGCCGACGGCATGATCTTCACCTGGCCGCGGTAGCTATTGCGTGAATTTCCAGTCGAAATTCCCTTAGAAAGAATCGTGCTCTTCGTATTCTTTCCAATATGAATCATCTTAGTGCCGGTGTCGGCTTGCATGAAGTCGTGCGTTAGCGCGACCGAATAAAACGCGCCTTGCGAACCGTCTCCCAGCAAAATACAGCTTGGGTACTTCCACGTGATCGCCGAGCCCGACTCGATCTGCGTCCACGAAATCTTCGAATTCTTACCCTGGCATTTTCCACGCTTCGTCACAAAATTGTAGATGCCGCCGCGACCTTCTTTGTCGCCCGTGTACCAGTTCTGCACGGTTGAATACTTGATCTCGGCATTGTCCAAAGCGATGAGTTCCACCACGGCCGCGTGCAACTGATTCTCGTCTCGCTGAGGAGCCGTGCAGCCTTCAAGGTAGTTCACGAACGAACCCTCGTCAGCCACGATCAGCGTTCGCTCGAACTGTCCCGTCTCCGAGGCGTTGATACGGAAGTACGTCGAAAGATCCAGCGGACAGCGCACACCCTTCGGGATGTAAACAAACGATCCGTCCGTGAAGACGGCTGCATTCAAAGCCGAGAAGAAGTTGTCACTCGTCGGCACGACTGAACCAAGATACTTCTTCACGAGTTCAGGATGCGTGTGAATCGCCTCGGAAATAGAACAGAACACGACGCCATGGCGTTTCAGTTCTTCCTTATGAGTCGTTCCGATCGAAACCGAATCAAAGACCGCGTCAACTGCGACACCAGAGATTCGCTTCTGTTCCGTCAGAGGAATTCCAAGACGCTCGAATGTCTTAAGAAGCTCCGGATCGACCTCATCAAGCGATTGCTTCTCAACCGCTTTCTTTGGCGCCGAGTAGTAGACAATGTCTTGGTAATCGATTTTCGGATAGCGAAGATCGGCCCACGTCGGCTCTTCCATCGTCTTCCAGAGCTCAAATGCCTTTAGACGATACTGAAGCATCCACTCCGGTTCGTTCTTCTTCGTTGAAATCGCACGGATCGTGTCTTCCGTCAGACCCTTCTTCACCGTCTCGGTTTCGATCTCGGTGACAAATCCGTATTTGTATTCTTCAGAGGTTGGAAGTTTCTGGCTCATGACGGTGAAGACTCCGGCTGCGTAGCGCGCAAAGCGGCCTCGGGCGTAGCGCGCAAAGCGCGACCGCTCTCAATCAGGTCCGCCAATGTGAGGCTGCGATAAAATTCCATCAGCTTGCGATTGAGTTGTTGAATAGGTGTGACGATGTTGCATGTTTGCCGAAGATCGCAAGAGCCCTCGTCGGCTTCGTGTAAACACTTGGCGACACCAAGCGGCCCGAGCGTCATTTCCAGCAGTTCATAAAAAGTCACACGACTGAGATCTTTGGCGATCATGTAGCCGCCGTGGGCACCCTGTTCAGACAAGAGCACACCGTTGTTGGCCAGAGCTTGAAGCACGCGCGCAGTGACATCCGTCGGACAACCATAGGTGCCGGCGATTTCCTTGACCGTGGTTCTCTCCCCAGGCGCTTTTGCACTCATATGCTTGAGAGAGATCAATGCGTACTCGACTTTTCGGTGAATTCGGTTCATAAAGCGGATGAAAACTAAACGATAAGCCGCCTGATGGCCATCAAATTCGGTCAAAAAAGGTCCGAATTAGCGAAAATTGAAGACGGTTTACAGTTTAATATTTTGTCAGAGTATTCGAGACGTTAAACCCTATGAGCCGATCCCTTAGTTCCGTCCTGATTGTCGTTCTCAGCATCATTGCCGCCCTCGGTGGAGGCTGGATGTACATGCACTCCAAGGCGCGCTCAAAACCCGTCAAGACGCCGTTTGAACATCCCTATCTCCAATTGGCTCACAAAGACGGCCGACCGCTCTTGCTTTACCGAATTGCGAGCCCTGCAGACATGCAAGCCCCCACACACGCCTCACTCGCGGCCGGCGAAACAGATCCAAAAGAACTTAAACCCAATCTCGGATTCTGGCTCGATGTACGACTGACCGGCGATGGCTCACTTTTCATCAGCCAAGACGAGCTTTTGAAAACTGGCACTGCCAAAGGAAAACCCATCGAACTCGCAACGAAAGAAGAATGTTTGGCTGCGAGCCTACATGAACTTCTCGAGTTTGCACCCGAGATGAAGGGACGGCCCACCGTGCTCAACCTGATATCTCGCAGGCCTGGCCTGGCTTTGCGCCTGCTCGAACTCTGGGGCGTACAAGATGGAACCAAGAATGAGAAACCGCTTCCGATTCATACAACCGTCGCCCAATCGCAGAGTGACGGGACTCTCAAAGAACTTCGCGAAGCCCAGCCGCGCGGACTTTACGGCAGCAGTCAGGCGATTCTCATTCAGCTCGAAATTCTCTCGAGTCTTGACCTGCAGGGACTCGCAGAACTGAAAAGCGATATTTTGATTTCCGACATCGAAGAACGGGTCATCGACAAAGAACACGGCGGCCACACCATGCGCCCTCGCCTTCGCAGCGCCACGCTCAACGAGGCAAAGCGCCGAGGCCTACGTCGTTACGCAGGACCGACATCCGAACTAGCAACCATGCAGGCGATGTTTGCTGACGGATATGACGGCGTTTTGACCGATTCCAAAGAAATCGTGCGGCACTATTTCCCTTCTGCACAGAACGACGAAACTTCGACGCATTGAAGTTTGATTCTCCTCGAAAAACGCGTTCGAATCTAAGGATAAGAACTGGATCGACGAGGAGATAAGATGGCCACACCGAAAGTCGCTGTGAAAACTGGAATTCTTGAAGGGGTCATGAGCGCAGGCCCCGTTGTGCAGGGACTTTTGCTACTCATGATCGGACTCAGCGTCGTTTCATGGGCCATCATCATCAATAAACGTAAACAACTAAAGGCCATCCAAGCGGCAAACGAAACCTTCGTCGATGCCTTCTGGAAAGCGGCTTCGCTAGAAGACATGGCCAAACAAGCCAAGAACTATCCAAATTCCAACATCGCCTCGGTCTTTCTGGCCGCCTTTCAAGAACTGCAACGAATCGCGGAAAAAACTTTCGGGGCGCGCGGAACGAAAGATATCGCAGATGTCGGTTCGGACTCTTCAACAAAGCTCACCGGGATCGACAATCTCGAGCGCACGATGCGCAAGGTTTCCGATGCGGAGATCGCAAAAGCGGAAGCCAACTTAAGCTTCCTTGCAACTGTCGGAAGCACATCGCCGTTCATCGGTCTCCTCGGAACAGTTGTCGGGATCATGACGTCATTTCACCAAATCGCGGCAAGCGGATCGGCGAGTCTCGCGGTCGTTGCTCCCGGTATTTCGGAAGCCCTCTTCGCGACAGCGGTCGGTCTGTTCGCGGCTCTGCCGGCGGTTGCAGCTTACAACTACTTCATCGGCCTGGTGAAACGCATCGAGATGGATGTCGCAAGTTTTGGCTCGGACTTCTTAAACGTCGCAAAACGCAACTTCTTTAAGGAGTCGTAAGCACCATGGGTATGTCGTCTTCCGGCGGTGGAAAAAGCCGCATGGTCATGAGCGAAATCAACGTCACACCGCTTGTCGACGTTATGCTCGTTTTGCTCATCATCTTCATGGTCACCGCGCCGATGATGCAGCAAGGGCTTGAGATCGAGCTCCCCGAAACCGCCGCTAGCGGAGTTTCAACCTCAGAAGAACCTTTTGTTCTGATCATCAATAAATCAAAGCGCATCACTGTCGGCGGCCAGGCGATTCCGATTGCTGACTTGCAAAAGCGCCTGCAGGCGATTTTCGAAAAACGACCAAACAAGCAGATTTATATCCAAGCCGATAAGGCCGTGGACTATGGCTTTGTCGCGGAAACAATGGCGGAGGTTCGAGCCGCCGGTATCACGAACATCGGGTTGGTAACGTTGCCGAAATGATGACCGAGAAAACCGTCGACAACATCGAGATCAAGTCCGCACTTATCAAATCCGCGATCGGACACGTCGTGATCGCGATTATTTTAATGGTGCGCGCTTACGTCTTCC
>CAUJGS010000026.1 GCA_963170185.1 Bdellovibrionota bacterium
AAACCGCTTCGAAGCGCTCTCGCGCGTGTATCGCGACGCGAACTTGAGAACCGTTTCTCTCTATGCGCTTTTTCATCCCACGGTTTCGCTCTTCACGGCGGTTACCGTTGCGACAGCACTTTACGCGGGCGGCTGGATCGCTTCGGAAGGGGCGATTTCAACGGGCGCGATGATCGCCTTCATCTTTCACGTGAAAGACTTTGCCGATCCGCTGCGAAACATCCTCGAGAAATATCAGCTTTTCCAAAACAGCGTTTCTTCGGGCGAGCGAGTATTTGCGCTTTTGCGCGAACAAGAAGATCACGAAGCTTCAGACCCAGGAAACCTCGGCCAGCCATTTGGCACGGTTCGCTTCGAAGGTGTTAGTTTCCGCTACCATGAAGAGCTTCCCTACGCGCTTGACGGCGTGAGCTTTGAACTTCCAAGAGGAAAAACGTTGGCGGTTCTGGGACGCACCGGGAGCGGGAAATCGACGCTGATTTCGCTGCTACAACGCTTTCGCGACCCCACCAGAGGTGAGATTTTAATCGACGGCCGTCCGCTCGCTGCGATTCCACGAAAGGAAGCACGACGTCGTATCGGCGTCGTGCAACAAGATGTCTTCATGTTCCGGGGTACGATTGAAGAGAACATCGGACTTGGCGACCCTCAAATCTCGCAAGACCGCATCCTTTGGTCGGCACGTGAAGCTGGTCTCGAACGAATCTTACGTATGCGACCCGGCGGCCTTAAGGCGGACGTCGAGGAAAAAGGGGCCAATCTTTCGGTTGGCGAGAGACAGCTGATCGCCTTTGCGCGAATTCTCGCGTTCGACCCGCAGATCCTCGTGCTCGACGAAGCCACTTCGAACGTCGACTCCGAAACCGAACGCCTCTTGCAAGCAGCGGCCGTCCGGGCTCGCCGCAATCGCACAAGTATTATCATCGCCCATCGGCTTTCCACCGTTCAGGACTCCGATCTTTGTTTGGTGCTTTCTCAGGGAAGAGTAGAAAAATTTGGGCGAACAACCGACGTGCTGCCGACACTTACACCGGCTGAGCAACCACGATCGGAAGCTTAACGATAAAACGCGTCGACCAGACGCCGTCCATCGCATCATCCAAGATCAAGTGTCCGCCGTGCTCACGCATCACCGAAGCCGCGATCGAAAGCCCCAGTCCCGTTCCTTGGCCAACCGGCTTGGTCGTAAAAAACGGTTCGAAGATACGTTCGCGAATCTCTTTGGGCACACCCGGCCCGTTGTCTTCCACGACGATCTCGACAAACGAGGCTCCAGACTCATCTTTCAACGCACGCGCCGCAATTCGAATCCGGCCGCCAGGTTGAGTGGCGACGGCGAAGAACGCGTTGCTGATGAGATTCAGCAGCACTTGTGACAACTGCACGCGCCGCCCGAGCACCTGACAACCAGCTTCGGCTTTCGAATCACAAGCAAGGCCTGTCAAGCTCGTCTCAAGCTTTACGCCCGTCGACTTCATGGTCTCCAAGCAAAGCGCCAGCGTTTCGTCGATCAACTGCTCAACAGCCACAGCCTCCATCTCGTCGCGACTTCCATCGCGCGCAATGGTTCTTAAGCTTTTGACGATGGTCGAAATTCGATGTGCTGTTTTTTCGATTCTGCCCGCGATCTCGTGACTGCGATGCTTTGCGTGTCGACCGTTTTCATCGAGCCCCGCATCCTCGATGTTTTCCAAGACCTCTCCCAAGCGCGTGGCATAGGCTGAGATAATAGCAAGCGGGTTATTGATCTCGTGAGCCATCCCTCCGGCCATTTCACCAAGACTTGCCAACCGCGACGCCGCGATCTGCCGCGTGCGTTGCTCCTCGAGCTGTTTTTCCATGTTTTGTCGTTCAGTGATATCTCGGATGACACCGATCACGCCGATCTCGCCCGTCGGCAAACGCACCGGGCTCTTCTTGGTAAGAATCATACGTGCCTTTTCGCCCCGAATAGATTCTTCCTCAAACTCCTTCGCACTCATCTCCGTTAAAGTAAGATCGTCGCCCGCCCAGTACAGCTTAGAAAGTTCAGGCGAAAAAAAGTCGAAATCGGTTTTCCCGAGATACTCATCACGCCCCACACCCATGAGTTTGGTGAAAGCTCGGTTCCCGTAAATCCAACGATGTTCACGATCCTTCATGAAAACCGGGTCGGCGATGGAATCGAGAATGTCCTCGGTAAAACGTTTTTGCCGCTCCGACGCCGCGACGAGATCCACCTCGCGAGAAATACTCCAAGACACGCCCTGTAAGGCGCGCGGCTTACCGGAAGCATCACGCAAAACTTCTCCGACCGTTCGAATGGTCTCAACTTGTTTGTTCTTGGTCAGAATACGAAAACTGATATCGATACGAGATGCCGAGTCGCGAGCCCCTGAGAACTCATTACTAACGGCACCCTCAAATTCCGCGATGACACGCTCTCGGTCCTCATCGTGAATCATCTGCTTCCACGCTTCGTAGTCGAGGCTCAAACCTCCAGGTGCCGCACCGTAGAGCCGGTACATGGAGTCGTCCCACGAGCCGCGATTGCGTTGGAGGTCCCACTCCCAAACGCCGATTCCGGCCGATGACATGATCATCTGAAGACGCTCGCGCAGGCGTTCCGTATCGCGGCGCAAAGCTAAATAACCGATGGCAGAGACTATGCCTAAAAGCGCGATCAATAAGATCACGCTTAAAAACGCGTATCCCTCAAAGGCGGACCATTCGGTAAGGAAGTGACGCAGTTCCCCCAACACGGGGCCAGCTCTACCGCGGGCCGTCCCCGCTCGTCTAGCTTACTGTGGCTTCAGACGGCTAAAATTCGCCACAGAGCGCTGCGAGACACGAACTTGCTTCTTCCACTTCTCGATTTCTTGCTCGTATTCCGCTTTTTTTGCCGTCAGACGCTTCTTTTCGGCAAGAGCCTGTTCCTCTTGGGTGCGCAAAGCGGCCTCGAGTTCGTTCACCGATTGCGTGCGCTCACCAGAGCCTGCCTGGTCGACCGCGACCGCCTGAAGACGCTGTTCGTAGACCGCGATGTTGGCCTGACGCTTTTCGCGGTTGGCTTCAAGACGCACCAACGCTTGTTTCAGCTCCTCGATCTGACGCTCTTCCGTAGCAAGCTTGTCGCGCTCTGTTCGCAACTGCCCCTCGACTTCGACCTTGGCGGCCTCGACGGCTTGCGTGTCTTTAACCGCCTGCCCAGTCTGTTTCGCGATCGCTTGTTTCTGCGATTGAATCGTCTTGAGAGCACGATCGGTTGCTTGCAGGTTCGAATTCACGACACGAAGACCTTGCTCATACTGCTCAAGATTCGACTGGCTCGCCGAAACGTTTTCTTTGAGCTGCTCCAGTTTCGCTGGAACATCCGTTCTGGCGACGGCGGAAGTTGAAAAACCAAGCGAGGCCAGTCCCATCAAAACGGATGTCGCCAAAATTGTATGGCCGGTTTTTGCTTGTTTCATCACATGCCTCCTAGACTTGCTTGCTCGCGCTGCTGCCCGTTTCCAGTAATTGGACAGTTGTTTTTCAAACTTGAACGATAGTGTCCGATCTCGTCTTCCCAGTACTCGCCATCGAAATCCCATTTCAACGATTTCGATTTTGGAATCACGTTCGCAGGTACGCGGTTTTCTTTTTCCCCGCCCGCAACTTGGAATCGAATGTTTTCGCCGCTGGCCGCAAAGACCTCGTAGCGAAGCAATTCGTTATTGTCCATGAACCGCGAAAGGTCCGTGCGCACCTTGAGAATGCGGTTGGCAATGGTCGTTTCCAAACGGCGTTTGATGTCTTGACCGCGTTGATCCGCTCCCACTCCGACTTCTTTGTTGTATTCCGCTACCGACTTCTTGGCCTCATTAAAGAGATCCACCGAGAAAAAGCGGTCATTAAGACGAAGCATTTCACTTTCAAGATCGGCCTGAAGCTGAGCGCGCGTCGCTTCGAATTCCGGTTTGTTGCGGTTAGCGGCCAGTTGCTTACGAATCTGCTCCAAGCGACGACGACTTTGATTAACTCTGTCCTGAGCGTCCTTGAGGCTGCGATCGATATCACCGCCGATGCGGGCGTAAATCGCCTTTTCGTCGATCTGGCGGTTCAATGCTTTCTGCAAATTCAAGAAATCCTTTTGACGAGCGATCTCACGGATCACCGGGCTTGGAAGTCCGTCGACATCCTTCACATCGGTGCGACCTGGTTGATTGAAACCGACCAAGAACCGTCGGATCGTACCGTAGCGCCCATCGGAGAACGACTTGATCGACTTTTCATAGGCGTCGATGCTGTTAAGCATCGTCCGATAGTCTTTCTCTAAAACCGAAAGCGTTCGGTACGCGTCGCCATATTGGCAAAGGTTTAAATAGCCGATCGTACGAATCACGTACGACTCTGGCTTATAGGCCGCCGCGAAGAACGGCGAGTGGATCGAATACATATTTCCGATCGCGCCTTCGTAATCTCCCGACATCAGCTGTGCCCAGCCGAGTTCCGAGAGACCTTGCAACCAAAGCGGATGGTCTTTGTTGACCGTCAAAAACGCCTGATGTGCCTCTTTGTACTTCTGCTCTTGGAAGTACATGCGGGCGAGATTGAGCGCGATCAAGCCCTGAAACTCGCGCTCGCTATTTTCGGCGCGCGGATTTTTGATCAAAGTCTCTTGCAGTTCCAGTGCGCGCTTCTTTGAACCAATGGAATACTCCGCCAACGCTTCCACGAATTTCGCCTGCAGGAAGCGAGGATGTTTCTCTGGAACCTTTTTCGACCATTCAAGTGCCGTCTTGAACTTCTCGGCCGCCGCCGCGCTTTCTGCGATCAGAGCGGCAACTGTCGCCATAACTTCGGGCGTCTGACCATTGACGACCTCCGGATTCGATACGGCTTTCTCCAAGGCTTCGCCGAACGCACGAGTCGTGACATTTGGAGTTTTCCAATCCACTTCGCGTAAAAGGCGATTTGCGTAGAAACCACTATTGGGTTTGTTCGAGCCAGGACCACTGACTTCCATCACACGACGAACACGCTCGCTGAAGTCGGTCATCAGCCCCAGGCTCTTTGAACACATCGCCAAAAAGTAGTCGGCTTCCGCTTGCCACTCGGGCTTCTTGGAAATCGAATGGAAAAGCCCCACGGCCGCCGCGCACTGGTGGCCATTTTGATAAAGCAGCAGACCGCTCATGAAGCGATACTCATCGTCAGTCAGCGGCACGTACTTGGCGAGGCTCAGCTCTTTCTCATCCGTCAACTGCAACTGTCTAAGGACGAGGCCGAGTTTTTTAAGGGTCGCCTCATCCAACGCACCTTTTGCAACCATGAGTTTTTTCGCCGCGGCGACGGCCTTCACAGCCTCCGGCGCTCGCGTGAGATGCTTGAGTTCGGCCGGTGTCAAAAACTCCGGTGACTGCAGGGCGATTAAAAATTTCGACTCCAAGGTTTTTTTCTGAGCCGCGCCAAGTTCAAAGCGCCCCAAGGTAAACGGTTGCTCTTTCGGTAGCCGCAGGCGAGGAATCGCATCGACCGACTGAAGGTCGTACTTCACCACGCCACTTTCGGAAGTCGACAGCCCCGGGAAACTCACGGTTTCTGAGAAGCTCGATTCGCTGGCCCCAGTGTTTGCAGCGGTGGTTTGTGTCGCCGGAGCATGAACTGGCGGTGCCACAGCTGGCGCCGTTTGACTAGCGACGGAACGATTGGCGCCTGTCGCCCCACGAGGATTCGTCTCCGCAGGTTTACGACCGAAAAACTGGCGCGACATCGAAGCGAAAGTTGTTTTTGCTTCTTGAAACTTGGCCTGAAGCCAATTTCCCTCGACCGCCTGCACGCGCGGTTTTACCCGCGCCGATGACGAAGTCGATGGACTCGCAGGCTGCGCACCTTGGTCTCGAGCTTCCGCGTAGTCCTTGTTCGGATCAAGCACCACCGCATCCGCCGAGCCGGCTGCCAGCATCACGACAAGCGCGAAAGCGACCTTCCTGGTAATACTCATGATTTTGCGTTCTCTCATGACCGCGTCCTGTCCTTAGTAGTAAAGCGTTAAACCAAACATCAAAATCGATGTCTGCGCCGTCTCTGTATTGACCGACGTCGAAGGCGTTCGGTAACGGACGATCTCTTCTTGAAACCAACGATTTTTGAAATCGACTCGAACCGCGGCGTACTTCGAGAAGAAAAACGACTGCGTGACATCAATCGCCACCGTCGGAGCATTCTTTTGCAGGTTGCCGTCTTCGCGCTGCTGTTCGTAGGTCGTGACACCCACACCCGGCGAAATCGCCATATCAAAGTACATGATGCTCGAATTCAAAATACTCATCTTCGCGTAAAATGGTACCCAGTTCAGAGAGATCCCCTGATACCCACGGATCTTCCCATGGTTCGCGGTACCCGATTGCGCGCGCAAGTTGTTGAGCGCCTTGTTGTCGACCGAGTTGGTAACTTGCATGTGACCTTCGACGCCAAGTCGCTCACTGAAATAGTAGCCGAGCGAACCGGAAAAGGTCGGTCCGTCGCTCCATTGGTCATTGATGAGGTAGCCATATTGCCCGGTCAGCGCAAATCGCCCTGCCTTCGAGTACAGGCGGTTTTGAACGACGGAAAAGTCGGTGTCCTTGGCCGCCCAATACTTCTTCTCAAGATCCGTCACATCGACTTTTTCATCGCCTGCTGCCGCCGCCGGCTGAGCTTTACCTTGCTGCGCCTCGGCCGAGGAAATGGGAAATAGCGTCGCAACAGCGACAACCGAAACAAAAGACGAAACAAAAAACGAACCAAAAAACGAGCCGACGAGCGCACTCGCAAGCCCCCTCATGGGGAGCGTCGAAAGAAGAGTCTGATATTCTGTTTTACTGTGCTTGATCTCGATCATGGTGCCTTCGTCCTTTACTTCACGTACTCAACGGATTCCTTGATATTTTCGTCGAAATTCTTCCGCACTTTATAGAGCGGCAAGAACTCAACGACTCGTTTTTGAACAACGTACGCCCCATCTGGGTTACGCACTTGGCCGTCGACATCCATAGCGTCAAAGTTCACATCCTGAACCTTGCGGTACTGGACCTTCTTCGCAAAAACTGTCGAGGTCGTGAACATTGTGAATGTGATCAAAACCAAATAAATCGATCTGACGAGTGTCTTCATTTCAACCACCCTTCTTCGATTGCGCCGGCTGACGGCCAGGCTGAGTTTCTTGAGCCTGTTCTTTTTGAACAGGCTTCATCGATTTTTCCAAATCGAGAATCTTTTGATTCAAATCAAAACCAACGCGGCCCTTTGAGCGACCTTTTTCCATTGCAACCCGTAGCTCACGCAGCGTCTGCAAAGCCTTCCCGGGTTCCCCCATCATCGTTTCGTAGACATGCGCAAGCTTCACGCGCGTCTCTGAGACTTCGGGTTTAAGCAAAAGCGCGCGCGACAAGAAGATCACGGCGTCGGAACCGTTTTTCTTTTCGACCAGAATTTCGGAAAGACCGCTCAACGCCGGGTAGAGATCCCCTTTGGAATCCAAAGCCAGGCGATAGTGACGTTCGGCTTCGTTTAACATGCGATCACGATGGTAAACCTGAGCCAACCAAAGCTGACCTGCCACCATCATCGGATCGAGTTTTACGGCCTCTTTCATTTCTTTGGCCGCCGATGCCGGCCCCTCTTCACGCTCCAAAAGTCGCGCCTTCTCGAAGCGAACCAGCGCAAGCGGACCACCGGCCTTTTTCTCGGCAAGATCCAGCATCCAATGCGAACGCAAATACTCGCCACGCCCGGAGGCCGCAAGCCCTAGGAAATAAGCCCCCCAAGGCGAATCCACATGACGCGATGACATCTCAAGACCAAGCTTCTCCACTTGGTTCCAATCTTGTTTCTGCACGCAGGCGCCGGCCGCCCATACATAGTCTTTCCAATCGGCATCGGCTTCGACAGCCGCGCAAGCTCGCTTCGGGCTCGAAAAACGAAAGTCATAACTGACAAGATCTTTTAAAAATGGCTTAGCTCGTTCACGAGCGCCAGCATCGAAACTCTTGTCACGACGAGGCCCTTCTCCCGTCGCACAACCCACCAGGCCACACGCGACCGCGAGGCTCAAAACAAGCTGAGGTGCTGCTAGAGCGATTCGATTCATCATGGCTTACTCCCTTCGAACATACCCAGAACCTTCCATTCGAATCCGGGCACCAAGCGAGGAAGTTTTTCGACATCCACAGGCTCGGTCACATCTTGTTTCATATTCAATTTGTCGAGGCGCTGCTGAAGCTGGCCAGCTAGACCATCAAGTCGGGCGGTTTTTTTGGCCGCATCGATCGCTTGAGCCAGCGCTTCGATACCTTTTTCTTCCATCGGCAGCGCGATCTGTTCGATCTCTTTGGTAAAGGCGTTTTGATCGGACTCCGGCACATCCGAAGGCAGCTTCATCGACCGCACTGTTCGTGCGTAATCGACATAGAGATCGGCAAGCTTCGCCTGCGCCTCGATCGCCACACCTGGGTCACCCATGCGAGCCGCCGACTGATAGGCTTTTTGCGCCTTCTCCAACTTCTCCGTTTTAATCGCAAGCACGATCCCGATTCGCTCGACTCGCGCTTTCACGCTCTGTTGACGATATTCATCTTCCAGCACTCGCGCCTGAAGAAAGCGGGCACGAGCCGGAAGCGACTTCGCCATAGAAAGCTGAGACTCACGGCCGACAACTCGCTTCGCAAGATTGAACGCCCGGTTCGAATCGCCCGCCCGATACACGGCTTCCGCTTCTTCAACCAAGAACTGACTCGTTTGCGGCTCCAAGCCAATCGATTCGATTTTCGTGCGAGCCGATGTTATTAATTTGTCGTCGCCGATTTCTTTCGCAAGCTGGAAGGCTTTTTCCAAACTCTCCGCTTGTTTGTCGCGCGAAAGACCTTTCTCATCGACGGCCTTTAAGAGACTACGAAAAGCTGTTTCCTTGGAGGTGCGATTCCCCGTCAAAGCGAGGAATTCCGAAGCCAACGAACGCCACATCGAAGCCTTTTCGGACTCCACTTCCGCCAGCGAGCTTGCGACCTCGGATGCAAGATCCAAACGCGCAATCGACTCGTAAGTCTGCGCCGCTTGCTGCAAACACTCTTTCACATTGGATGCGCCGGGAAACGACTTCGGCATCTGCGCGCACATACCCGCCGCTTCAGCCACTTCACCCGAACGGAACAGGATTTGGCTCGCATTCCACCAAGCTTTTGGCGCAAGCTCCGACCCCTTGTTGTCCATCGCAAAGGCGCGATACATATCGACAGCTTTGCGGTGCTCCTCTTTGTTTGAAGCCTTATGTTCCACTTCGCCGACCTCGGCGAACCAAGCCTCACGACGGATTTTGACCAGCTGGTCTTGGCGCGTTTTGTCCATCGCCTTGCCGCCACCCGAGGCTAACGACTCGGCCAATACCAATAGCTGCTGCGAGGCCTCTTTCAAGCCCCGGTAGTCTTTGCGAATATTCAAGATGTCGAGATACAGATCCTGAGCCTTCGCTGACTTCGGATGATCAAACGCCTCTTTGGACCAGCCAAGCTGCTTGAAGCCTATCGCCGCGATATCAAATTTCTCTTTCTCATAAGCGATGAAGGCGCGCTTGAAGCGAACATCCACCGCATACGGACCACGCGGCGCCATGTGCAGATAGCGATCGCCGAGCTTGGCAAACGCCGTCTCATCGGCATCCGACCATTTCGCTTCACCTACCGCCTTTTCCAAAGCGACCACCGCGCCATAAGACGCGTCCACGGCCAGCTTCGGATCGGTCTTCATCAGGTCAAACCCGACTTTTTTTGCCTGTGAGTTCTGCGACTCTTCGTAGACCAATGCGTAGTTTTCACTGGCTTCACGGAAGCGATTGCGAGCAAACATCAAATCCGCGTACGCATAGCGCACCTGCGCCGCTTCATGTCCGACGAGCTTCGTATTTCCGAGATAGATCTCATACGCCTTCAAAGCATAGTCCGCTGTCTCAGGAAGCTTGTCTTTCTTCCAGTAAGCGTGAAGTTTTGCCCCGAGCTTCTTGGAGATCTCGACGACTTTCGCATCACACGGAGCACGTGGCTCAAGCTTTTCGCATACCTGATCCAGCGCCACGAGGTGCTGAACAGCGACGTCACGTTTTTTCTGACGATCGGCGTTCCAAATCAACTCATCGTGAACATCGGCGATGAGAGTGGTTTTGGGGATACGACTTAAGACATCACGCAGAACCACGTCGACTTCGCCGTATTTGGAATGTCGTTTGTATATTTCAACTAGGCGAAGAATGTACGGGACCGGGTCGAGATCGCGCGCTTGGCCCATGAAGTACGCCACCGCATCCTGGGGTTTTCTCATCTCCGAGAAGAAGAGAGCCATGTCACCCAGAGCTTCTTTTCGAAGATCAAGCTTCGCGGCTTCGGTTCCTTCTTTGGCGCGTGCGTGCCCGAAAGCGACGACCTCTTCAAGAAGCTTCAAGCCTCCGCCTTCGTCTTGCATGTTGTACTTCGCCCAAGCGGCTTTATAAAGACCATATGGGTAAACGCGCGCCGTTGGATGTTCTTTGATCTTCAAAAAATAGTTCAGCGCATTTGCGAACTGACGACGCGAGAACTGAATCTCGCCCAAAGACAACAGTGCATCCGGCACGAGAATCGAGTTCGGGTGCTGACTCAAAAGCCGAAGGAACTGCTTTTCCGCGGCCGCATCGTCACCGACTTGTTGGTAGGCATAGGCCGTATTGAAGACGACGACATCACGCGAACGAAATCTTGGAAAGCGGGCCTCAAGATCCAAGTAGATCTGGATAGCTCGACGGATCTGCTTTTTTTCCGAAGCCGAGCTCACCAATTCTGGCGCGAAACGTGCGACCTGGTTAGAGTCCCGATGCACCTCGAAAAAACGCTCGGTGCGCGCACGTCGCATGTGAATCTCTCCCAAGCGGAAAAGAATCTCAGGTTCCATGCGAGTTCCTTTGTGTCGCACGCGTAGCTTTTCCAACTGCTCCAGCGCTCGCTTCTCCGAGCGCATAACAAGCATCTCTGTCTTAAGAGCCTTTAACTCGTTACCCTGCTCGTCTCCTGCACGCAGCTTCAACTCGTCTTCGATCGAGCGAGACTTATTGGAGCCCTTTGAGCTCTGTGCAAAGGCGGGCTCACCAAAGGCAAGACCGACCGTCAAAAGTGAGACTAAGGTAACCACGTTCTTCATTTTAACCCCGCAGGATCGAAATCAACCTTGATGCGTGCACCAGCTTTTGGAATCGCCGTGCCGTGGAAGCGAATGGCATTTGCCGCTTCACGGTAAGACCAGCCGTTGGTTTCGCTCTTAGGCACTTCGACGCCGTCGACAAAAACACGGATCGTTTCCACCTTGGGATCACGATCAAGTGGGAAGTCCGTGAGAACTTCCAAAACCCGAGAGCGAACATTGGTCAATGCGCGCTTGAAATCCGCGTCGCAAATCGACTCTTTTGAGCCGGCGCTCGCTGTCGCAAGATCCATGTAGCGAAGACCCGGCGAAGCAAACCCCCACTCTGCCGTCTTGCAAGCGCTATCCGTCGAGGTCACGCCCATGAAGTGCGCAAGCCAGCTACGGTCGCCATACGGCAAGAGCGGTTTCAAGAAGTCCAACGCCGCGACGTAGTCGATAGCATTGCTGGACTGATCTTCTTCATTGGTAAGAAAAATGACGTTTAGTAGCGCATCCTGGCGAAGAAAGCCTTCGTTCGCCGCGCCCGGCGACGAAAGACGAAGTGCCTCCATCATTGCTTCGCGGCCGCGTTCGACAGGTGAACCGCTTTCACCGGCTCGG
This sequence comes from Bdellovibrionota bacterium, assembly GCA_963170185.1. Classification (GTDB taxonomy): domain Bacteria; phylum Bdellovibrionota; class Bdellovibrionia; order Bdellovibrionales; family JAMPXM01. The sequence goes on from CAUJGS010000026.1 coordinate 11,767, forward strand.
ATACGACCTGCCAATAGCCCGATCAGATTTGGCGTGTTCTTATTCAAAACTTTGGGTGTTCCGGCTTGGGCCAAAAGCTCCCCGCGCGCGCCGCTTCCGCTCATATCCATTGTCGTCACACCGATTTGGTAATCGAGGCCCGTCGCATTGAGGCCCTCGATAAACAACGGAACTTGATTCGCAAGCAAGTTTTGGTGTTTGGCCATTGACGAACTCGTGTCGACCACCCACAAAACATCGACTTCCGAATTATAGGTCACCTGTTGACCGAAGTTTTTCGACTCCTCTTCAACAGCGAAGGTCTGAGCGCCACATCCCGCAAGGCCACTCATCGCCAATGAAGCCAGCAGAATCATTTTCGCGTTCTGCAACACTAATTGCACCGTCTTCATGCCGCTGCCTTTCCGCTGCTGCCGTCGTTCTTCCCTGTCGCCCACGTGTCGATCTGCGACCGAACGTTTTTGTCGAGATCCGAGAATTTCATGCCGTAGACGACCGGAGATTTTGGGTCGCCTGCATGCAGAACACGACGACTCATCACTTCGCACGACGTATTGAACGCCGGAGTTTCTTTCGAGGGCTTGATGTGAACGTGAACCTTGTCACCAACTTTGAGCTCTCCCTCAAGCAGCGTAAGGCTCATACCACCAGCGCCAAGCTCGTGAGATTTTCCCTTAAAGAGCTTCTGATGATTGTGAACGAGTATCGAACCCTCAAATGTCGCGCGTGCGTAACGACGGCGAAAGAAGACTTCATTTAAAGTACCGCCGAGTTTGTCGCTTAAGGTGAGACGAAGTTTTTGAATCGCTTCGGGCTGAAACTCGGGAAGCGTCGCCAAACGCGCCCACTTCGCGAGCTTCTTGTTCCAAACGTAGTCCCAGTCCTGAAGGCCCTTTTCTTGCGTGAGACGAACGAGTTCCAAGTACTCAAATGGCCCAAAACGATGATCGCCTTTTAGCACGAACCATTCAGCCACGGCCGGAGAATCCTCAGTGCCGCCCTTTGCCTCTTGCACAAGCGTCAAGCGAAGCTGTTCCCAGAATTCCGAATGCTTGGCAAACGACGGATGAGTTGCAATCGCCACCCAGTCTTGAAGATTTTCATCGTAGATGTGATCAAATGGATCCAACTCTCGGCGCTCAACTCGAGCGAGGATATCCGTCACGGTGAAACGCCCGATCGGCGTCTCGCCACGCGCGACGTGAAACTGCAAACCTTGGCTTTCATTCTGGTTTTCAAAAGTTGAATTCATGTCGATTCCTCTCCCAAGATTTATCGGCCTGAGAACAGAGGGCCTCGAGCACCCCTCCTAGGACGAGGAGGCAAAACCTTTGCGAATTCAGAGTTTTAAGTGGGAACTATGGAGGGTTCTCAGACGATCCTGTCGAATCGCTGGACGAAAAACAGAAGTTTGCGAGAACAAGTGCGTGCAAAGGCGAGACACCCAAACAGAAGTCCACGATCCCGCTAGCAAATTCGCCAGACCAAAGCCGCGAATCGCGGCTTCACACGCATTTCAAAAATGTGACTCAAGACGAATCAGAGAGTTCGAAAATTCGTCGAAAACTTCGACACGGATTCGATAGCCGTCGCGCCTATCTCACGCACGTACCCAAGCGCTACGCCGCACAAGCCAGCGCCAGTAGTTTCACATGTGCGAATTACTTAATAGCGGCGCGGACGTGGGACGAGAAGGCATCCATAATCCACACCACGGCGGCGATGACGAAGATGATACAACCGACCTGAGGCCACATCGCCTGACCGTTGTACTCGGCCAACATCACGCCGATTCCGCCACCGCCGACGAATCCGAGGATTGTCGCCATACGCACGTTCGTGTCCCAGCGATAAACGGTGTAGCTGATGTAAGGCAAAACAACCTGCGGAACAACGGCGAACCAAATCACCTGCAAGCGCGAAGCGCCCGTCGACTCGATACCTTCAATCGGACCGTCCTCAATACCTTCGACGATTTCCGAGTACTGTTTGGCAAGCGACGCAATCGAGTGAACCATCAACGCAAGCATCCCCGCAAACGGACCGAAGCTTGCCCAGATCGAGAAAATAATCGCCCACAAGATCGGCTCGATCGAGCGCGAAACGTTAAACACCGTTCGCAAAACAGCGTAGACGGTGAAACCCAGCTTCGAGCCGCCCATGATGTTTCTCGCCATCAAGAAACTCAAAACAAACGCCACAGGTACCGCGATCACAGTCGCGATGAAGGCGATGTAGATCGTCTCAACAACCTTCACGATCGCTTTCGGAAGGATCGACCAGTCTGGCGAGAAGAGTTCACCAAAGAGTCGCATCGCATGATAGAAACGATCTGCCTCCAAGAGCTTCAGCACGTCGATCTCGGTCATCTTGATGCCGACCAACGTCGTCACCACCACCGTGAGAATCATCTGCATGCCCCAGAACGTGCGATAAATCGGCGTCGCCAGTTCTTCCGTCGACTTCATACGGAGATGCGCGGGAGCATAAATCTGCCAGCCTAGAGTTTTGATCCCCGTCTTGTTGACCACGACAGACACGATTGCCATCAACACGGCTACACCGAAAAACGCAGTCGCCAGAGTCGGAACCCGTGGAACAATGTCGGCTTCGCCCCAGCCTGTAAACACAAGACCGGCGAAGATCAAATAAGCACCGACAAACGCGTCGAGAATCGTTCTGCGCACAGCCGCGCCGGTTTCTGCCGTCTCCATAGTAGTCGATTGCGCCATGTCTAACCTCTAGTTGATGTGAACTTCTTTAGCGCCTTCACCGTAGATCTGCGCAAACCATTTGTCGTCGATGTCACTAGGCGAACCTTCGTAAACAAGCTTCCCGCCTTTAAGCGCAATCACGCGCGTGGCATACTGGCGAACCAGCGAGAGGAAGTGAAGGTTACAAATGATCGTGAGCCCAAGCTCCTGATTCACGCGACGAAGATAGTCCATGACGATGTGGCAAGTTGCAGGGTCCAAGCTTGCAACCGGCTCATCAGCCAAAAGCAAGTCTGGTGACTGCGTCAGCGCACGCGCGATCGCGACACGTTGCTGCTGTCCACCCGAAAGCTGAGCGGCACGAAAGTGCGCCTTGTCTTGAATGCCCACAAGCCGCAGGTATTCCATCGCTCGTTTCTCGTCTTCCTTCGCGTACAAGCCCAGCATCGACCGAAGCGAACCTGTCGAACCAAGCGAGCCGTAAAGGACGTTGTTCAAAACCGAGTGACGAGGGATCAGGTTGAAATGCTGAAAGATCATGCCCATCGTGCGGCGGATCTTTAGGATCTCGTTGCCTTCGGCTTGCGCGATATCGTGTTCGACCCCCGCTTTGTCGGTGTAGAGAATCTCGCCGGAAGTCGGATGATGCAGCCGATTCAAACAGCGAAGCATCGTCGATTTCCCGGAACCCGAAAGTCCAATGACAACCAAAAACTCGCCCCGCTTAACGTCAAACGAAACGCCTTTCAGCGCCTGTGTGCCATTCGGGTAAGTCTTTACGAGATTGCGAACCGAAAGAATATTGCTCATTTTTTCTGACCCAAAAGATCGTCTGCCGACTTATTGAGGCTCTTGAGCATCTTGCGGACAGGCTCGTAATCGGCATCCGTCGCCGGCTCGATCGCCGTTACACCATAAACAGCTTTGAACGCTTCCATACCCTCTGGTGTTTTCACCATTGCCAAGAAGGCGTCCGCGATCGTCTTCTTCATTTCTTCCGGCATATCTTTGCGGAACACGATTGGATCGTTAGGAATCTCGTCTGTCAGTTGAATGATTTCGATCTTCGACTCGACATCCGGATACTGCGTGCGCACGAGACGACGCGCATCTTGAATGCCTTCTTTCTCATCCGGCGGTGAATAAAATGTCGCGCCCGCGTCTGCCTGCCCCTGGTAAACCATCGAGACAACGCTATCGTGCTTCATCGCAAACACCGGATCGCCACCCAGCTTGATACCCGCATCGTTCAACATCTTCAGCGGCAAGAGGTAACCCGACATCGAGGCCGCGTCGACAAACGCGATTCGCATTCCTTGCAGGTCTTGAATCGACTTGAAACGGCCTTTTTTCGCGATGAACTGCGATTGATAAGTCTTCTTCCCGTGACGAATGACGATCAAACGCGCTTCCGCTTGGTACTTGTCGTTGGCTTTGATGTATCCCGAGGTGTTGAGCGCCGCAACGTCAGCCCCTTTTGAGCCGAAAGCCTCGATCACGGCGATGTAGGATTGAGGGATTTTGATCTCGAATTTATAAGGCGTGTTTTTCTCGAGCCACTCTTTCATGACCTTCGAGTTCGAATCGATGACTTTGGCGTCGACGCTTGGAACGAAGAAGAGCTTAACGGGGTTTTCTGCCGTCCCGAGTTCCGCTTTTTTGAAGGTGCAACCAGATGTCGCCAAACCCGTTGCCGCGAGGACCACCGACAATGACAGGACAAAACAGTTCAGATTCTTGAACGCATTCACGTGATAGCCCCCTTTAAGCTCTCTAAACTCTAGCGAGGTCCGCTTGTAGCAGGCGGTTTCCGAGGCGGCAAGCAAAGCAGCTGGCGAGGTTCTCCGCAAGAGCAGATGACGCCACGCGACTCATGCCTACGAAACAGGCTCTGGCAAAGGATCTTGCGACCTTGCCCTAACCCTCACACGAGATCTCTGCTAAGCTGCCTGATATGCTACCTGGTACGCGTGAAACTCTGGGTCAGATCTCCCGCCAGATCAAAGACGAAAGCCGATTGGCATCTTGCCTCGTGATCTTCGATCTCGATTCGACGCTGTATGATCTCGCCTTGCGAGTGACCGCGATTCTACATCGCTTTGCGAAATCGCCCGAAAAACAGGCGCTCTATCCGGAAGAATGCTCGCGCCTTTTAGGTGTCGAAATCCACCGCGGCGACTGGGGCCTGCACGAACCCCTTAGCCGCTTGGGCTTAAGCAAAGAGCAGTACCCGGCTTTCTGGGACGATGTTCACAAAGCCTGGGCAAATGGTTTTTTCTCCAACGAATTCCTGACATATGACAAGCCACTTCCAGGAGCCGTGCGGTTCGTTCAAGACGTTCTCAAGTTCGGAGCCGATGTGCTTTACCTCACGGGCCGCGATGTGGCTCGGATGGGCACCGGCACCGAAGTATCACTTAAGGAAACGGGCTTTCCTCTCGATGGAGTTCGAGCGCGGCTCACGCTAAAACCGCAAGCGGGATTGGACGACGCGCAGTTCAAGGCCGACGAGATCAAGCGCCTTGCGGCCGAATATGGCTCGATTTGGCTTTTTGAAAACGAGCCCGTCAATATCAACGCCGTTCTCAAAGCCGCTCCGCAGGTGAAAATGGTCTTCGTCGACACTTGTCACAGCGGACTCGAATCGGTTCCACCTTCGATTGCGCAAATTCCCCATTTTGAAGTTTCCATCGAAGACTTCGAGTCGTAAGAGTCTCTTCGACCAGAGAGCGACGAAAAAATCATGAGCAATGAAATCCCACTTTTAACCGGCCAACGACTTGAAAAGAGCTTCGCCTCCCGCACGCTCTTTCAAGACCTCTCGTTCGGAATTCCGAGCAAAGCGCGTATCGGTCTCGTCGGCGCCAATGGCGCCGGCAAAAGCACGCTCCTCAGAATCTTAGCCGGTCAGGTTTCACCTGATCAGGGCGAGGTCGTGACGACAAGAGGACTACGCGTCGCACTTCTTGAACAAGACGCACAGTTTGCCGAAGGCCTCTCCGTGCGCGAAGCCTTGGCCGAAGGCGCAACGCACGCGGGCCTTGATGAACACGATCCGCAAGTTTTGCGCACCATCGATCAAATGCTCTCACGGCTAGAACTCGTCGATCTGCAAGACCAAGAAGTTCTAAAACTCAGTGGCGGCTGGCGGCGGCGCGTGCAGATCGGCGCGATGCTCGCTGGCAAACCCGACCTCTTGCTGCTTGATGAGCCTACCAACCATCTCGATGCCGACTCCATTCTTTGGTTGGAGGAGTTTTTATTATCAGGCGACTTCACGTTTGTTCTGGTTTCGCACGATCGGCTTTTCCTCACCCGCACAGTGGACCGCATCTATGAACTCGATCGCCGACACCCCAATGGCATCCTGACAGTCAACGGCGGCTTTTCAACGTACCTCGAGCGCAAAGCGGAACTCATGGCGGGCTTAGGTGAGCGCGAAAAACGTCTTGCGAACCGACTTCGCCGCGAAACCGAATGGCTGCGCCGTGGAGCCAAAGCACGCCAGACCAAACAGCGCGCACGTATGGAAGGCGCTGAAGAATTGGCAAAAGAGGTTTCACAGCTCAAAACTCTGAACCGCAAAAACCGCCTGAGTCTTTCGTTCACCAATACCGAGCAGGCTCCTGAGAAACTGATCGACGCCCGTCGCATCGGCATCGAGCGCCTCAGCACGGACGGACAAACCGGATTTTTATTTCGCGAACTCGATCTGCTGGTGACGTCGCGTTCGCGCGTCGGTCTTCTGGGACCGAACGGCTGCGGAAAAACGACGCTCATCAAAACCTTGATCGGCGAGGTTAAACCGACGGAAGGCAAAGTGATTCGCGCCGACAATCTTTCCGTCGTGCACTTTGAACAAGGCCGCGATTCGATTGATCTCGATATTTCCGTCGCAAAGAACCTCGCGCGCGAAGGCGACTCGGTCGTGTATCAAGGCCGTGCCGTGAACGTGAAAGGCTATCTTTCTAAGTTTCATTTTCGCCCCGAACAAGTCGACCTTCCTGCGGGACGCCTTTCCGGCGGAGAGCGAGCGCGACTAAGAATTGCGCAGACGTTATTGCAGCCGGCTTCGCTTTTGATTTTAGACGAACCGACAAACGATCTCGATTTCGAAACTCTCGAAACCCTGGAAGAGGCCTTGGATGAATACCAAGGCGCCGTCCTCATCGTGAGCCACGATCGCACGTTCCTTGATAACGTCACCGACGAACTCTGGGCATTTGCCACGCCCGACGCCCCGAAGCTCACTCGCTATGCCTCGTATCTGCAGTGGGAACTCGCGCGCGCCAACTGGACAGAGCCGGAAACAGCGGCGAAAGCTCTGGAGAAAAAATCGGATAAAAAAACCGATGCAAAATCAGACACGAAGTCTGAAACGACATCACCTGCCAAAGCGAAGGTTTCGTACAAAGAAAAGTTTGAGTTTGAACAAATGGAGCGCGTGATCGCCGAGGCCGAAGCCGAGCTGCAATCACTGGAAGAAGCCACGGCAAGTGTTGCGACAAAAGACCAAGCCGCCCACTACGAAAAGCTCGCCAAGCAGCAAGAAAAAATCGAAGCCCTTTACATGCGCTGGGCCGAGCTTGAAGCCAAGATAGCAACCAGCTAATCACGACGTCGCCGATATGTATTTTAGGCCTCGACCACCGTCTCGTTTCGAGACATTTTCGGGGATGCGGGCCTTAAAAGTTCAAGAGATACGCTGCCCAAGCCGACATGAAGATGTGGTTAAGTGGCTCAAATCCTCCTTAGAAGATCGCAACTCCAGTGAAATGGCGCTACTCGCCGGGCTTTGCCTTGTGGCAGCGGTGGCCCTTACCGGAATCTCGGTATTTTCGATGCAGCGGGCTCGTATTTTCGCAAACTCTGCCGTCGCGGCGCAGGCCGAAGTCATCGAAATGATCAAAGAGCCGCGAGAAGCGACGGCCGATGATTCGGCAAGATTCCGTCTTGTTCCCGTCTTTCAGTACAAAGTCGCAGGCACTGTCTTTGAACATCGCCTCGCCGATCGTCGCATGGAGTACTCCGTCGGAGACACGACCACGATCTACTACAATCCGGAAAACCCATCGGAAATCCGAGACGTGCTAAAGCCTGAGTCCGCTCGCTGGCCGACGATCATCGGCGCGGTCGCACTTTTGTTCTGGGCGCTTTCGGCGGCTCTTGTTGTGCTTTCGATTCGTTCTTTGCGCCGCTCTTACCGCGAACACCAGATGAAACTTGATGGCCTTCTCACCACCGAGCGCGGTACGGCGATCGCGAATCTTTCAAGCGCAGTCCGCACGGCTTGCGTCTTCGTGGCTTTGGAAGCGACTTCCGAGCGCTTGCAGAATTCACGCATGATTCGACTTGTGTGCCGCTGGACCCATCCCGAGTCGGGCAAAGAGCACATGCTTCGTAGCGCAAGCTTTCACCCAACTAAGTTACCATCCGGTTTGGAACTGGGCATGATGGTGCCCTGCCTGGTCGACTTCGATTATCCCGAGCTTCATGATGTGCTCTGGCGCGACTTCTCGACCGCTGGACTCGCGGCCTTCGCCGCAAAATCCGCCAGCCAAGAAGACCTGCTAGCTTCGAGCCTCACCTCGAACGGCACGACATCCGCGGCATAAGCCATTATTCGATCACACGTTTTGCGACGATCTTGTTTTTATTGGCGCCAGTCGCCGGGCCGCTGGAACCACCACCCTCATCGGGAGGGTCCGGAAAAAAATCCGGCTTCGGAATCTTTTGTTCAAAGAGATGCAGCAGCGGCATCACGATAAGAATGATTAGCGTGAAGTAAAAGGCTTGGGCATAAAACCCAAGACCAATGGCCGCCCCGATCGCCGCATTCACCCAAACAACCGCAGCCGAGGTGAGCCCCACGATGTTCGCACCATCGGCGCGCATGATCGCACCGGCCCCCAAGAAACCGACGCCCGTCACGATCTGCCCCGTGACACGAGAGGCATCGCCGCCCACGCTGCGCGCAAGTTCCAAACCCAAATCCGCAAACAGCATGCTGCCGGTACAGATCAGGAAATTGGTCTTCATACCGATGTGACGCGTGTGGAGTTTTCGTTCAAACCCCAATACCGAGCCACAGACGGCCGCGAGAATCACCTTCGCAACAAACTCGAAATTGTCCAAATCGACCATGGTGTTGAGGATCTCAATTGCTCTCACTTAACGAACTCCCAAAAAAGACATGGCATAAAGTAGCGACGCCACCACAATCGAGTGATCAATTTCGCCGGACCGGATTTTATCGTAAACCTCATTCACAGGTAACTGCACGACACGAATGTCTTCGTAGGGGTCTGGCGTCGGCTCGGCGAGCTTGCGACACCCGAATCCCACGTAAGTCCACATCGCGTTGTTTTGCATGGCCGGATTGGGAAAGTGCTTTCCGACAAGACGCACATCCTCTGGGACAAACCCGGTCTCTTCTTGCAGTTCACGAAGCGCCGCTCGCTTGGGATCTTCGTGCGTGCGTGGATCCATCGAGCCGCCCGGAATCTCCAAGTGCACACGGCCGCTGGCCTGACGAAACTGCTCTACCAAGACGATCTTTCCGTCCAAAGTCACCGGCACGATGTTCACCCAATCCGGAAACTCCATGACGTAGTACTTCGGCATGACGCGACCATCTGGCAACTCACAGCGATCCTGCCTAAGGCGAAAGAACCCCGCAGCAAGCAGCTCTTTGGATTCTAGAGTTTTCCAATCGAGTGTATTCCCCATCACTTCATCTTGACCCGAGACGGCGTTCTCGTCCAGTTTGACACTGCATGACGGATATCTCACTTTTCTTAATCGCCACGCCTATTGGTCACGACGAGGACTTAAGCCCTCGCGCCACAAAGCTGCTCTTAGACGCGCAGCTCGTCATCGGCGAGGAGTTTCGGCCACTGACCACGCTTTTAAAACGTATCGGTCGACCGCGCCAAACTCCCGCGCAAGGTCAGGTGGGTCAGCCTGATCTCGAGGTTCTCAATGAACACTCTAAGCCAGAGGATGTGAAGCACCTCGCGGATCGCGTGGTGGAAATCCACAAAAATGGCGGTTTCACCGCCTTGGTTTCCGATTGCGGTACACCGGGTTTCTGTGATCCCGGTTCCGCCTTGGTCGCGGAACTTCGAAAACGCGGAAAGCGTTCGACGGCTGTCCCCGGGGCCTCGAGTCTTATGTGTCTCTTAAGTCTTGCCGGAGAGCGAATCGATGAATTCGTGTTTCGCGGTTTTTTACCGGCCGAACGCGAGACACGTGAACAGGCCCTAGCTGGTCTCACGCGCGAAAACCGCGCGATGATTGTCATGGATACGCCATATCGCCTGGAAAAACTCTTGCAAGAACTGGCAAGCAAAATGCCTTCTCGCCAAGCCGTGCTCGCGTGCGATCTCACCAGCGAAAAGGAAGCCATCTACAGCGGCTCACTGTCCACGCTCGCCAAAGACTGGAGCGCTAGGCCCGCGGAAACCAAAAAAGCCGAGTTCATGTTACTCATTCAGAGAATGCGTGGGCTATAGACAAAGCCAGACGCTTTATCAAACGTCGAGTGCAGGCCGATCAAATACAGGCCATCACCGGGAAGATACAAGAACACCGGTCCACCAGAATCGCCTGGCATCGCAAACCGGTCTTCGGTAACCAGGGTTTCCGGGTAAACCGAATGCACCTGAGCCGTTACCCAAGTGCGACGGTTTTCTGAAATTCCCGAAGCAGAGACACGACGCCCAAAACCCACGCGGTGAAGGCGATCTGCCGTCTCGATCTGAGGTCCCAAACCACGTCGAACTTTTGGGTAATTCAAACTCTCTTGGTCTTGCGACCGCAGTTCCGTTTTTAGTTTGATCATGCCGCGATCGCGATGAAAGTACGAACGCTCGCGATTGTAGAGACGGTCAAGATGGAGCGAGTAAGCGTCCGCAACCGCGTCTGGTTTTGAAGAAAAGTCGACGACCGACCGGCGATAGATTTGAACTTCCGCACCTGTGCGCGAAAGCGATTCGATGCAATGTCCGGCTGTTAACACCGTCTGCGAATCAATCGCCACGCCCGAGCAGAAATTGACGACACTGCCATCGTTGGCGCGACCGACAATCGCAACCGACGTGTTAAAACATTCCCAACTAAGCTGGGTTTGGCATTCATTGGTGGGGCTGGCTTGGGCGTGTGCAAAAGGAGCTATCAGGAGCGCGCATAGCAAGGCCGAGAAAATCGGGGTGGCCAAGCTTAGGAAACCAAACAGGCGTCGCATGAAGCTACGGAGTCATAGGTTTTAAACGGACCGCTGTCACTGAGAAACTACCGGTTACTTAGAAACCGACTGACGAACCGCGGGATTCGCCAAAAACTGACGCACCGCCAAGCCCAGCAGTCCTAAAACCGCCAACCAGATCGCCCAAGCCGAAAGCGCCATGGGATGGGACGCAGAAGAATTGATAATCGCTCCCGAAATCAGGGGTGAAAAAACCTGGCCAACAGAAACAAGACTTTGTGTCGCCCCTAGCGCTCCGCCCTGTTCGTCGGCATGTGCCGTTTGCGAAACCAAGGCTGTAAGAGCCGGTCGTATCACACCATTGCCAAAAGACCCGATCGTGCTCGCGATCACCAACATTGCGATCGTGTCGGCCCAGCCGAGAATCGCATAGCTAATCGCCATCGAAGCAAAGCCCGCCGCCACCAGCTTGGCTTCGCCAAAGCGTTTCACCATGGGGCCAATCAAAAAGCCCTGTAGGATCAGCCCCAAGAAGCCCGAATACGTGAAGAGAATCGACACCTCAGTCGCGCCAAACGGTCGCCCCTCATAGGTGAACCGCCGCTCGACAAACATCGCAAATCCCGAAGTAAACCCAGCGAAAATGAAACCGAAAATCAGGAACTCCACAAGGAGCCAGCGAATGTTTGGACGTTTCAAGAATTCCAGAAGCTTGTTCGCGGATTTCGCATTTTCACTGGAATCCACCTTCTGCGCGACCTCCGGAAGCAGTTTCCATGTCGCCAAAATCGAGAGCGCCGAAAGTGCCGCCGCCACATAGGCCGGATAGTGAACATTGATCGGCGAAAGCGCCGCCGAAATCGCGGGCCCCGCGATAAACCCCAAGCCAAATGCTATTCCGATGATGCCAAACGCCTTGGCGCGATTTTCCGGCGGAGTGACATCCGCAATCGCCGCTTGCGCGATCGTGAGGTTGCCCGCCGTGATTCCGTCAATGACACGCGAAAGAAAAATCAGCGGAAGTGAATTGGCGACACCGAGTAGGACAAAACCGGCAAACGTGCCCGTCTGACTGAGCATCAGGATCTTACGCCGACCGTACTTGTCAGAGATTCGCCCCAAAAAAGGCCCCGAAACCAACTGGCAGACGGCGAATGTCGCAGCTAAAACGCCAACCAAAAATGGCGATGCCCCATACTTTTGCGCGTAGAACGGAAGCAGCGGCAAGATGATGGTGAACCCCAAGACATCCACCATCACGATCAGGAAAATCGCGAACAAGGGAGACTTGAAGTTGATCCGGCGCCCTTCGCTCACGTTGGATTCGGCTTTCTCACGGAGATCTGCGGAGCCGCGACGCTCACTCGTCCGCCAGGAGGTACGTCCTCCATGATGACGACATTGGCCCCGATGCGCGAGTCATCGCCCAAAGTAATCGGTCCCAGAACTTTCGCTCCAGCCCCAATCAAGACGCGATTCCCGACCGTCGGGTGACGTTTCACGGGGTCAAACTTCACTCCACCCAGCGTGGTTCCGTGAAAGATGATGCAATCGTCGCCCACCACCGCCGTTTCGCCGATCACGACCCCAACTCCGTGATCGATCACGAGTCTTCGGCCGATCGTCGCACCGGGATGAATCTCGATCCCTGTCAAAAGGCGCGAACATTCGCCGACCAAACGAGCCAAGAAAAAGAGATTCGCCCGATAAAAGAAATGCGCCACGCGGTGAAGCGCTATCGCTTTAGGGCCGGCATAAAGAAACAAAACTTCCATGCGGGACTTCGCCGCCGGATCGTAGCGTTTGTAGGCATTGATGAGATCGATCACATTCCCCAACATCACTCGACTCACTTATCTTAAGAGGAAGTACCGATTCAAGTGCGGATGCAGTCGCGACCATTCAGCCCCGGACTGACGTTCGGCTTCAACAAATTGTGAAATCGCCGCCACTTTACTATCAAAATCGTCCACCATCGCCACAATCATCGCCTCAAGGAACATCGGCTCTTTTGGAGAACCGTATTCGAGCTTTCCATGGTGACTCAAGACAATGTGCTTTAGCTTGTCCATGAGGCGATCGTTCATCCCCTCCAGCTCGCGCGCTTTGCTTTCGATCATCTCAACGGCAATCGACATGTGCCCAAGCAGGCGCCCACGATCGGTGTACGAGTAAGGCCCTTCGCCCTCAAGCTCCCAAAGCTTTCCAATATCGTGATAAATCGCGCCGAACACCAAAAGCGAAAGGTCCATCTGAACGCCGCTTGCCGTGTAATGCGCATGAATCGACCGCATGAGATTGGATATCGAAAGAATATGCTCCAACAAGCCCGAGCGATAAGCGTGATGAATTGTCTTCGCCGCCGGATGAGTGAGAAGACGCCTGTGGACATCCGGCTCATTCAAGGTCGACTGCAAGAGCTCGCGCACCGGTCCGCTTGGGAGCTCGCCGACCAGAGCCAAGAGTTCACCGAACATCTCGTCGGCCGAACGTCGGCTGGCCGCAACAAGCAATCCTGACTCCACGGTCTCTTGCCCCAGCTTTTCCACCTTATGCACGATCAACTGTAAACGCCCCTGAAAGGTCTGAGTCGCCCCTTTTACGCGCACGACGTCGCCAGTCTGGACGATCAGCTGCGCCGCTTCGGCATTGTCCCAAACACGTGAGTCGATCGAACCCGTACGATCCGCAAGCTGCATCGACAAAAAGTTTTTTCCGTTTTTTCCTGTGCCGAAATGTTTCTCGCGAACCAAGAAAATGGACTCGATGTTTTGTTTATCGAGAAGCTCGGTGACGAAAGGGCCTTTGTTCTCCGCTGTGATCATGCAAATCAGCTTACTCGCCTTCGGAGGCGGGCTCAAAGCAGCTTTTCAATTTCATTGGCGATTGACTCAGGCGTACGCGTCGGCGCAAAGCGGTCGACAACATTGCCGTCGCGATCGACTAAAAACTTCGTGAAATTCCATAAAATAGGGCCTTTTCCCATGAAACCGGGGGTCTCGGCTTTCAAATCTTTATAGAGCGGATGCGACTCTCCACCGTTGACTTTCACTTTCGTCATCACCGGAAAACTCACCTGATAATCGTTCTGACAAAATGAGGCGATTTCCTGATCGCCGCCAGGTTCCTGGCTGCCGAACTGATTGCATGGAAACCCCAGAATCAAAAAGCCACGCTCTCGGTATTTTTCATACAAGGCCTGGAGGCCCTTGTACTGCGGCGTAAAACCACATTTGCTTGCCACATTGACGATCAAAAGAACTTTTCCTTTTAGGTCCTCTTCTGAAATCGTCGAGCCGGCGGACGACGCAAGCTGCTTCCAGTCGTATTTCTTAAAATCCATTCGGCTGACTCGTTTCGTTTCTTATTCGCTCTGTTTGTCGGGGTTTGCCGCCAAGCCTTGGCAGAGCAGAGCCCGCTTCGAGGAATCGTAAATCGTCACTCGCGAGACTTCGACTCGCGTTCCGTTTTTCACCGAAAAGAGGTAGGTCCCGGCTAGCGCACTAACGTGGCGATCGTCGCCGATGGCAAAAAGAAGACCTTCCCCTTTGATACTCTTTTCCACGACGCTCGAAATATCCATATACGTTTGGCAACCCGCCCCGACAGAGTCGCTTCCCACGCGACGCTTGCGAGCATTGGAAATGTACCAAACTCGACGCTTGGACTTGGGGTCGACCCCTTCACCAAACTCGAAGACGACTCGCATCGCACCGCGGTTTTCCAAAACAAAGTCTCGAAGATCCAAGTCGCCCCCGCCAGGACCAAACTGGATTTTGTGATTTCGCCCGCCCAATACGCCGTGAGTTTGTTCGATCAGGTAAACCGCAACCGGCTTCAGATCCGTTTCGACCGATGACTTTACAACAGCGGACTCTTTGGATTCCTTCTGCTCAGCGACCTTGGTGGCATTGCCCAACAGATCTTTTAATGGACGCTCGGGGTCCACTAGGCGCTGCCAAAGGGATTCGGGAAGAGGGACAGCTCCGACACCGCTGCTTGATGTGCGCTCGACATAGGGACGCGACTTCCAAGGTGGTTCCTTTTGACAGCCCACCAAGGCCGTGACGAACACAAATGCCCATGCCGCCTTCAAGGAGTGGCTTCCTTTCCGGCCGAAGCACCGATCACGTCATCGTGAAGCTTAATGACCGGAATAGAGTTCGGAAAGAGCACTTTCAAACGCTCGACAGCTTGTGCCGACCGTTCGCTGACAATCTGACTATCCGCGCGCGCAACCGCCACTTGTGCGGCAAGCGTGCTCGCCGCCGCTGAATCCGATTTCGTGAGCGCTGTCCAAGTCTGAAGTGAACAGTTCTGATCCCCCGCGCGTTCACACAAACGAGCCTCAAGAATAGAAGCCTGAGGCACCGTTTCCCCTTGTGTCGGCTTGGCAAACTTGAGTGCGGCTCGCGCTTCGTCGTCGCGTCCCTGAAGCATCAAGAGATATGCGTTTGCCGCCTGCATTTCCGGATCATTGGTCTTAGCACTTAGAGACTCATTGATAAGACTAGCCGCTTCAGTTTTCCGATCGGCTTTCACCAAGGCCAGTGCGTAAAGTGCTTTTGCCGAGTTGGTTTTCACTCGCCCCGCGAAGTCCTTCACCAGTGGTAGAATCTGCTTCCAACGCAGGATCTCAAGATACAAAAGCGGATCGAAGTAGAATTCCTCGGTCTGGAAGGGGTCTGACTCCAAGGCCTGCTTCAGACGCGTCATCGAGCGCTTCTTGTTTCCGTCCAACCAATCCGCGACGGCCCCGATCGTGAGCATCTCCTGACGATAAGCCCCCGCCGTGCGCAGATCCTCGATCTCCACCGCATTCGCCGCCGGGCGCGCCTGGCCATCTTTTAAGTGCAGAAGCGAACGCAATAGCTTGCTTGGCGCACCGAGTGCCGTGTGAGTTTCAAGCTTACGCAAATTCTGAATCGCATCCGGGCGCAAACCTGAAGTCGCCTGCGCCACCGCGAGGTTGAAATACGCGATCGGCCCCGACTCCGGTTCGCGCACCAGACGCGCCAGCGAGTTCTGCGCCTCAAGCGGCTCATCCGACTGAAGACTCGCGATCGCCAATGCGATCTTCGCTCGCGTCTTGGATTCGCTTGAAGTCAGTCGCGGCATGAGATCCTCGAGACGGCGTTTCGCCGCCAAGGTTTCGCGATCCAAACGCAGTTTCAAGATCGCCGCCCGAAGGTCGGTCTCCATATCAAGGTGCGGCTCTTTGTTGATTTGCTCGTAAAGCTTTTGCGAGCGAACAAATTCGCCGCGAGACCAAGCTCGATCCGCTTCTTTGCGAAGCTCTTGAACTTCCAGTGCACGCTGTTGCGCGCGTTTTACCGGGGCCACGCGGAAGAAATAAAAACTCGCTCCCAATATCGCCACCGCGACGGCGACGATACCCCAAAGCGCTCGCGACGTCTTGCGAACTGATGCGCCAGACTCGGATTCTCGTCCCGACGGCGGCGTGTAAGAAAGCGTGCTGTGCACGTTCGACGATTTCGAGCCCGACGATTTCGAAGACCCACCGGACTTCCCGCTGCGCGCCTCGCGATTCAAATCGCGAACTCCGCCATGAGAAATCACCTCTCGTTCGGTGGATTCCGAAACGATTTCGGCGTCCGAAATGCGCGATACGTTTATGGAGCTATCAAATTTTGCATTGGTCGCCGAGCCATGAATCCCCGTGCCACCTTGAAACTCCACGCGTGGAGTTTTGTCATCCGAACCGCGATTCGTGATCGTCTCGGCACCCGATTCGCCGACCTCCGTGTCGTCACGGACCGACATCAAACCCGTGCGGATTTCATCGACGACGCTTGAAAACAGGGCTTCATCGCGGATATGACGCCAGCGCGACTGCGGCGCGATCACTTCGTCGATCACGACGAGTTCTTTTGCACGCAAACGGCGAATCACCTCGCCGGTCGCAAACGGTCCCAACACGCGATCTCCGGATTTCACCAGCCAAAGCGTGTCTTTCCCGAAACTGCCCGCCGTCTTGCCTGAAACCGTGCCAGCTGAAGTTTTTGTCTTACCAAGTTGCTGATCGCTCGCCGACACTAAGCCTCCTGAATTACAGCACTTAGTTTCTCTGATGTGCGTTCAGGATTGAAGCGTTTCTCCACTACTAGACGTTCGGCTGGCAGGCGGAACGACACCCCCAAATCTCTACGCGCCCCTGCGCGGAGAGCAGTGTAGCCCGGAGGGCGAAACGACGCCCCTAAATCTCTCCGCGCCCCTGCGCGGAGAGCAGTGCAGCCCGGAGGGCGAAACGACGCCCCTAGTGACGGAAATGGCGGGTGCCGGTGAGGACTGTTGTGATACCGAGGGCTTGTGCACGACTGAGAACTTCTTCGTCGCGAATCGAGCCGCCTGGCTGAATCACATAGCGAATTCCCGCTTCCGCGATCTTTTCCATCGAATCGGCAAACGGGAAAAACGCATCGCTCGCGAGCACTGGGTTCACGCAGTTTGGCTGATGCTTTTTCATTCGGCCAATCGCCTGTTCGACGGCATCGACGCGATTGACCTGCCCCATACCTAAGCCCACCGTCTGTCCTTCGCTTGCGATCGCGATCGCGTTGGAGCGTAGATGCGCGCAGACTTTCCAGGCCAAAAGCAGATCGGCCTTCAAAGCGCTCGTGAGTTCCGTAGACGCCTTGGCACCGGCGATCTTCCAAGCATCGCTCCAGTCGCTCGTTCGATCCGCCGATTGCATGAGATACCCGCCTGCGATGGTTTTAAACTGTCGCACCGGCTGATGGTCCGAAAGCCCCGACCATTTCAAAATACGCAGATCCTTTTTCACCTTAAGACGCGTCAACGCCTCCGGCGTGAAGTCCGGCGCGACCACGCACTCAAGGAAAATAGAAGCCATCGCTTCGGCCGCCGCAAAGTCGACCTGTCGATTCAAGGCGATGATGCCACCAAATACACTGACCGGATCCGCGGCAATACCCCGACGAACCGCGCCCGCCAAATCGCGATCGGTGCCAACACCGCAAGGATTGTTATGTTTAACTGCGACAGCCGCTGGGCTGCGGAACTCCGTCACGGCCGAGCAAGCCGCGTCGAGATCGAGCAGGTTATTATAGGAAAGTGGTTTCCCGTGCAGAATTTCGGCATCGTGAAGGCCCGACTTCGCCATTGGATCTCGGTACCAAGACGCCTTTTGGTGAGGGTTTTCGCCATAGCGAAGTTCCGAAACCAAGCGCCCAGTGAGGTTGTTCCAAGCATCGGCATCTGGCGAAAGTGTTCGAGCGATCAAGTCATCGTACTGACTCGTGTGCGAGAACACTTTTGCCGCCAAAGCTCGGCGCTCTTCCAATGTCGGAGCCGTCGCCTTTGCCTGAATCCACTGATAGTCGCGCGGGTCCGTGACCACGGTCAGGCGTTGGTGGTTCTTCGCAGCCGAACGCAGCATGCTTGGACCGCCGATATCGATGTATTCAATCAGCTCGTCGCCCTTAAGCCCCTTCGCGCGAGCCGCCTCGAACGGATAAAGATTCACGACCAAGAGATCAAACGGCTCGAGACCTTCTTTGCGAAGAAGACTCGCATCTTCTTCCATCCCATCGCGAGAAAGCAACGCCATGTGAACACGCGGGTGAAGCGTCTTCACTCGACCATCCATCACTTCGGGAAATCCCGTTTGTTCGGAGATATCGATCGCCGGAATCCCGCTGTCACGAAGGTGTTTCAGCGTTCCACCGGTGGAAACCACCCGCAGGCCTTCGGCCACCAGCGGTTTTAAGAACTCAACCAATCCGGACTTATCCGAGACGCTCACCAGGGCATTTTTGAATTTCGGCATGGCCTAAGACTAGCTTAGAACGGAAGACGCGTCATCAGGAGTTTGAGATCGTCGTTGGTCAGGAAAAGACCACCGCCGACAAACGCGCTCGCACTGCCATTCTGACCAGCGAGATTTTCTCCACCGACCGTGAAGTAAAGCCCACTCCAGATATTGTAACGCGCAGACGCACGAACCTGGATATTTGCAAAATCATAGGCTTCGGCCGTCAAGCGAAGGTCACGCTTAAAGAAGTAGTAGTCCAAACCAACGCCGCCCGTGTTCTCGAGAAGACCGCCGCGCACCGTGAGATTCCAGAAGTTCTTCGCAAACTGCGCATTGAACTTTACACGGTCCTGGAACGTGCGGTTTTCGACAGTGACTGTTTCAACGCCATTGGTCGTCGACGCCGTGCGGATCCTCTCCCGTGTTCCCGTTGCATCATCCACCACGCCGATTTCGTAGTAGCGATCCACACCGGGTTGAAGGCGCAAACTGATATAAGACTTCGCCTCGCTCGAGGCCGTGAGATAGTGCGTGTGATAATCAAAGCTCGTCTGTAGACGGTTGCTCGTATCAAGTAGATTGTTTATTCCAGAAATCGCCGTATTCAGCTCTTCTGCCGTCTCCGCATCGTTGACGAGCTTCCCGATCGTGCCTTCGCCGCGGTTGATCTTGGCCGTGATTTCCTCGACGTTCTTTAGCGTGCCCTCGATCTTCTTTAAGCTCTGCATGGCGTCTTTGAAAGCCGCCTTGAAGCCATCATCGGACTGATCGTTCACGAGTTCATTGATCGTGTCCGTGGTCTCGCGAAGATTCGAGATGATCTCACCTAGGTCGTCTTTGCGCTCCGCGGAAAGCGCCGCAAGATCCGTTGTCAGACGTTCGATATTGTCGACGATACGACCAAGTGGTTTGTCCTTGTCGCCCTCGGTCGCCGCTTTGATATTTTCCGCAACCTGAGAAATCGACGCCGTGATCTTTGAAATCTCACCGATGAGACGGTCCACCGACGCGCGATCGTCGACGACCATGATCTGGTCGCCTGACTGCAAAGGCGGGTCACGAACGTCGCCGCCAATGACCTCGACGAACTTGTCGCCAAGAATCCCGTTGGGACGAATCTCCACGCGCGCTGATTTCGTAATAGGCGTGTCGCCTTTCAATACGACCTCAACTCGCGCCATACCATTTTCCAACCGAATGTCTTTGATCATCCCGACCGGGATACCGGCCATACGAATGTTCGAGTTTTTCACCAACCCGCTGGCGTCATCCATAAAGAAGTGCGCGTTCTTGGTCGAACCTAAGCCCGCCGGGTCGTTTGAGACCTTGATCGACATGGTCGCAATGATGCCTGAAACAATCAGCACAAGAAGGCCGACTTTAAACTCAGGCGCTGCAAACAAACCCATGCATCCTCACCACATCAGACCAAGCACGTTACTCGACAGTCCGCGTTCCATTGCCGTTTTGGCTATCGTGCACCTGAAGTTCTTTGCGAACTCCCTTGGCGACGAATCGTTTCACCAAATCGATATCCGAATTCAAAAAGTCCTGCGGCGTTCCGTGCAGCAGAACACGCCCGCTGTCCAACATCACAACATGATCCGCGATGCGAAATGCGGCGTACAAATCGTGACTTACGACAACCGACGTCGTCCCTTGCCTCAAATTATGAGTGGAGACGATGAGATTATCCACCATTTCCGTGAGGACCGGGTCGAGTCCAGTGGTCGGTTCATCATAGACAAGAATTTCCGGATCAAGCGCCAAGGCACGAGCAAGTCCTACACGCTTTCGCATACCACCTGACATTTCTGAAGGCAGTTTTCCATAGTGCTTTTCGTCAAGACCCGACTCCTTAAGACGCGCACGCGCAATCTCCACCATCTTGGTCTTGCTTAAGTCTCGGCGATGTTCTTTTAGCGGAAACACGACATTCTCCAACGCCGTCATATCGTCAAAAAGTGCCGCATACTGAAACAACATCCCGAACTTATTGCGAAGTTTCGTCAGTTCCTCGACCGTCATACCGGTGATTTCTTGACTGAAGATCTTGATCGAACCGGACGTCGGCTTAAGAAGCCCAAGAATATGTTTCAGAAGAACCGATTTACCCGTGCCCGAGTATCCGATCAAAACCGTGATCTGTCCTTTTGGAATCTCAAGACTCATTCCATTCAAAACAAACTCTCGTCCATCGAAGGACTTCTTCAAGTCCTTGATCGAGATGGCGGACACTGGCTGATCATGAATCTCAACTACTTCCAATTGTTCATTCCAAAGACGTTGTAAAACATGTTGATGAAGCTCGTAAGGAAGAAGTCACTGGCGATCACCATGACCATCGAAAGCACGACTCCGCGATTGGTCGCAGCCCCCACGCCTTCCGCTCCGCCCTTGGTATAGAAACCGCGATGTGTGCAGATCACGGCGAAGAAAAGACCGAAGACCGCTGCCTTGAAAAGACCTTCGTTGATATGAAACGGTTCAAGCCAAAGATACGTGCGATCAAAAAACGCCGCCTCGTCCATTTCCAAGAGCTTGATACAGATCAACCAACAACCAAACATCGCCGCGAAATCGAAGATGCCGGTCAGCAGAGGCATGACGATCACGGCCGCCATCAGGCGCGGACTCACCAAGTACTGCATCGGGTTCACGCCCATGACTTCCAGCGCGTCGATCTGCTCGGTCACACGCATGCTGCCAAGTCTCGCCGTCATCGCTCCGCCGGCGCGAGCCGCGACGATCAGTCCCGTCAACACCGGGCCTAGTTCGCGCATGACTCCCATACCAACCGTCGGACCGACAAGCGATGTCGCATTGACGAGTTTAAAGCCGAGATAGATTTGGTACGCCAGCGCGATCCCGGTAAAAAAACCGGACATCAAAATGATACCGACCGATTTGTTACCGATGAATTCCATATGAGTGACAAGCTCGGACCAGCGATAAGGCCTCGTGAAAAACAGTCGATAGCCGTGAATTCCGAAACGCGCGAGAGCACCGACTTCGAGAACGAAGGAACGAAACTTCATCGCCAGCCAGATAAAAAATCCGTCGAAGGCGCGGTTGAATTTATCGCGCGCGATCATGTACCGTGCGCCAAAAGAAGCCGACTCTCTACTCACGAGAGCTAGAATACGCTAGCTGACTGCGGGTCGTCATTATAAAGCCTTGGGACCCTCTCACTCAGGCTAGTTAGAATCTCATAGGGAATCGAGCCTAGCCGATCCGCCAGTTCCTGAGCTGTGATTTTATCGTTTTGCATCTCTCCCAAGAGCACGACCACATCACCGACCTTCGCCTGAGAACCAAAATCCGTGAGATCCACCATAAAGTAATCCATACAAATAGTGCCCACGATCGGAGCACGTCGACCGTGAATCAAGACACTCGCTCCGCCTAGACCACGATGATAACCGTCTGCATAGCCAATCGGAACGACGCCGACTTTTGAATCTCGCGACGACTGCCAGTGACCGCCGTAGCTCACGCGCGCGCCCTGACGTACGTCTTGGATATGAACGATGCGACTCTCAAGTCGAAGCACTGGTTCCAATGAGAACACGTCTTTCTCCGGAGACGATTCAGTTGGAAGCTCGATCCCGTAAAGCGCAATTCCCGGTCGAATGCCAAACTCCGTTCGTCCAAGCAGATAAAGTTCACGTGCCGTCGCGGAGTTTGCGATGTGCTGAACAAAGTCGCGAGCGCCAAGTCGTTTGCAATCATTCACGCAAGCTTCAAACGTTCTCAGCTGTTCTTCGGCAGTACTCCCCTTGGCACTCAATGTTTCGCCGCTGGCGAAGTGAGTCGCGATCCCGGCGAGTTTTAGTTTCGGATCGGCAAGAATCTCTTTTGCCGCCGTAAGCGCCAGCTTCGGCTCAAGCCCCAGACGGTTCATACCTGTGTTGATCTTAAGGTGAACTGAAAACGGCTCGGTTAGCGCCCGAGTCTCGACCTCTTCCGAGAGAATCTGAACCTCGTCCAAGGAGCTGATCACCGGCGTGATCGCATTTTCAACCAAAACCTTGGCACCTCGTCGATCAAACATCCCGAAGTGCAAAATGCCTTGAGCATCTCCGTCTTCGCGAAGGTGCAACGCCTCTTCAATAAGTCCGACACCAAGGTGAGACACTCCTGCTTCCCGCAGTTTCTTGGCGACAGCGAGGTCCCCATGCCCGTAGGCGTTGGCTTTGACCATCGGACAGAAGAACGCCGGTTTACCTAGTGCCTGAAAAAGGTTTCTCGCGTTGCGCGCCAGTTTTCCCAAATCCACGACGGCAACCGTCGGTCGATGAAGAGACTGTCTTTGGAAAATCGTTTTCATCCGCAACTCTGAAATCAAATCACCGGTTCAAAATCCGGCAAAAAGCCGGGAGGTACCTCGTGCACCATCACTCGAACGCCGTTTCCCGCGCCGCCGCTGCCCGCATCGGCCAAACCGGACCACGCCGCTGTGAGCGCATCTTCCATGGCCTGCATCAAGCCGTCGGCATCGCGACTTAGGCGTGGATACTCGCCGACACCCGACCTTGCGCGCAAGCGCGAAATCGCAGCTTGCTCAAGAGCCGGCAACTGCAAACGCTCAATCAAACGACACATTCGATCGATCACCCCGACGGCTTCCGCAAATGGCGTGTGTGGCATCAGCACGATAAAACGATGTCGATCCACACGCGCGACGATGTCTGTTCCCCGCAAAGCACGACGTAGAGTTTGTCCGGCAACTTTCATAACGGCTTCGTGAGCCGTTCCCAACTTGGCCTCCAACTGATTCATGGAGTCGCTCGAGTTTTCTTCGCCGACCTCGATCGCGGCCGCCGAGAGCGGATGCCGCAAACGCCGCGCTCTCACGCACTCATATTCCAGACTCTCACGCAGCGACTTTTTATTGGGAAGCCCCGTTCCCCGATCAATTCGCTCCAGAGCATGGCGATCGCGCAACGCCTGCAAACGCCCCCAGGTCAGATCAAAAAGAAAAGCCACCGCCTCAAACTCGGCTTGTCCCGCCGGCGGCACGGCCTGACCCAGCAAAACAAAAAGCCCGGTCGGATCCTCAGGAGTCCCATGCAAAACCGCCGTGAAATCTTCAAAGCGAAACACATCGCGCACGAACTCTTTAAGGGGTTGAATCTTTGAGAGATCTTTTAAACTCGACGTCTGGAGCACCGGGAACCCCAGACCACGCAAATGGGAATCCGTGAGACCTTCGAGATGTTGGACGACGAAAGAGTTTCGAATGGAAAGCCAACGCAAGTACACGACCGGTCGACCTTCAATGATTTTTGAAAACGCCGAAGTCGCCGTTCCAATTACGGCTTCCAGATCGCGAACTTTCGCGAACTCCTGAACGGCCTCTTGCAGACGATTGCGCACGAGGCTTGGATCCATTTGATCCTTCGGCGCCACGGATTCAAACTGCGAACGCCAATGCTCGGTCTCAAACTGAAAATACAACCTTCGACACGCGCGATCCATGGCAAGTCCCAAAGCCTCAAGCGCCTGTTCGCGCCGCTCAAGCGACGGAGACCATAGGATATCCCATATCGGAGCTCGCTCCTCGAGAGCCTTCGAGAGATGCCTTGCCTCCGAAAGCAACTCCGCGGCCGAGGCGTCTTCGGTGTCCTCGACAAGAAGAATCAACTGGATCTCACGGCTGACCGCGCGCAGCTTCAAGGCGGTTTCTTTCGCCTCACGCAATGTTTCTTCGCGATTCGCACCATCAAGCGCAATCACGGCGATGTGTGGCGGTTGCGCATCGGCAAAACTCGCCGCCGACGCCGGGGCCGCCGCGATTTGCACAGCACCAAACCCCAACTCCGTCATGAAGTCGAGCAAGCGCTCACGACGCCGGTCCTGACGATCGACGACGAGCACCTGGAACGCTCTTCTACGCTGTTCGGCCTTTTGGCTTTCTGTGCTCACGTCAGAGCTCTCCCTACTCGCGTTTGACTGGACGGATCACGATCTCGGTCGGTTCTTGAGAACGAGCGATTGCGGTCTCGCTCAGTTTATCGGGAACATTTAAAGACGGAGTTTTGGCATCAAACGACCAGCGGTCGTCATCGTCATCGTCACCCGGCAGTGGTGCCGGCGGCAGATCACGAACCTCGGATTCCGAAAGCGGGCCTTTGCCACCTAAAACCGCCTGACCTTCGCGGCCAAAATCCACGCCCGTTCCGACAAGACTCATAGCCGAAACACTTGCCGTGGCCTCTTTTCGTTCGTCGCGCTCGGCGGCCTCTGCTTTGGCTTGCGCGGCCGCTTTTGCTTCTTCCGCCGCCGATTCCTCGGCCAGGCGTTTTGCTTCGCGCTCCGCTTCGCGCACCTTCTGCATGGACTTTTCAAAGTCGCGACGCTCGATCGCGCTGACCGGCCAACGCATAACGACCGTCGTGCCCTCGCCTGGCGAACTCACAAGCTCCACACTTCCGCCGGAAGCCTGGACGATTGTGCGAACGAAACTAAGTCCGAGGCCTTTTGCCTCGGGGCTATCGAATTCACGCATGAACGGCTCAAACGCTTGGCTTCTCACATCACGAGTCATTCCGATTCCATTGTCGGAGATCGAAAGCATCACCGACTCGCCCTTGTCCTCAAGACGAAGCTTAATGGTTTTGCCGCTTCTTCCCTGAAGAGCTCGTCTCGCGTTCTCAAAAACTTCGCTGACCGCTTGCTTGGTGAACTCATCGCGACCCGCGACCCGCGGCACGTGATCCAACCTCACATCAAACACGACACCTTCGGACTCCAAACGCGATTTCTGCTGTTCCGTAATTTCACTCAGCGTCGTCTTCAAGTCTTGTCGATCGCTGTCTTGATGGAGGCCCGCGGTCGACGACAGTTTCGAAAGCGTGTCGATCAGATCCTTGGCTTGACGAAGATCACGATCCACACTCGCGATATGATCCGCCATCTCTTGCATGAGCTCTGGATTGGGCTGATCGCCAGATTTCGACTTCAGCAGCTGAACGTGCGCAAGAGCGGCGAGCAACGGTTCGCGCATCGTGCGCTCCAGGCCCTCCACCATCTTTTGCACATACTCAGCCTTCTCTTTTGCCAACGCCGCGGTAAGAACCCGTTTGTCCTCGGTCGCCTTACCCGCGTATCCGACCGCCGCGTTGGGGTTGGGTCTCGTGATTTCCGCCGGTAAATCAATGTCGGTCCTGCCGTCCGGAGGAACGCCGACGCGAATAGCATTGGGTCGACCATAATCCTGCGGCACCAAATCACCTGCGATCATACGTGGCTCTGTCGCAACAGAAGCCGTCGACACTCTCGGAATCAAACGCCCGCCCCATGCGATCACCAAGACTAGCCCGACAATGAGAGCGAACACACCGGTCATGATCGCCGTTTGTCCAAAACCCTTCGACGAGACGCCGGTCACAACATCCGGAGTCGCCATCACGACATACAGATTCGCACGATCGACTTGCTCAAACGCCGAGAACACCGTCGTCCCCTGAGCATTGTTGTAACGAGTCGCACCGGCGGAGCTTCTCGCCGAAAAGACTTCCTTCACACTGGGGTCGTCTTTCAAAAGCGCGCCGATCATCGCTTTGTTCGAATGCGAAGCCGCGTAACCGCGGCTATCGATCACAAACGCCGTCGAAGTCGAACCGATAAAGTCTTCCGTCGCGGCAAGAAGCGGATTGCGTCCGAAGAACCCCACGACCACGGCTTTCCCGCCGGTTCCGACTTGAACAGTTTGATAGTCCGTTCCTTCCGGAAGACTAGCACTTCCCGGAGTCGTTCCACTTGGGGCGGCTTGAGTTTCAACGGCCACCGCCATCGACCAAAGTGGCCTTCCATTGGCATCCGACAAACGCTGCCAGTGAATGTCACCCTCGCGAATGCGGTCATAGGGGAGACTTCTTAGCAACGTGATCTCTTGCTCGTATGTCAGCATGTGCTGACCCGACTGCAGCGTCGTGTACAGCGGCCCTTTTTCCGTCCACTGCACGGTCCACTGTCCACCTTGCGAGGGAACCACCATCGCGACCAACGCGAAGTCGCCATACGCACGAGCGCGCCCAGGCCCCAACGTCGACCTCGTCGCCGCGAACTGAATCAAACGTGTTCGGTCTTGTTGCAGACGGCCTTGTACCACTCGTCTAAGAGGCGCCACCTGCTTGGCGTTGGCGTCCGCCATCAATTCGATCCGGTCATTCTTAAGAGAATCTTTGGTTTTAAAAACAATCCCGCCAACCGCGATACAAACCGAAACAGCGACGATAATCGCCGCGACAATAAGAGGTTCTTTTGTCGAGGTCTTGGCGGAGAGCTGTGGGGCGTTAGGCTGCAAGCCGCTTGATTCCGTCATGTATGATTTAACTCCCGGGAATGATTCTCCTTTTAGAGTCTAGTTTCACCTTCTACGGGGCGGCAAGACGAGCGTCGAGTTCACGTCTTTCGAAAGCGAGGTTCAGGACCTCTGTCGAGGAAGAGTCCTCACCTAAGAGCGTTGCTTAAGCTTTAGAAGGCCGCTAGAACCGATGGCCATGAAACCCACGTCGACGACGTCCGCACAAACACAACCGGCCGGCGCAAAAGCACCCAACCTCGACCAACGTCCTAATCGGTCGTGCGACTTTCTCGTTCTCGGCTCGGGCCTCGCGGGTCTCGCCTTTGCGCTCAAGGTCGCCGAGCACGGGCGCGTGATCATTCTCTCGAAAGCTCAAGCCCCACAAACCAACACCTCGATGGCTCAGGGTGGAATCGCGGCCGTCATGGGAGACGACGACAGTTTCGACTCACATATCCGCGACACCCTGGTGGCCGGCGCCGGGCTCTGCAAAGAATCGGCGGTGCGAATCGTCGTCGAATCCGCTCCGACCGTCGTGCGCGAACTGATCGACTGGGGCGTGAAGTTTGACATAACCGGGGCGGAAGGAAAAATCGATCTCACCCGCGAAGGTGGCCATAGCCATCGCCGCATTCTTCATGTGCAAGATCACACCGGTGAAGATATTCACAAAAGCCTCCTCGCCCTCGTTCGCAAACATCCCCACATCGAAATTCTCGAAGAACACTTCGCGATCGATCTCTTGCTTGATAGCGAAACCGAAGCTTCGACAAAAACCGCAGGCGCGAAGCGAGTTATCGGTGCCCACGTTTTTGACCGACCAAACTGGCGCGATTTCGAAATCACGGCGCGGTTTACGATGCTGGCAACGGGCGGCGCCGGGAAAACCTACCTCTACACGTCAAACTGGTCGGGAGCCACCGGCGACGGAATCGCGATGGCTTGGCGAGCCGGTGCGCGCGTCGCGAACATGGAGTTCATGCAATTTCACCCGACCTGTCTCTATCACCCGGAGGCGCGAAACTTTTTGATCACCGAGGCGATTCGCGGCGAAGGGGGCGAACTTGTCGATCGCTCTGGCGAAGCTTTTGCCAAGCGCTATCATGAGCTCGGCTCGCTTGCCCCTCGCGACATCGTCGCGCGTTCGATTGATGCGGAGATGAAAAAAACCGGCGCCAATTGCATGTATCTCGATATCTCGCATCGCCCGGCCGAATATCTTCGCGAACGCTTCCCCGTGGTCTACAAAAAGTGCCTGGAACTTGGAATCGACCTCACCAAAGAGCCGATCCCCATCGTACCGGCCGCGCACTATCTTTGTGGCGGAGTTATCACCAATGAAAACGCCCGCACGGATCTCGAGGGCCTTTATGCCGCTGGCGAAACGGCCTGTACGGGACTTCACGGCGCCAATCGCTTGGCCTCGAATTCACTGCTTGAGTGTCTCGTTTTCGCCGATCGCGCCGCCAAAGATGTGATTCGACTTCTTCCAAATAGCTCACTTGCGCAAACGACTCGCTCGTCGACAGCCGTTCGTCCGTCTGCGTCGGTCTTTACCGCAACGGCTTCGACTTTTTCTTCCTCTGGCGCTCAGGACGAAGAGCAAGTCGCGATCACTCATATGTGGGAAGAAATTCGCCGCCTGATGTGGAACTACGTTGGAATCGTGCGATCGAATCGACGTCTCGAGGCCGCGCGCGCGCGACTCAAAGTCATCTTGGATGAGATCGAGCGCGATCATGCTGGAAAACTTCATCCGGACGCCATCGAGCTACGCAACATCGCAACGGTGGCGGACCTCACCGTTCGCTGTGCGCAAGCGCGCAAAGAGTCTCGCGGTATCCACTACAACCTCGACTACCCCAGCGGCTCGCAACCCGAGGACGCCGCAAAAGCAACAGCGGCCCACGGGGTGGCCCAAGACACCGTCTTGATTCCGCGCTAAAGATTCTGGCGCAAGAGCGCGGGAATCGGTGTCTTCACCAGACGGTTGATCGGCACGACGGACGCAATCACAGTCGCAAGCGCCGGCAGCACAAGCGCCTGAAGATAGTGTGTTGGCAAAATCTCCAGGAAGATCAAAAATGAACGTGTGATTCCAGGGCCTGGCGGAAGCGGCACCCCGCGAGCCAATACCGTGTGCTGAATCACGACGGCCAACACGATACCAAACGCTCCTCCCAAAAGCCCGAGCAACGCGCTTTCGATAAAAAGTATCGAGAACACCCGCGACCGAGCTTCTCCATTGGCTCTCAACGCCCCGATCTCACCAGAGCGCTCGATCAACCCCGTGGCGATCGTGTTAAAGATGCCAAGACCCACGATAACGAGCATGATCAGGCGAATGAACGCGAACTGCGAGTTCAAAAAGTTCACCGCGTTTCCGTAGTAGATCTTGTCGAGGTCATCAAACGAACGAGCTTCCGCCTGCGGAATAGCCGCCTCGATCGCACGATCCACCTGAGGCCAGACCTCCATGCCTTCGGTTTCTAAAGAAAACTTCTCGACACGAGTCGTATCAAGTAGCGCCTGAGCGGGCCCAAGCTGCGTTCGAAAGAATGTGCTGTCGAACTCATTCGAACCGGTGTGAAAGATCCCGCTCACGGTAAGCTCAAGCCCGTTCATCTGTCCGTTGACGGTCTGACCAAGTACTGTGATCGAATCACCCGGCTTCGCATTCAATGAGGCCGCAAGCCCTTTACCCAAAATGATAGCGCTTGCTGGGTCAGCCGCTTCGGCCAAATCGGTCCCTTCCACGAAGTTCATGGAAGAAAAGAACTTCGCCTCTCTTTCAGCGATCACGCCCTCACCACGACCAGCCAATGTGATCCCACCTCGGGTCAAAAAGGCATAAAAGGTCACGCGCGGAAACACCGTCTTCACGCCAGGCACTTTTGCTATCGTCGCTTCAAGCTGCTCCGCATTTTCAAACCAGTCGCGCCAAGGTTCTTCCGACTTTTTCTCGAGATATCCACGTGGAAACACCTCGCCATGCCCATAGCGCACACGAATGGTGTTCTCGCGATAGGACTTAAAAATCCCTTCGTTGAATCCCTGGAAAATCAAAATTCCGGCGGCGCCAAACGCGACGGTAAAAAGACTCGCGGCTGTGCGACGTCGATTACGAAAGAGATTTCGCCACGCGATTTTAAACAGCATCATTTCGCACCTCCACCATTTGCCGACTGCCTAATAGGTGCCGCGAGTTTTCCATTTTCCAGAGGATGAACCACTTGCGCGTAACTCACGAGATGCGTGT